>DATJLQ010000076.1:0-6248 GCA_035509415.1 Alphaproteobacteria bacterium
CCGCGTCCTTCGGATCGAAGGGCCGGCCGAAGGCCGCCGGGCTGCTCCTCAAGATGAGGGTTTGGATCGATGGAGGTTCACCTCATCCTGAGGGCGCCCATAGGGCGCGTCTCGAAGGATGAGGTGAAATTGACCCACTACCCCTCCGGGGCGACCCTGGCAAGCGGGGTGGGAACTTGTTAGGCTCGCGCCCGGTCGGTAACGAGGCCGGGTCGGAAACGAGGCCCGGGCGGAAGCGAGGCAGCACCCTTGACGCCCGAAACGACGGCCGGCGCGCACGCGGCCCAGGCGCCGCGCCTGGCGCCACCCTATCAAGTGATCCGGAATTTCCTCGACCCGGCGGACGTCACGGCGCTGCTCGACTACGCCGAGGCGCACGAGGCCGAGTTCGCACCCTCGACGCTTTATGACGGGACGCACGTGCCGACCATCCGCGTCTCGAGCGTGCTGTCCGATTTCGGCCGCTTCGATGCCTTGCTGCAGGAAAAGGTTCGCGCCCTCATCCCGAGCCTGACGACGCGCCTCCGCGTCACCCCGTTCGAGGAAGCGCGTATCGAGGTCGAGCTCGTCGCGCACAATGACGGCGCGTTCTACTTGCCGCACATCGACACCTATTCGGGCCGCAAGACCGACCTCAACAGCGTGCGCGTCATCAGCGGCGTCTATTACGTCCACCGCGAGCCCAAGGCCTATACCGGCGGCGCGCTTCGGCTGTTCGATTTCCAGCGCGACGAGCGCGAGCCCGCCTACGTCGATTTCGAGCCCGAGCGCAACATGCTGCTCGTCTTCCCCTCCTGGGCGCGCCACGAGGTGCGGCCGGTCGCGTGTCCGTCGCGCCGATTCATGGATTCGCGCTTCGCGGTGAATTGCTGGATCCAAGCGAAGCTCGCGGGGCCAAGCGCGTGAGCACGGTCGCGGTCACGCGCGAGACGCGCCTCCGGCGCCGCAGCGACGTGCTCATCGCCGGCGTGGGTGCCGAGGAATCGGTGATGATGAGCGTGAGCGAGGGCGGTTATTACGGGCTTAACGCGATCGCGTCGGCGATCTGGCACGCGCTCGACACGCCGAAGTCGGTCGCCGAGCTGTGCGCCTTGCTCGAGGAGGCGTTCGAAATCGACCCCAAGACCTGCGAGGCCGACGTGATCAAGTTCGCGGGCGACCTCATCGGATTCGGCGTGGTCGAAGTCGCCCCCTAAAGCCGCTCAGCCGCGCCGGGGGGCGAGGGCCGCGTCCTCGACCCGGATACGCGCGGCGACGAGCGCCAGGTTCAAGATCGAGAACAGAAGCGCCAAACGCCAGGTGCCGAGCGCCAAGGGCAGGATCGCGACCTCGCCGATCACCACCAGATAGTTCGGGTGTCGCAACCAGCGATAGGGTCCGCGCTTCACCAAGGGTGCGGCCGGCAGCGTGATCACGCGCACGGTCCAGAAGCGCCCGAGGCTCGCCATCGTCCAAATCCGCGCGACCAACAGAAGACCGTAGAGGACGACGAAGGTCCATTGGAGCGCCGCCCCTTGCCACGCGACGGCAGCGAGCGCCGCGAGCCAGGCGCCGTGCAGCAGGATGAAAGCGGTGACCTGCCAGGCGCCGTGCTCGACCCCGCCCTCGGCGAGCAACGCCTGGGAATGGCGCCGCGCGATGACGAGCTCGACGAGACGCTCGAGCGCCACCGCGAGGACGAGGGCGAGTGCCAAACTCATGCGGCACTCCGCGTAGGCGCTGCCGCCGCATCCGCCGCGCCCTCGATCAGCAGGAACGCAGCCGTGAAGCCCGGGCCGAGCGAGCTCAGGAGCGCGTGACGCGGCAAGGCGCCCGCCGCGAGTGCCCGCTCGAGCACGAACATCACCGTCGCGGCCGACATGTTGCCGTAGCGCCGCAACACCTCGCGCGCGTGGCCGAGGCCGCCCTGAGGCAGCTCGAACGCCTCCTCGAGGGCCGCGAGCACCTTGGCGCCCCCCGGATGGCACAGGAACGCGCCGATGTCGGCGAGCCCGAGACGCTGGCGCGCGAGGAAACGGTCGATCGCGGCGCGATAGCCGCTGCGCACGAGCGCCGGGATGTCGCGCGAGAACAGGACACCGAGTCCGTCGTCGCGCACGCGCCATCCCATGACGTCGAGCGAGGCCGGCCAAGTATGCTCGCCCGAGGCGACGAGGGCAGGAGCCGTTTCGTTTTCGGCGCAGACGATGAGCGCCGCCGCCGCCCCGTCGCCGAAAAGGGCCGTCGCGATCACGTTGCTCTTCGATTGGTCGTTGGGCCGGAAGGTGAGGCCGCACAGCTCGACCACGAGGAAGAGGACGCGCTCGCCCGGCGCCGCGCGCGCCATCTCCGCCGCGCGCGCGAGTCCGAGCACGCCGCCCGCGCAGCCGAGCCCGAAGATCGGCAGGCGCCGCAGGTCGCGCCGCATGCCGAGCCGCTCCATGATCAACGCGTCGAGGCTCGGGGTCGCGATGCCCGAGCTCGAGCAGGCGACGATCGCATCGACGTCGCCGACGCCGAGCCCGGCGCGCGCGAGGCAATCGAGCGTTGCGCGCGCCAAAAGCTCGGTCGCGTGCTCGATGAAGAGACGCGTGCGATCGCGCCAGCCATGGCGCTCGAGGTACCAGTCGGGCGGCACGCAGGAATAACGCGTCTCGATGCCGGCATTGCCGTAGACGCCTATCAGGCGCTCGAAGCGCTCCGGGTGGCGCTTGAACACGGCGCGGCCGATCGCGCAGGCCTCGGCCTGGCGCAGCACGTGGCGCGGCACGGCGGTCGCGAGCGAGACGAGCCGGGGCTGGAGCGACATGGGAACCTCATCGGCGCAACGGCGACTCGGGGGAACGCCCGATCTTAGGCGCGCGAGTCGCCAGGCGCGAGCGCGATAACGGAGATGTGACGGCGCGTGATCGGCGAAATTTTTCTTGTCCCCGGCCCTGGCCGCGCTCACAGTCTCGCTCTCGCTCGCTTAGCGGGGATTGCCCATTCGAGGAGCCGAACGATGAGTCGCCGAGTCCCAAGCGCCTTCGGGCATTTTGCCGTCTTCGTCCTGCCCTTGCTCGCCGCCGCGACGCTCGCGGTTCTGTGCGCGGCACCGGGAAGCGCCCGCGCGAACACCTGCGCGGCCGAGCTCCAGCGCGCCCAGCAGATGGTCAACGCCGTCACCGATCCCGGGAAGCGCCAAGCGGTCCAGGCGTTGCTCCAGCACGCCCAAAGCGAGCATCTCCAGGGCGACGAGGACCGCTGCATGTCCGACGTGACCAAGGCCGAGGAGGCGATGTCGAAGTAGGGGCTGCCATGTTCGAGGGCTTCGCCCGCGCGCGCCTCAAGACCTCGGGCGCCGAGATCGCGCTGGTCCATGGCGGGAAGGGACCGGCGCTCCTGCTGCTTCACGGCTACCCCGAGACCCACGCCATGTGGCACAAGGTGGCGCCGCGGCTCGCCGAGCGCTTCACCGTCGTGTGCGCCGACCTGCGCGGCTACGGCGATTCGTCGAAGCCGCCGACGACGCCGGACCACGCCCCCTATTCGAAGCGCGCGATGGCGCGCGACATGGCCGAGGCGATGAGCGCGCTCGGGCACCGGCGCTTTCATCTCGCGGGCCACGATCGCGGCGGGCGCGTCGCGCACCGGCTCGTGCTCGACCACGAGGCGCGCGTGCTCAAGGCGGCGTTCCTCGACATCGTGCCCACGCGCACGCTCTACGCCGCGACCGACAAGGCGATCGCGACCGGCTACTACCACTGGTTCTTTTTGATCCAGCCGAACGGCCTGCCCGAGCGCATGATCGGCGCCGATCCGGATTACTTCCTCAAGGCCAAGCTCGGCCATTGGTCGGCGGACAAAGGCTGCTTCGCGCCCGAGGCGTTCGCGGACTATGGGCGTTGCTTCCGCGACCCCGCGACCATTCACGCGACTTGCGAGGATTACCGCGCGGGGGCCTCGATCGATCTCGAGCATGACGAGGCCGATCTCGACCATCGCCCTTCGGTGCCGCTGCTCGCCCTTTGGGGGAAGCGCGGCTTCATGGATCGGAGCTTCGACGTGCTCGCGACCTGGCGCGAGCGCTTCCGCGACGTGCGCGGCCGCGCCCTCGAGTGCGGCCACTTCCTCGCCGAGGAGCGGCCCGAGGAGACCGCGGCCGAGCTCGAGTCGTTCTTCGCGGGCTGACGCGCGGCGGCGCTGTTGCCCGCGCGCGATCGTTGGAGGAGAATGGGTCGAATCCCATGAGCAAGAAAACCGCGCCGAGCGAGACGGGGGACGCGCCGGAGAAAGCGGCCGCGGCGACGCCGCCGATGCATCTCACGGTCGCGGGACGATTGCGCGCCTATTTCTTCGCCGGCATCCTCGTGCTGGCACCGGTCGGCATCACCTTCTACATCGCCTATCTGGTGCTGCATTTCGTCGACGGCCACGTGACGCCGCTCATCCCGGCGCGCTACAACCCCAACACCTATCTCCCGTTCGGCATTCCGGGGCTCGGGCTCGTCATCGTCGTGGTGCTGGTGACCCTCGTGGGCTCGCTCACCGCGGGCTATCTCGGCCGCGTGCTGGTGCGCCTCAACGATTTCGTGTTCACGCGCATGCCGGTCCTGAACGGCATCTACGGCGCCGTGAAGCAGCTGGTCGAGGCGGTGTTCGGCCGGCACGCGAACGCGTTCCGCCAGGTGGTGCTGGTGGAATGGCCGCGCGAGGGTGCCTGGACGCTGGCCCTGGTCACGACCGAGACCGCGGCCGAGATCCGCGCCCACTTCAAGGAGGACGTGGTCACCATCATGGTGCTCACGACGCCGAACCCGACCTCGGGCTACCTCGTGGTGCTGCCGCGCGACAAGGTGATCCCGCTCTCGATGACGGTCGAGGACGCGATGAAGATGATCCTCTCGAGCGGGCTCGTGGTGCCCGACGAGATCGGGGCCGCGCGCCGCGTCGCGCACCGGCGCAAGGCCGGCGCTTAGATCATTCTCAGAACTTGCGCGGCGGAAGCTTCGGGTCGAGGACGCGCCGCGCGCCTTCGACGCCCACCACGGGAAGCTTCGTCGCGTCGATCAGCCCGACCTGCGCCAACACCGTCGCCTGGTCCCAATAGATATGCTCGTAATCCACCTTGTCGCCCTTGAAGCCGACCACGACGACGAACGCGACCTCCACGGGCCTGTTCGTGGGCGCGATCCCGGGCAAGAGCCAATCGATCGCCTTGGTGTGGGTGAAGGCGATCACGAGCTCCTCCACCAGCCGGTCCTCGCCCACGGTACGCGAGACCGAGGTCATCTTGACGTCGGGCGGGAAGAACTGGCCGATCAGCCGATCGCGGTAGAACGCGCGCACGCCCGCGCGGCCGAAGCCGCCCACATTGGTGGGCACGTTGTGGAGATGGGGCTCGTCGCTCATGGTCGCGAGCGTGGTGTCGAGGTCGCTCGCGAGCTCGGCGCCCACGTGCTGCTCGAACAACGCGACCATTCGCTGCTGATGGTCCGTTAGCATGACATGCTCCTTCCGGCGCGGCGGGCGCGCTATTTCGCGAGATAGGGCAGGGTGTCGGTGTGGTGGCCGACCATCTTCCACACGCCGTGCTCCTTGCGGAAGATGTTGGTCGCGCGCAGCCTGAGGCGCTCCACCTGGCCCTTGGCGTTGGTGTTCTCGCCCTTCTCGTAGTCGCTCACGACCGCCACGTCCTTGCCCACGATCGGGCTGATCTCCTCGGGAGTCACGATGCCGCCGAGCTTCATCGCGGCCTGGCCCTGCCAGTCCTTGAGCACGGCGTCCCAGCCATGCTCGAAATTCCCGGTCGGCCCCATGTAGGTCACGTCGTTGGCGTGGGACCAGACCGCGATCATGGGCTCGACATTGCCTTGGAACATCTCGTTGAGGGCCTTGTAGAAGCCCTCGTTCGCCTTGAGGACGGCGCTGCGCTCGTTGGCGCGGGCGGGCGCCGCGGCGCCGATCGAGACGGCGCCCAGAAGAGCCAGCGCCAGCAGTGCCGCGCGCGCGGATATCGAGGCGAAATGCCATGTGCGGACCATCGTTCCTCCTTGTCATCGCTCGACCGAATCGACCCGCCGGACGCGGCGGCGGCGCGATGATAGATCGAAGCGGCTAGGCAATGCAAAGTGCCATGCGCGGCCCATGAGTAGTGCCTCAGTTTGAAATCCTGGCATGGGTCATGGCCGGACTTGGTCCGGCCATCCACGCCTTAGCGCTGGAAAGACGTGGATCACCGGGACGTGAAGCTTGGCCTCGGGCCGGCCGACGGCCGGTCCCGGGGGCCC
>DATJLQ010000077.1:0-22489 GCA_035509415.1 Alphaproteobacteria bacterium
GTGCATTCACGGCATGGGCGAGCCGCTTTATAGCGAGGTGGTGCGGCCCTTGAAGCGGCCCTGCCGCATCTATGCGCCGGTCGGAAGCCACGAGACGCTGCTCGCCTATCTCGCGCGCCGCATCCTCGAGAACGGCGCCAATAGCTCCTTCGTCAACCGCCTGGCGGACGAAAACGTCTCGGTCGACGAGCTGGTGCAGGATCCGGCGTCGCTCGCGCGCGCCGTCGAGCCTTTGGGGGCACCCCACGCGCGCATCGCGTTGCCGCGGGCACTCTTTGGCCCCGCGCGCGCGAACTCGCGCGGCCTCGACCTCGCGAACGAGAAGACGCTCGCGTCTCTCGCGGCGACGCTCAAAGACAGCGCGGGCGCTCCCACGCGCGCGGCACCGCTTTTGGCCGACGGCGCGCGCGCGGGCGACGCGCGTCCCGTGCTCAATCCCGCCGACCGGCGCGACCAGGTGGGCGAGGTGGTGGAGGCGTCGCCCGCCGACATCGAGGCCGCGTTCCGCTTCGCACTCGATGCCGGCCCGGCTTGGGCCGCGACGGGGGCGGCCGCGCGCGCTGCCATCCTCGAACGCGCCGCCGATCTCTTCGAGGCGCGGATGGAGAGCCTTCTCGGCCTCATCGTACGCGAGGCGGGACGCACGGTCGCGAACGCGGTCGGCGAGGTACGCGAGACGGTCGATTTCCTCCGCTACTACGCGCTCGAGGCGCGCACCAAGCTCGCGCGCGCGGCGCACGAGCCGGTCGGGCCGACGGTATGCATCAGCCCCTGGAACTTTCCGCTTTCGATTTTCGTGGGCCAGATCGCGGCGGCGCTCGCCGCGGGCAATACGGTGCTCGCGAAGCCCGCCGAGGAGACGCCGCTCATCGCCTATCTCGCCGTGCGCGTATTGCGCGAGGCGGGCGTTCCGTCGGGCGCCGTGCAGCTCCTGACCGGGGCGGGCGAGGTGGGGGCCGCGCTCGTCGGCCACGCCTCAACGCGCGCCGTGATGTTCACCGGCTCGACCGAGGTCGCACGCCTGATCCAGCGCCAGCTCTCGACGCGCTTGGCGCCCGACGGGTCGCCCATCCCGCTCATCGCCGAGACCGGCGGCCAGAACGCCATGATCGTCGACGCCTCGGCGCTGCCCGAGCAGGTGGTCGCCGACGTGATCGCGTCCGCCTTCGACAGCGCGGGCCAGCGCTGCTCGGCGTTGCGCGTCTTGTGCCTCCAGGAGGAGGCGGCGCCGCGTATGCTCGAAATGCTCAAGGGCGCGCTCGCCGAGCTCGGCATCGGCAATCCCGACCGGCTCGAGACCGACATCGGCCCCGTGATCACGGCCGAGGCCGCGGCCAATCTCCGGCGCCATGTCGACGCGATGCGCGCGCGCGGGCGGCGCATCGAGGCGTTGCCGCTTCCGGCCGAGACGGACCACGGCACCTTCTTTCCGCCCACCCTCGTCGAGATCGAGCGTATCGACGAGCTCGAGCGCGAGGTGTTCGGCCCGGTGCTCCATGTGCTGCGCTACCGGCGCCCCGAAATGGATCGCCTGGTCGAGCGCATCAATGCGACCGGCTACGGGCTCACCTTCGGGCTTCACACGCGCATCGACGGCACCGTCGAGCGCGTGGCGGCGCAAATCCGCGCCGGCAACGTCTATGTCAACCGCAACACGATCGGCGCGGTCGTGGGCGTGCAGCCTTTCGGGGGCCACGGGCTTTCGGGCACCGGGCCCAAGGCGGGCGGGCCGCTTTATCTTTGGCGCCTGCTACGCCGCGCGCCAGCGCCCGATGTCGGCGCGCCGGGCTCGGACGAGGCGCGCGCCCCCGCGCGCACCTACGCCGCCTGGCTGCGCATGCAGGGCCGCATGAGCGAGGCCGAGCGCTGCGCGGGCTATGCCGAGCGCTCGCTCCTCGGCGCCGAGATCGAGCTTCCGGGCCCGGTGGGCGAGCAGAATCTTTATTCGCTCCATCCGCGCGGCACGATCCTGCTTTTGCCCGAGAGCGAGGCCGGACTCCTGCTGCAGCTGGGTGCCGTGCTCGCGACCGGGAACGACGCCGCGATCGCGGCACCCGCCTTGCTCGTCTCCATGCTCGGGAATTTGCCCGACGCCCTCGCGCGCCGCGTCGCGCGCGTGGCCGATTGGACCCAAGGCGGCGCGTTCGCCGCGATCCTGGTCGAGGGCGAGCGCGAGCGGCTCTTGGATGCGATGAGCCGGGCGGCCGCGTGGCCGGGTCCCATCGTCCAGGTCCAGGGTGTTGCGAGTGCCGAGCTCGTCGCCGGGCGCGCCGATTACGCGCTCGAAGGATTGCTCGAAGAGCGCTCCCTCAGCATCAACACCGCCGCCGCCGGCGGCAATGCCAACCTCGTCGCGATCAGCTGAACGCCGCGCGCCCTGATACGGCCGGTCGCCTTAATAAGGCCGATCGCCCTTGACCGTCGTGCGGTGCATGTGGCGCCGCAGCTCGGGCGGGCAGCCATGGGCGAGGTGAAGCGCGCAGCGATTGTCCCAGAACACGAGATCGTGCGGCCGCCAGCGATGGCGATAGGCAAAACGCGGCTCGGCGCTGTGGGCGAAGAGGAATGCCAGCAACTCCCGGCTTTCCTCCTCCGGCAGATCGAGGATACGCGAGGTGAAGCCTTCGTTGACGAAGAGCGCCTTGCGCCCGGTCTCGGGGTGCGTACGCACGACCGGATGCGCGACTTCCGGCACCGCGTCCTTCTGCTCGCGCGAAAGGGGCGGGCGGAACGTCGAGCCGTGGAACCGGTCGTAGCTGTGGCTGTAGGAATGGGCGGCGCGTTTTCCCTCGATGCGGCGCTTGATCGGGTCGGGCAGCGCTTCGTAGGCCGCGTACATGTTGGCGAAAGAGGTGTCGCCGCCCTCGGCCGGGAGCTCGAGCGCGTAGAGGAGCGAGCCCAGGCTCGGCTCAGGCGCGTAGGAGAGATCGGAATGCCAGTTGCGCCCCGCATCGCCCAGGCCCACGGGCTTGCCGTTCTCGATCACGTTCGAGACCTTGAGGATTTCGGGATAGCCCTCGAGGAGATACTGCTTCAGCACGTGGATCATGAGCGGGCCGAAGCGGCGGCTGAAGGCGACGTGCTGGGCGGGCGAAAGATGCTGGTCGCGGAACACGAGGACGCCCTCGCTCGCGAGGAAGGCGCGGCGCACGGCGGCGAAGGTCGCATCGTCGAGCGGGTAGGCGAGGTCGAGCCCCTCGATCTCGGCGCCGAGGGCGGCGTCGAAGCGGCGGAAGGCGAAACGCGTTTCGGACTCGATCCCGGTCTCGATCATGGCGCGCCTCCTCGACAGCGCTGCGCGCCGCTAGATGCCGACGCGCGCCATCATCGCGGGCGCGTAACGCTCGCCGAGCGCGATGCCGGGCTTGAAGAGCGCATCGAGCCGCTCGAGGGTCGCGACCGAGATCCTGAGCTTCTCCGCCGCCGCGTTCTCCTCGAGCCATTTCACGTGGCTCGTGCCCGCGATCGGCACCACCGGCGGCCGGCGCGTGAGCACCCACGCGAGGGCGAGCTGCGCGGGCGTGCATTTCTCCGTCGCGGCGAGCGCGCGGAATTCGCCGAGCAGCTTGGCGTTATGCGCGAAATTCTCGCCCTTGAAGCGCGGCATGTTGCGCCGCCCGTCTTTTTCGGAGAGCGCGTTCGGGTCGCTGATGGTGCCGGTGAGGAAGCCGCGCCCGAGGGGCGAATAGGCGACGAAGCCGATGCCGAGCTCGCGGCAGGTGGGCAGCACGTCGCTTTCCACGTCGCGGGTCCAGAGCGAGTACTCGGTCTGGACCGCGGCGAAGGGATGCACCTTGTGGCCGCGCCGGATGGTCTTGACGCTCGCCTCGGAGATGCCGATGTGGCGCACCTTGCCCTGCTTCACGAGGGTCGCGAGCGCGCCCACCGTATCCTCGATCGGCACGTCCGGATCGACCCGGTGGATGAAGTAGAGGTCGATCACGTCCGTCTTGAGGCGCTTCAGGCTCTTTTCGCAGCAGGCGATCGCATAGTCGGGCTTGCCGTTGACCGCGGGCGTGCCGTCGGGATTGCGCAGATTGCCGAACTTGGTCGCGAGCACGAATTGGTCGCGCCGCCCCTCGAGCGCGCGGCCCACCAGCTCCTCGTTGGCGCCGGCGCCGTAGGCGTCGGACGTGTCGATGAAGTCGATGCCGAGCTCGGGCGCGCGGCGGATCGTGGCGATGGCGCTCTCGGGGTCGGGCGGGCCGTAGATCGGTGTCATGCTCATGCAGCCGAGGCCGACCGCCGAGACCTCGAGCTTGCCCAAATGGCGCCGTTCCATGGAACCCTCCTCCCGAGCCGCTTATTGCCGCACGCGATATTGCCCGCCCGCCGCGCGGGCGGCGAGTCAAAATTGGGGCCGCGCCGAGCTTCTGCGCGCCGGGGCCGCCGGGCCGCCGTCCTAACGGACGTTCAGGATCTTGTTGATCACCTGGGTGAGGGAGGCGCGGCGCAGCGGCTTCTCGATGAAGCCGTTCATGCCGGCGGCGAGGCATTTCTGCTCGTATTCCGCCGCGGTATGGCTGGTGAGGGCGATGATCGGCACCTGCGAGCCCTGGCCCGACATCGAGCGGATCCAGTTCACCGCCTTGATGCCGCTGAAGCTCGGCATGTCGATGTCCATCAGCACCAGGCTATAGCCGCCCTTGCGGACCGCAGCCTCGGCCGAGACCGCGTCGAGCGCATGCTCGACGGTCACCCCGGTGTCTTTGAAGATCGCATCTGCAAGCGAGTGGGACTTTTCGTCGTCGTCACAAACGAGAATGCGCATCGTTGCCGAACCGCCCTTTGTTTCTGTTCGACGTCCCTCCCCCAACTCTCCGGCGCCGACCATACCAGCGATAGGACGAAAGATGAAGGGTTTGCGGCCGGCGTGGCGGGAAACACACGAGGTTGTGAGCTTTGGCCGCGGCGGGCCTTGTGGCGTTCTTTTCGGCACCCCCGCGGCCGGCCCCGGGGGCGCTGAGCGTCTTGTGGATAACTATTTGAAATGAAAAACGAATCGCCGATGCTGGAATTTTCGGCGCGAGCGCCTTAAATCCGGACTTGGGCGCTGCAGCAAGCTTCATTATTAAGGTGGCGCCGGCGCAAATTCGTCGGGCCGCCGAGGCCGCGTGAGTCTTCGTCGACTCGAAGTAGGATCGGCGGGCGCGGCGGGACAGCGGCACGAGACGGATTGGGGTGCGAAGAGGGAGCTCATGGACGCAATCGGCGGCAAAAACGGCGCAAGCCCCTCGGCGGGCCCCTCCAAGGAGGCTTCCGGCATCGTCGCGATCGGCCAGGCGCTGCCGCGGAAGGAGGACGCGAAGCTCTTGACCGGACGCGGCCGCTACACGGACGACGTCAACCTTCCGGGCCAATGCCACGTCGCGATCGTGCGGAGCCGCCATGCGCACGGCATCTTGCGCTCGATCGGGACCGAGGCGGCCAAGGCCATGCCCGGCGTGCTCGGCATCTATAGCGCGGCCGACGTGGATGCGGCCGGCTTCGGCACCTTCAAGACCATCATCAATTTCCCGAACCGCGACGGCTCGGCGATGAAGAAGCCGGTGCGCCGCGCGCTCGCGCAGGACCGGGTGCGCTTCGTGGGCGATCCGGTCGCCTTCGTGGTCGCCGAGACCGCATTTCAGGCCAAGGACGCGGCGGACGCGGTCGAGCTCGAGATCGAGCCCTTGCCCACGGTGGTGCGCGCGCGCGATGCGGTCGCGCCGGGGGCGCCGCTCGTCTACGACGACGTGCCGGGCAACGTCATTCTCGACTATCATTACGGCGACGCGGCCAAGGTCGCGGAAGCGTTCGAGCGCGCGGCGCACGTGACGCGCCTCGGGATCGTCAACAACCGGCTCGTGGTGAGCGCCATGGAGCCGCGCGCCGCCGTCGCCGCGCACGATGCCGCGACCGGGCGCTGGACCATCCATGTCGGCTGCCAGGGGGCATTCGGCCTGCGCAACCAGCTCGCGAACGACATTCTCGGCGTTCCGCTCGACAAGGTGCGCGTCGTGGCGGGGAACGTCGGCGGCTCGTTCGGCATGAAGGCCGCGGCCTATCCCGAATATGTCTGCCTGTTCCACGCCGCGCGCGTCCATGGCCGGCCGGCCAAATGGACCGACGACCGCTCGGGCAGCTTCCTCTCCGACACCCACGGCCGCGACCATGAGGTGACGGCCGAGCTCGCGCTCGACGCCGAGCATAATTTCCTCGCCGTGCGCATTTCGGGCCACGCCAATCTCGGCGCCTATGTGGGCAACGTGATGCCGATGCCCTCGACCCTCAACGTGATGAAGAACGCGGCGAGCCTCTACCGCACGCCGCTTCTCGAAGTGTCGATGGTGTGCGCGCTCACCCACACGACCCCGGTGAGCGCCTATCGCGGCGCCGGGCGGCCCGAGGGCAATTACTACATGGAGCGCCTGGTCGAGACCGCGGCGGCCGAGCTCGGCCTCGATCCGGTCGAGCTCCGGCGGCAGAACCACATCCGGCCCGAGGAGCTGCCCTTCAGGGCGTCGTCGGGCGGCGTCTACGACAGCGGCGCGTTCTCCGCCGTGCTCGCGGAGGCGCTCGAGAGTGCCGATTGGCGCGGCTTCGAGCGCCGCAAGGCCGAGAGTGCGGCGCGCGGCAAGCTGCGCGGGCGCGGCATCGGGAATTTCCTCGAGGTCACCGCGGCCCAGGGCAAGGAGATGGGCGGGCTTCATTTCGAGCGCGACGGCACCGTCACCATCGTGACCGGCACGCTCGATTACGGCCAGGGCCACGCGACCCCCTTCGCCCAGGTGCTGAGCCAGAAGCTCGGCGTTCCCTTCGAGCGCATCAACCTGGTCCAGGGCGACAGCGACCGGCTCGTGGTCGGCGGCGGCACCGGTGGCTCGCGCTCGGCGATGAACAGCGGCGGCGCCATCGTCGAGGCGAGCGAGAAGGTGATCGCGAAGGGGAAGGAGATCGCCTCCATCCTGCTCGAGGCCGCGACCGTCGACATCGAATTCGCCGAGGGGCGCTTCCGCATCGCCGGCACCGACCGCGGCATCGGGATCATGGATCTGGCGGCGCGGCTCCAGGAGGGCCTGGCCCTCCCCGACGCGGCGCCCCATACGCTCGACGTCGACCATGTGTTCGAGGGCGTGCCGTCCGCCTATCCCAACGGCTGCCACATCGCCGAGGTGGAGATCGACCCCGAGACCGGCGTCGCCGAGGTGGTCAAGTACACCTCGGTCAACGATTTCGGGACCCTGCTCAATCCCCTCATGGTCGCGGGCCAGGTCCATGGCGGCGTGGTGCAGGGGATCGGCCAGGCGCTCATGGAGCGGGCGGTCTATGACGCGGACGGGCAGCTCTTGACCGGCTCCTACATGGATTACGCCATGCCGCGCGCATCCGACACGGTCGAGATCGGATTCATCTCGCACCCCGTGCCCTGCACGACCAATCCGCTCGGGGTCAAGGGCTGCGGCGAGGCGGGCTGCGCGGGCTCGCTGCCGGCGGTGATGAACGCGGTGGTCGACGCGCTTTCGGCCTACGGCATCCGGCACATCGATATGCCGGCCACACCCGAGCGCGTCTGGCGCGCGATCGAGGACGCGAAGGCGAGGGGGCCGGCAAAGGCGTAGCGCGCGTCGCGCCGCGCGATCGATGCTTCGCCTCGCCCTTCGAGACGGCCCTTCGGGCCTCCTCAGGGTGAGGCGAGGATCGGAACGTCCTCATCCTGAGGGCGAAGCGTCTCGAAGGATGAGGACGCGCTTGGCGGTCGAAGACGCGAAGGCGAGGGGGCCGGCAAAGGCGTAGCGCGCGTCGCGCCGCGCGAGCCGATCCTCGCCTCGCCCTTCGAGACGGCCCTTCGGGCCTCCTCAGGGTGAGGCGAGGATCCGAACGTCCTCATCCTGAGGAGCGAAGCGTCTCGAAGGATGAGGACGCGCTTGGCGGTCGAAGACGCGAAGGCGAAGGGGTAGGGCAAAGGCGTAGCGCGCGTCGCGCCGCGCGAGCCGATCCTCGATCCGTCATGCCCGGGCCGACCGACGGTCGAGTCCCGGGCATCCATGTCTTTAATGTCGTCGAAAACGGAAATTCGTGGATGCGCGGGCCAAGCCCGCGCATGACGGCGTCCGGGCCTATGGTCCGCTAGATCGTCGCGTTCCCCGATGGCAATCCCAGCGCCACGCGGCCGTAGATCGTGGCCGCCGCATCCCAAGTGAGCGAGATGTGGGACGCCGCCGCGTGGGCGTCGCGGAAGGCGCGTTGGATCGGGTTCTTGTCGTAAATGCCGGCACCGCCCGACGCCGCCACCATGAGATCGACCGCCTCGAGACAGAGCTTGGCCGCGAAGGCGGAATTGCGCCGGTAGCGGCCGCGCGCGAGCTCGTCGGGCGTCTCGTTCGCCTCGGCTTGCGCCGCGAGCTGGCGGCAATCCTCGACCATGAGCAAGCGCGCCGCGTCGCACGACGCGCTCGCCGCCGCGATCTTGATCTGGACCGGCGCCAATTCGGCCATGCGCCCGCCCGTATAGCTGCTCGCGCGTTTCTTGGCCTCGGCCGTGTAATGCTCGACCGCACCCTCGGACATCCCGAGAAGGGCGCCCGTGATGATGTAGGAGAAGGCGGCGAAGACCGGAATGCGGTAGAGCGGACCCGGATTGAGCTTCAAGCCGGGTGCCGTCGCGCGTTTCGTGTCCTCGACCGAGAGGGTGAAATCGTCGGCGACGAAGAGCGTCGCGCAGCTCACATCGTGGCTCCCGGTCGCGCACAGGCCCGAGACGTGCCAGGTGTCGATCACGCTGTAGCCGCCGGGCGGGAGGAGGAACATGCGCATCTCGGGTGCCGCACCCTCGGCCGCCTCGACCATGGCCCCCACCATGAGCCAGCTCGAATGCACGATGCCGCTCGAGAAGGGCCAGCGGCCCGAGACTTCGTAGCCGCCCGGAACCTTCTTCGCGCGTCCGCTCGGGAACACGAAGGCCGAGCCGATCACGGCGTCGGGGTCGGCACCCCAAATCTCGTGCTGCGCGCGCGCCGGCCACATCGCGAGCATCCAATGATGGCTCGCGAGATTGCCCCAGACCCACGCGGTCGAGCCGCAGGCGGCTCCGAAGATGGCGCCGATCTCGACCAGGAGTCCGTAATCGAGCTCGGCGCCGCCGACGCGCCGCGGCTGGAGCACGCGCAGGAGCCCGCTTTCGTGGAGCTCGCGCATCGTCGCCTCGGGAAGGCGGCGCGTACGCTCGGCCTCGGCCGCGCGCGCGCGGATGCCGGGCACCAACGCCGCGGCGCGCGCGATCGTCTCGGCACGGCTCGCGCCAGCCGCGTGCTTGGCGGGCTCGGTCATGGGGACGGGCGCGCGGTCGCCGGGCTACATCGCGCCGGCGTGCGCTTTTTCCCTCTTCTTGGCGGCCGACTTCTGGGCGGCGGGCTTCTTCGCGTCGGTCGCCTCGAGCGCCGGGAAGTTGAGCTCGACCAGGATGCCGTTCGGATCGTGGATGAAGATCTGGCGCAGGCCCACGAGCGGTACCTGGCGCTCGAAGAACTTGACGCCCTTCTTGACCATGCGCTCGCGCACGCCCGCGAAGTCGGTCGCGAAGAAGGCGGCGTGGTCGAAGGCGCCGGTGGTCTTGCCGTTGTCGATGTCGCGCTCGCCCAGATAGGCCGCGGTCGTGCTCGGCCGCTTCGGGTCGATGCCGATCAGGTGCACGACCGCCTCGGTCCCGAGATAGAGCCAATTGCCGGGGAAATCGAAGGGCGGCCGGTCGCCGTCGACGAGGCCGAGCACGTCGACGTAGAAGTCGCGCGTTTCCTGGAGCTTCTTGGTGCGGATCGAGACATGGGCGAGGGTATTCAACGGCATGGCGCTCTCCTCGGAAGTTTCCGTCCAGCGTTGGGTTGGCCGCGATTATAGCGCGCCTGCGGGGCCAAGGCACGCCCGACCTCGCGCACGCAAGTCCGCCATGCGGCCGCGCCATTTCGGTTCAACCCGTTGATCGGGTTTGATAAGCTCGGGCCCGTGCGGCCGGCCGAGAGCGAGGCGGCCGGCGCTTGGTAGCGGACGGGAGGAGAGACGATGGCCGAGAATATCGTGGTGCGCGAGATCGAGCGGGCGAGCGGCAATCTCGTGGAGGCCCTCGAGGGATTGGGGGTCGCGACCGTGCACGAGGCGCAGGGGAGGGTCGGGCTCATGGCGAGCCATCTGCGCCCCATCTATCTCGGCGCTTCCATCGCCGGGCCCGCGGTCACGGTCTCGATCCCGCCGGGCGACAATTGGATGATCCACGTCGCGGTCGAGCAGTGCCGCAAGGGCGACGTGCTGGTGGTAGCACCCACCTCGCCCTGCGAGGACGGCTATTTCGGCGAGCTGCTCGCGACCTCGCTCGCGGCGCGCGGCGTGCGCGGCCTGGTGATCGAAGCGGGCTGCCGCGACATCCGCCCGCTCACGGAAATGAAATTCCCGGTCTGGTCCAAGGCGGTCTCGGCCCAAGGCACGGTCAAGGCCTCGCTCGGCTCGGTCAACGTGCCGATCGTGTGCGGCGGCCAGGCGGTGCGCCCGGGCGACGCGATCGTCGCCGACGATGACGGCGTTGTCGTGGTCCGGCGCGAGGAGGTGGCCGACGTGGTCAAGGCGGCCGAGGCGCGCACCGCCAAGGAGGACGCGACCCGGAAGCGCCTCCAGGCCGGCGAGCTCGGCCTCGACATTTACGGCATGCGCGACAAGCTCAAGGCGCTCGGGCTCAAATATGTCTGAGGCGCGCGCTGCCGCGAGCCCGGACAAGGGACGCGAAATCCGGCGCATCTCCCTCATCGGCTTCGGCGAGGCGGGCGGCATCCTGGGCGCCGAGCTCGCCGCGCTCAATGCGGGCAACGCGCCGCGCTTCGCGCTCGCGACCTACGATCTGAAACTCGACGACCCTGGCGAGCGCGCGGCGATGCGCGAGAAGGCCGCGGCGGCGCGCGTCGAGGCGCGCGCGTCTCTCGGGGCCGCGCTCGAGGACGCGGACCTGGTGATCTCGGCCGTAACGGCGGACCAGGCGCTCATCGTCGCGACCGACGCCGCGCGCCATCTGAAGCGTGGCCAGGTCTTCCTCGACATCAATTCGGTAGCACCCAACACCAAACGCGCGGCACGCGACGCGGTCGAGGCCGCGGGCGCCGATTACGTCGAGGCCGCGGTCATGGCGCCGGTGCCGCCCTCGGGCCTCAAGGTCAAGATGCTGCTGGGCGGGAAGCCCGCGGCGGCGTTGGCGCCGCAGCTCAACGCGGCCGGCATGAACACCGAACCCGTCTCGCCCGAGATCGGCATCGCGTCGGCGATCAAGATGTGCCGCAGCATCATGATCAAGGGGCTCGAATCCCTCGTGGTCGAATGCATGTTCGCGGCACGCCTCCACGGCGCCGAGGACGCGGTGCTCGCCTCGCTCCATGCGAGCTTCCCCCACATGGGCTGGGACAAGGACTTGCCCGGCTATCTCATGAGCCGGGTCGCGGAGCATGGCAGGCGGCGCGCCGCCGAGATGCGCGAGGTCGCGGCGATGCTCGAGGACGCGCACCTCGAGCCCCACATGGCGGCCGCGACCGCGTTGCGCCAGGATTGGCTGGTGGATGCGCTCGCGTCCCTCGGGATCGCCTACGACAAATCCAAGCCCTTCGTCTGGCAGGACGCGGTGGATGCGGTGACGCGCCAAGCCGACGGCACCGCGCGGCGCGCACGCGACCGGTCATAGTCGACAAGACGGTCCTGTGGCGCTACTCCCGCGTCATTCATCGGCGCGCGGACGATCGCGTCACTGGGTCGTATTCGACGCCTGCTGGTTATTGATGAATTGATTCACAGCGATGATCGTTCCGTTGACGCTCACCATGGCGGCATCGAAGGCATTTTGCGCCTTGCTGACGTCACCCGCCATCTGAGCGTTCAAGAGTTGTGCCTGCTCAAGCTTCAATTCCGGATCCGCCAATTGGTCCTTGGCCGCGTTCGTCAGGGTCAGCTGCTTTGCCGCATAATCGCTTGAGAGCGAGGCAGGTGAGGGGCTCTTCTTTTCGACAGTTTTAATCGAGTCTGCGAATTCCTTCTGCGCGTTGACGATCTTGTTCATCGCGTCCGTTAGGGCCTTTGTCTGCACGGTAACCGAATCGGATTCCGGCAACTTCCTAACCGCAGCCAAGAGACTATTTAGCATGTTGTTCAGCGATTTCGCCGAGCTGTCGACGTGACTCTCGGCTGAAAAGATTGCGGCCAAGGGGTCGTTCGAGCTCGTATAAGGCATCGTGACGGGCCCGGCGTTTAGGGTCGCGATTGTGACGTTACCGGTCGCCGCCGTCGTTGTCGGCGGCGTCACGGCCCCGCATGTCGACGTCGAGGCCGCCGAGGCGCCGCTATTCGTCGCCGTTGACCCGGACGCGCCAGTAGAACCGCTCGTTGCAACAGTGCCGCTCGACCCGCTCGACCCACTCGACCCGCTCGACCCGCTCGACCCACCGGAGCCGCTCTTACCAGTGGAGCCGCCGCTGGTCTTCGTTTGCTGGAGGTTAGTCGTATTGGTCGTTGCTCCTGCCGCGACGTTGGCCTGCAAGTCGGTCAACGCATGATTGAACGAGCCCGCCCGGCTGTAGGCGATGAGGTCGTTGAATCCTTGGTCCAACGTCTGATAGCTGTTGTTGTCCAGGCGCGTTTCGATGATCGTGCTCCAGCACGCGCGATCCTTCTCCATTTGAAGGATCAGGACTTGGATCGTGTTGTTGTAGAGAACGTCCGAATCGAGCGTTGTCTTGGAGCCGGTGATGGCGCCGACGGTGGCACTCAGAATCTGCGACGTGGTGCCGCCAATCAAGCCGCCTGCCGTGCCGAGGCCGATGCCCGAGATATCGAGCGCGGCACTCCCCGTCGACGCTGCACCGTTGAAGCTGTCGATCCAATGCTGATAGCGGCGATCGATGAGGTTACGCATCGCCTCGATGCAGTTATTGATGTCGTGATTGTCCTTGCTTGCAGGCGGGAACGTCCTCAAGGTATCGGCTACGCACGCAGGCGGGAGGAAATTGTGATTCGATGCATTGCTGGTTTGATAACCCTCGACCTCGGCACTCTTTGGCGTGCGTAGCCACACACTGTCGTCAATGGACGGTTGGGCATCGAAGAGATTTCGCACCGACCAGTCGGGGCCGCAGCCGGACAAAAGCGTGGCGCAGAACGCTACCCCTAGGATGCCAATTACGCGCATCGCCCCTTCCCCCTGGAAGCGGACCGTCGAGCGGAATTATGTGAGAAAATTGACGCTAGTCAACCTCGAAGAGAATAATATCAAGACAATACCCTCTTTTGCGCAGGCCGGTCAGCGCCGCGGAGCGGGTCCGCCTGCGCCGCATTTTTGAGCAATCCCGTCGGCGCCATTCATCCGGCGTTGCTGCCCGTCCGCGCGCCCTCGATCGCACTCACGCTATTTTCGGCTCGCGCACCGGCGCGGGCTTGCCGACCGGCCCCGTGGCGCCCGGGCGCGCGCGTTGGAGGCGGCCGCCCTCGATGAGGCGCGCCGCCAGCGCCGCCGCGATCTTCTGGCCCGTCATGTGCTCGATATAAAGGAACTGCCCGGCCGGGTTGATCTCGAGGAAGACGTAATGTCCTTCGGGCGTGAGGCGCAGGTCGATGGCGCCGTATTCGAGGCCGAGGCGGCCCATGAGCGCGCGCAGGCCGTCCTCGGTCGCGTGCGGCAGGCGATGGGCCTCGTAGCGCGCCTCGAGGTTCATGCGCACGTCGACCGGATACTCCATGTCGCGCACGTCGGCCGCGGCGGCGAACAGCTCGCCCCCGATCGCGATGACGCGCACGTCGGCAACCGCCTCGACGAAGCGCTGGAAGATCACCGGCGCCCAACGCACCGAATCGAGATGCGCCTCGTCCTCCGGCCGCAGGAGGCGCGTCTCGCGCCAGGCGTCGGGAAGGGCCAGGAACTGCTTGAAGATCACGTTCCCGCCATGGCGGTGCCGGAACGCCGCGACCGCCTCGGGATCGCTGGTCATCAAGGTCGCGGGAATCTCGAGCCCGATCGCTTGCGCGAGCGCGAGCTGCCAGGGCTTGTGCGCAGCCGCGGCATCGCGTCCGGGCTCGTTGACCCAGAAGGCGTCGAGCGCCGCGTAAAGGCCCTGGAACGCGGTCGAGGATTCGGAAAAGGCGAAGCGGCGCCGCGCCCCGTCGGCCATCGCCTCGGGAAACGCGAAGGGCTGCGGCCGGCGCCACCAGACCGACGTCACGTCGGCGAGGTCGAGCCGCGCGCCGCCCTTGCGCACGAGCGCGAAGCGGCGCCCGCCGTCCTCGAATTCCATCGAGAGCGAGAGGCGTTGGGGAAACTCCGAGAGGTCGAGGAGCTCGACCAGCGCGCCGCTTGCCGTCAAGGCGGCCATCACCGCGGGCGCATGGGCGTCCTTAAGCGAGGAGAAGACGAGGATCGTCATCGCGGCGCCGCCGCGGGCGCCACGCGCGCGTTGCGCGACGGCTTGCGTTTACGGCCGGGCCCGGCCTCGGGCATCCCCGGTGGCGGCTTCACCTGTCGTCCGGCGGGCTCTTGGGAGGCGGATCGGCCGCGGCCACCGTCGTATGCTCGAAGAACTTCGGCAGGTGCGGCTCGCTCCAGGGATAGGTCACGGGCGGGATGAAGCCGTAATGCTGCATCAAGGTCTGCGGGTCCGCATGGGTCTTCGGCAGGGGCTTATGGTCGAAGAAGGGCAGGGTGATGTAGTCGTAGATCGAGGTCGTAAACGGCGAATGGAGACCCGCTTGCTCCACCGCCGCGACCGTGCCCGCAGGCGCTTGGTGCGCCGTCGCGAGCGCGAAGGGCGAGACGCCGGCCCCCGCGACCGGTGCGATCGAGGGGTCGCCGCCGCCCATCCATGGCGGGTCCGCAACCGGCTTCAATTGCAGCGAGTCCACGATCGGCGGCTTGAGATGGTCGTAGGCGAGCACCGTCAGGTCGAAGATCGGCAACTTCGGGTCGGTCATGGGCAAGGTCGGCGCGTGAATCGGATCGGTCGCGAGAACGGTGTGAACGTTATGGGCCACGGGCGCCGCGCCGAAATCCTTCGGCACGAGCTTCGCGTTGAGCTCGAGCTGGGCCAGGGACTGGCCGACGGCCCCGCCGAGCGGGGTGAAGGATTTCACCGCCTTGGTCTCGAGGGTCACGCTGCGGCCGTCCGCGAGAGTCAGCATGAACTTGCCCGGCTCGGGCACGCGCGAGAGCGCGCCCACGACCGTGAGCGTGCTGGTATCCGGCGCGAGCGGCGCCTCGCTCAGGAAATCCTCGAAGGACTTGTCGGTTTTGGCCATGCGTCCCTCCCATATGGGGCCGTGCGCCGGGTGAGTCCGGGTCGACGGAATGACTGCATCGCTTGACAAAAAATAACACCGTAGCGTGCAAAGGTCTAGGACATTTCTCGAAATAGATGTAACGAAACGATCATTATCGGCCCGTTTCCGGGGCCTGACTTGGAGCGCCAATTTGAGACTAAGAGCTTAGACGCGAAGACAATCCTGCGCCCGCCGGCGCGTTTGGTGCGCGCCGCTCAGCCGGCGGCGGCTTTCGCCCTCAGCCTCTCCCTTTCGATCTTCGGATCGGGCACCGGCACGGCGTCGAGGAGCGCACGCGTATAAGGATGCCGCGGCGAGGCATAAAGCGCGTCGCGCTCGGCGAGCTCGACCACGCGTCCCGCGCGCATCACCATCACGCGCCGGCTGATGTGGCGCACCACCGCGAGATTGTGCGACACGAACAGGAGGGCGACGCCGCGCGCGCGTTGCAGGTCGGCGAGCAGGTTCACGATCTGCGCCTGGATCGAGACGTCGAGGGAGGAGACCGGCTCGTCGCAGAGGATCAATTTCGGCTCGACCGCCATGGCGCGCGCGATCGCGATGCGCTGGCATTGGCCGCCCGAGAATTCGTGGGGATAGCGGTTCAAGAGGCCGGGGTCGGCACCCGCATCGAGGCCCACGAGGGCGAGCGCCGCCTCGACGCGCGCGCGCGTTGCGTCGCGGCCGAGCTCGGGCAAGAGGCTTACGATCGGCTCGGCTACGATCTCGCCCAGATTCATGCGCGGGTCGAGGGACGCGAGCGGGTCCTGGAACACGATGCGCATAGCGCGACGCGGGGCGCGCAACGCGCGCTCGTCGAGCCGCGTGATGTCTTGGCCCTCGAAGATCACGTTGCCGCGCGCGATCGGCACCAGGCGCAGGATCGCGCGCAAGAGGGTCGATTTGCCCGAGCCGGATTCGCCCACGATGCCGAGCGTCTCGCCTTGGGCGAGCTCGAAGCTCACGCTGTCCACCGCCTTGAGCAGCTTGCGCGCGCGCCCGAAGCCGCCGCCGCGTTCGGCGAATTCGACCGAGAGATCGCGCACCTCGAGGAGCGGGGTCGTCATGTTTCCTCCAGATGGCAGGCCTTGCGCCGTCCGGGACCCGCTTGCCTGAGCTCGGGCCGCTCGGTGCGGCAAAGCTCGAAGACGCGCTCGCAACGCGGCGCGAAGGCGCAGCCCGGCGGCAAATGGCGCAAGGAAGGCGGCTGGCCCGGAATGCCGATGAGCGCGTCTACGCGCAGCTCGTCGAGCCGCGGGGTCGAGCGCAAGAGGCCGACGGTATAGGGATGGCGCGGGCTCGCGAAGATGTCGTCGACCGGGCCGTCCTCGACGATGCGCCCCCCATACATGACCACGACCCGGTCCGCGAGGCCCGCGACGGCGCCGAGATCGTGGCTCACCAGGATCGCCGCCATGCGCGCGTCGCGGATGAGCTCGGCAAGGAGGGCGAGGATCTCCGCTTGGATCGTGACGTCGAGTGCCGTCGTGGGCTCGTCCGCGATCAAAAGCTCGGGCGCGCAGAGAAGCGCCATCGCGATCATGGCGCGTTGGCGCTGGCCGCCCGAAAGCTCGTGCGGATACGAGGCGAGCCGGCGCTTCGCGTCGGGAATGCGGACGCGGTCGAGCATCCGCGCGGATTCGGCGCGCGCGTCCCGCCAACCCATGCCCTTGTGCGCGACCAGCACCTCGGCGAGCTGGGTCCCGATGGTGAGATAGGGATTGAGCGCCGTCATCGGATCCTGGAACACGAAGGCGATGCGGCTTCCGCGCACGCGATTGAGGGCTTGCGTCTCGAGGCCGACGAGCTCGGCGCCGCGGAACTTGGCACTGCCCGCGACGCGCCCGTTCGCCGCGAGCAATCCCATGATGCCGAGGAACATCTGGGTCTTGCCCGAGCCGGATTCGCCCACGACCCCGAGCGTCTCGCCGGCCCTGAGCGCGAAGCTCGCATTGTCCACCGCCCGCAAGGTGCCATCGAGCGTCGCGAACTCGACCGAAAGCCCCTCGACCGCGAGAAGCGGCTGGGACGCGTCGGCGGCGAGCTCAGCGGTCCTTGGGATCGAGGGCATCGCGCAATCCGTCGCCGATGAAGTTGAGGCTGAAGAGCGTCACCGCGAGAAACAAGCCGGGGAAGGCGAGCTGCCAGGGGCAGGCCTCGATCGCGCGCGTGCCTTCGCTGATGAGGACACCCCAGGACGTGTTCGGCTCCTGCACGCCGAGCCCGAGGAAGCTCAGGAAGGATTCGGCGAGGATGACGTTGGGCACGGTCAAGGTCGCGTAGACCGCGATGGGCCCGAGCGCGTTCGGGATGATGTGGCGCCGCACGATGGTCCAGCTCGAAACCCCCGCCGCGCGCGCCGCCTCGACGAAGGGCGCTTGGCGGAGGGTCAAAGTCTGGCCGCGTACGATACGCGCCATGGTGAGCCATTCGACCGCGCCGATCGCGACGAAAATCAGCACGATGTTGCGCCCGAAGAGGACCATCAAAATGATCACCATGAACATGAAGGGGAGCGCGTAGAGAATGTCGACGAAGCGCATCATGAGCGCGTCGACCCGGCCGCCGAGATAGCCCGCGACGGCGCCGTAGACGACGCCGATCACGAGGCTCACCGCGGTCGCGACGATGCCGACCATGAGCGAGACGCGCCCGCCATAGAGCGTGCGCGCGAAGAGGTCGCGCCCGTTGCTGTCGGTGCCGAAATAGAAGCGGTCGTGCCAGTCGGGCGGGATCGCGATCTTGTCCCAATAGATCGCGTCGTAAGGGTGCGGGCTGATCCAGGGAGCGAGGATCGCGAGGAGCGCAATGACGCCGAGCGCCACGAGCCCGGCCACCGCGGCGCGGTTGCGTATGAGACGGCGCAACGCATCCTGCCACAGGCTGCGGCTTTGGGGCCATCGCTGCGGTACCGGCTCGGCGATCGTGGCGGCTCGGGCCATGGCGCGCTCGAACGCTCCTCTATCTCGGCGTCGCGTCGCCGGCTTCGACGATGGTGAGCTCGTTCTCGCCCGCCCCTTTGCGCCGATAGGCCGCGGCCGCGACATATTCGGGCGATTCGAAGCAACGCACCGCGTGCTCGAGGGTCGGGAACTCGATCACCACGTAGCGCATGAACTTGTCCGGCCCCTCGAGCGTCTTGTAGCGCCCGCCGCGCGCGAGCGCCTTCCCCTGATACTTCGCGAGAATCCCGGGAACCAGGTCGGTGTATTTCTTGTACTCGACGGGATCGATGATGCGGGCGCGGGCGAGCCAATAGGCGGGCATGTCACTCTCCTTGTTGAACGAGGTTCGTCACTCGTAGCGCAGTTTCGGGTCGAGCAGGCCGTAGACCAGATCGACCGCGAGGTTGAAGAGGATGATGAGCGTGCCGTAGAACATCACGACCCCCATCACCAGCGTGTAGTCGCGGTTGAGGGCACCCTGGACGAAGTAGCGCCCGATGCCGGGGATTTGGAAAATCTGCTCGACCACCACCGAGCCCGTGACGATGCCGGCGGTCGCGGGCCCGAGATAGGACACGATGGGCGGCAATGCGGCGCGCAACGCGTGGCGCAGCAGCACCGTGCGCTCGGGCAATCCCTTGGCGCGCGCGGTGCGCAGGTAATCGCTGCGCAGCACCTCGACCATGCCCGCGCGCATGAGGCGCGCGATATAGGCGATCTGCGGCAGCGCCAAGGCGACGATGGGAAGTACGGCCTCGGCGCCGCTGTCGCCCCAGCCGCCCACCGGCAGCCAGCGCAGCCACAGGCCGAACACGAGCGTGAGCAACGGCGCCATGACGAAATTCGGGACCGCGATCCCGGTCATCGCCCCCGCCATGAGGAGATGATCGAGCGCTGCGTTGCGCTTCAGGGCCGCGAGCGTGCCGATCGTGCCGCCCACGATGAGCGCCAGCAGGATGGCGGCACCGCCGAGCTGGAGCGAGACCGGGAACCCGTCGCGGATCAGCTCGGTCACGGTGAAGTCCTTGTACTCGAAGGAGGGACCGAAATTCCCGTGCAGCAGGCCCACGAGATAGTGCCAATACTGGAGCGGAAGCGGGTCGTTCAGGTGATAGACGCGGTTGAGGTTGGCCGCGATCTCGGGCGGCACCTGGCGCTCGGAATCGAACGGTCCGCCGGGCGCGAGCCTCATCAAGAAGAACGCGACCGCGCTCAGGATGAGCAAGGTCGGGATCGCGCTCAACAGCCGGCGGGTCGCGTAACGTAGCAATTCCTCATTCCTTCCTAGGGGCGTGTCCCCTGCCTCATCCTTCGAGACGGCTGCTTCGCAGCCTCCTCAGGATGAGGTATCGCACTTCCCCTGCCTCATCCTTCGAGACGGCCGCTTCGCAGCCGCCTCAGGATGAGGTATCGCACTTCCCCGGTCTCATCCTTCGAGACGGCTGCTTCGCCGCCTCCTCAGGATGGGGTATCGCACAATTCCTCATGGTGAGGAGCCTTGCGCAGCAAGGCGTCTCGAACCATGAGGCCGGCCCGCGCCACCGGGCCGCCTCAATGCTTCGCGATCGCGAGCCAGCGGCTCGGATGATGGTTCTCGGGATTGTCCGCGTAGCCCAGCACGTAGGGCTTCACGAGCCGGCGCGAGATATAGAAGAAGAGCGGGGCGAGCGGCTGGTCCGCGAGCATGATGCGCTCCGCCTCCTCGAAAATGCCCTTGCGCGCGGCCTGGTCGACCGTGTCGGCCGCTTGGTCGAGGAGCGCGTCGTAACGCTTCTCGTCGAAGCCCGTGTCGTTGAGCCCGCCGTCCGAGCGCAGGAGCTCGAGGAAGGTGTTCGCGTCGTCGTAGTCGCCGATCCAATTGTCCGCGAAGGCGCCGGTCTCGTTCATGAGCTTCCGGTTCTCGAGATAGACCTTGAACTCCTGGTTGACCAGGGTCGTGTCGACCCCGAGCACCGATTTCCACATCGCCGCGATCGCGACCATGATGCGGCGCGAATTCTCGTTGGTGCTGTAGAGGATCGGGACGGTGAGCGGCTTCTGCGGCCCGTAGCCCGCTTCCGCATAGAGCTTCCGTGCCAACGCGTCGCGCTCGGCCTGGGTCAGCTTGGCCGTTGCCGGCGCCTGGGTGTCGTAGTTCGCCACATAGGGCGGGACCCAGCTATAGGCCGGGATGTAGTCGCCGAGCAGAATCTTGTCGATGAGGGTGCGCCGGTCGATCGCGAGCGAGAGGGCCTCGCGGAGCTTGAGGTTTCCCTTGAAGGGCGGCTTCGTGAGATTGAAGCCCAAGGCCGAGGTGCCGAGATAGGGGGCGACTTTGAGCTCCGAGCCCAGATGGCGCTTGATCCAAGCGAGCTGGTCGAGCGGCACGCCCGAGGTCATGTCGAGCCCGCCGCCGCGGTAGCGGATGAGCTCGGTGCCCGGATTCTCGATCGGAATGTATTGCACCTCCTGGAGGCGCACCTGGTCCGCCTGCCAGAAATAGGGATTCCTCTCGAGCACCACCTTCGATTGGGGAATCCAGGCGGCGAGCTTGAACGGCCCGTCGCTCACGAGATGGCCCGGATGGGTGAACTGGTTGCCCCAGCGCTCGATCGCCGGGCGGTAGGCGGGATATGTCGCGGGGTGCACGAGGAGGGCGAGGATGTAGGGCGTGGGCGCGTGGAGGATCACGCGCAACGTGTGCGCGTCGAGCGCCTGGACCCCGAGTGCTTCGGGCTTGAGCTTCCCGGTCGTCACCGCCTCGGCATTGAGGATCGGATAAAGCACGAAGGAATATTTGCTCCCGACCGCGGGATCGACCGCGCGCCGCATGCCATAGACGAAATCCTCCGCCGTGAGGGGCGCGCCGTTGGACCATTTCGCCTTGGGCCAGAGGTGGAACGTGTAAATCTTGCGGTCGGCGCTCACGTCCCAGTTCTCGGCCGCGCCGGGGAGCAGCTCGCCCTTCGGCCCTTCGGTCAAAAGCCCCTCGAACAAATCCTTCACGATGTTGAAGTCGGGCACGCTCTCGACCTTTTGCGGGTCGAGGCTGCCGGGCTCGGCGCCGTTGCCGCGTCGAAGGATTTGATTTTCCGCAAGCTGCTGCGCGCTCGCCGCGAGCGGCGCGCCAAAGACGATAAGCGCCAGCATCAGGCTCGCCGCGATCCTTAGCCGGCACTCCATGTCGCCTCTTGCGCGCGCGGTTTCACGCCGTTTCTCACGCAGTCCGGGCCAAAATGACCTCTTGCGCGCGCCTCCGCAAGGAAGCCGGCGGTCGCTTTTGGAGCACGAAATCCGGCTTTCCTTAATTGCCGCTAATCTGGGCATTTTATCGAGATTGGTCACAAATTGAGCATTGTGGACCCCCAACCCACCCCCGCCCCTTTGAGAATTGAGCATCCAGAACAAACCCATAGCCCGAATCGGGCCGTGACGGTTCGGTGGCATAGGCTTTGCCATTGATGGCGCGGTGCACAACGCATCGAGTTCAAGGAGGCGATAGATGCCAAAGATAATCAAACAACTTCAGGGGCTAACGGTCGCGGCGGCGTTGGGCGCCGCGGCCCTGTTCGCGCCGAGCGCCCACGCGCAAGACAACGAGATCAAGGTCGGCGTGCTGCATTCACTCTCGGGCACGATGGCGATCAGCGAGAGCACGCTCAAGGACACCGTCTTGATGATGATCGACGATCTCAACAAGCACGGCGGTCTCTTGGGCAAGAAGGTCGTGCCCGTCGTGGTGGACCCGGCGTCGAACTGGCCGCTCTTCGCCGAGAAGGCGCGCGAGCTGCTGCAGAAGGACCATGTCGCGGTGGTGTTCGGCTGCTGGACCTCGGTCTCGCGCAAGTCGGTGCTGCCGGTATTCAAGGAGCTGAACGGGCTGCTGTTCTATCCGGTCCAGTACGAAGGCGAGGAGCTCGAGAAGAACGTGTTCTACACCGGCGCGGCGCCGAACCAGCAGGCGATCCCGGCGGTCGAGTACCTGCTGTCGAAGGAAGGCGGCGGCGCGAAGCGCATCTACCTCCTGGGCACCGACTACGTGTATCCGCGCACGACCAACAAGATCCTGCGCGCCTTCCTGAAGAAGAAGGGCTTCGACGAGAAGGATATCGAGGAGGTCTACACGCCATTCGGCCACAGCGACTACCAGACGATCGTCGCCAACATCAAGAAGTTCTCGTCTGGCGGCAAGACGGCGGTCGTGTCGACCATCAACGGCGACTCGAACGTGCCGTTCTACAAGGAGCTGGGCAACGCCG
>DATJLQ010000078.1:0-2623 GCA_035509415.1 Alphaproteobacteria bacterium
CCCTGGTCCTTGAGGGTATTGACGGTCGCTTCCCAGCTCGCCTTGGTCATGTAGCCGAGGCCGTACTTCTTGGAGTCGGCGTCGGTGAAGGTCGACTTGATGTCGGCCTCGAGCTGGGCCATCAGCACGTCCTTCTTGTCGGCGTATTCGGGATTGTCCTTGGCGGTGATTTCGACCGCCTCCTTGGGATGCGCGATCACCCAGTGGAACGCCTCCATGTAGCCCGCGACGAAGCGCTTCACGACGTCGGGCTTCTCCTTGATCATCTTGTCGGAGGTCAGCAGGCCGGTGCCGAGCACCTTCCAGCCGTAGTCGGCCCCCTGGAGGATGCTGAGCGAGCCCGGCCCGCCCGCCTTCGCCTCGAGCTCGGGCACCTCGGCGTCGAGATAGCCGGGGATCACGTCGACGTGGCCCAGGAGCAGGTAGTTCTCATAGGGTGGGGAGACCGTGCTCTCCTTCACGTCCGCCTCGGTCAGGCCGTTGGCCTTGAGGAACGCCTTGAAGAACACGTAGGTCGAGCCCGCGGGCGTGATGCCGATGTTGAGCCCCTTCAAGTCCGCGGGCTTGGTCAGCGGGTGGGTCTTCTTGATCGAGATCATCGCGAGCGGGCTGCGCTCGTTGACCGCGACCAGCGCCACCGCCGGCACCCCCTCCGAGCGCGCGACCGCGAGGGTCGGCAGATCGGCAAAGCCGAAGGTGGCGTTGCCGTTGCCCACGAAGCGCAGCGTGTTCACCGACCCCGACCCCTTCTGGATCGACGTCACGTCGATGCCGTGCTTCGCGAAGAAGCCCTTGTCGCGTCCGACGAAGAACATCGCGTGGTCGCCGCGCACCACCCAGTCGAGCTGGACCGTGACCTGGTCCGCCGCGCGCGCGGGTGCTGCCGCCGTGCCCAGGCCCAGTGCCAGGCCGAGGGCCAATCCTAGCATCGCAACTCGTCTTGTTGTCATACGCATGGCTCATTCTCCCTGTTGACGGTCTTCGGCACTCAGTCCCGCCGGTTGAGCGGGTCGAACTTGGGCGCCCATGGAACGATCAGGCGCTCGGTCGCCTCGATCGCGTAGAAGAACCCGACGCCCACCACCGACACCACCACCAAGGCGGCGAACACCAGCGCCGTCTCGAGCTGGGTCGAGGCGAACTCGATCATGTAGCCGAGCCCGGCCGAGGCGCCCGCGAACTCGCCGATGATCGCCCCGATCACGCTGAACGTGATCGCGATCTTGAGCCCCGACATCAGGTGCGGCAGCGCGTGCGGGATCTGCACCCGCACCAGAACGTCGTGCTCGCTCGCCCCCACCGAGCGCATCAGCGCGATGAGCGACGGCTCGACCGACTCGAGCCCCGCCAGCATGTCGAGCGTCACGGGGAAGAACGCGATCACCACGATGAGCACGATCTTGGGCGCCAGGTTGAAGCCGAACCAGAGGATGAAGATCGGCGCCAGCGCCACCTTCGGCACCGTCTGGAACAGCACGATCAGCGGATAGAGCGCGCGCCCGAACAGCCGGAAGCGCACGATCAGGAGGGCGAGCGCCGCCCCCACCAGCGCCGACAGCACGAAGCCGAACACCACCTCCTGCGCCGTCACCGCCGCCGCCGCCATGAGCAGCGGGAACTTGTCCACCAGCGCCACCGCGATCGCCGACGGCGCCGGCACGATGAAGGGCGAGACGTGGAACAGCCGGATCGCCGCCTCCCACAGCACCAGCACCAGCACCGCAAGCCCGGCGGCCGGCAGCGCCGAGGCGGCGCGCGTCCTGAGCCGGGCACCCATCGTGTCGCGCGCGTCGCGCGGCGCCGCCTCGCTCATGGCTCGCTCCCCTTGCCGTGGCCCTCGAGCAGGAGGGCCCGGAGCCGCGCCTCGGTGCGCGCGAAGGCCGGGTCCTCGAAGCAGGCCTCGGTGCGCGGATAGGCGAGCGGCACGTCGATGGTGTCCAGGATGCGCGCCGGGCCCACCCCCATCACATGCACCCGGCTCGAGAGGAACACCGCCTCGTCGATCGAGTGGGTCACGAACACGACCGTCTTCCGCGTGCGCTGCCAGAGATCGAGCAGAAAATAGCTCATCTCCTCGCGCGTGATCGCATCGAGGGCGCCGAACGGCTCGTCCATCAGCAGAATCTCGGGGTCGAGCGCCAAGGCCCGCGCGATCGAGACGCGCTGGCGCATCCCGCCCGAGAGCTGGCTCGGGCGCCGGCCCGCCGCGCGCTCGAGCCCCACCAGCTTCAGGATCTCGAGCGCCCGCGCGCGCGTCTCCGCGCGCTTCAGCCGCCGGTCCGACACCTCGAGCAGGAACGCCGCGTTGTCGAGTGCCGACTTCCACGGCAAGAGATTGGCGTCCTGGAACACCAGCCCGATGAGCCGCCGCTTCACCGCGTCCGCCGGCGAGAGCCCGGCGATCGCGACCGCGCCCGCGCTCGGCGCCACCAGCCCCGCAAGCACCCGCAGCAGGGTCGACTTCCCGCACCCCGACGGGCCGATGATCGACACGAACGACCCGCGCGCAACCTCAAGCTCGATCCCGCTCAAGACACGGTGCCGCCCCGCCCCAACCCCGTACTCCACCGCAACGTCCCGGAGCGCGATCAGCGTCTCCGCCGTCGCAGCAGATTGGGTGCGG
>DATJLQ010000079.1:0-3301 GCA_035509415.1 Alphaproteobacteria bacterium
GTGACCGTGCTGGTCTTCGGGCCGGGCAGCACCGTGCCGACGCCGACCGACGATTACTGGACGCGCGTGATCCAGGGCTACGCCCAAGGCAGCGGCTCGGTCTTGAGCACGCAACGTCCGGTGACGTTCGCGGGACAACAGGGCGTGGAGGCGTTGACCGACGACAACGCGAACAATCTCCATCACCGGATCGACGCGATCCTGGTCGGGAACCGCCTTTACCTCGTCGTGGCCGCGGGCCCGAACGCGTTTCCCACCAGCGAGGACGCGCTGCGCTTCTTCGGCTCGTTCCGCGTGCTGCAATAGCCGCAGCTCGGCGCGGCGCGGCGCGCGCCGGACCGCGCCCGCGTCGGTTAACGCGCGCCAAATCCCCGCGCAGCCGACCCGATGCCGCCCATGCTATCCTTCGCGCGCGCAAGCGGGGGGCTGGCCATGGATGAGGCTCTGGTCGCGATCTTGGGCACGGTGGGGACGACGCTCTCGGCGCTCTCCCTGGTGCCGCAAACGATCAAGACCTGGCGCACGCGCTCGGCCGCGGACATTTCGGCCGGCTGGCTGGTCCTGGCCCTGATCTCGATGCTGGTTTGGATCGCCTACGGCATCATCGGCGGCGCCCAGGCGGTCATCTGGTCCAATGTCCTGACCTTGGGCCAGGCGGGCTTCATCCTGGCGATAAAATGGCGCGGCGCGCCTCGCTCGTCCTAGGCTCGGACTCCATCATCGTCGCGCGTTATTGTGCGGCTTGGGTGCGGCTTGGGTGCGGCCCGGCCAGCAGGCGCGCGCGTCTCGGCCGCTGGCGTGTTTCGCGGTATTTAGTTGATTTCATTGCTTTAATTTTTTCAAACCGGAACACTTGCGGAACAGAACAAAACTGGTACAATCGCCTCCGTCATTTCCGTTGAGCAGGGGGGCGCGCGTTGCTTGTCGACGGCGCCCATGGGATAAGGAGGCATCCGATGGCGGAAGTCGCGCTCAAGCTGGTACAGAAAGAGAACATGGACAAGGACAAGGCCCTCGAGGCGGCGCTCGGGCAGATCGAGCGCGCCTTCGGCAAGGGCTCGATCATGCGTCTCGGCCAGAACAAGGCCGACGAGATCGAGGCGATCTCGACCGGCTCGCTCGGGCTCGACATCGCCCTCGGCATCGGCGGCTTGCCCAAGGGGCGGGTGGTGGAAATCTACGGGCCCGAGAGCTCGGGCAAGACCACGCTCGCCCTCCAGGTGATCGCCGAGGCGCAGAAGAAGGGCGGCGTGTGCGCCTTCGTCGACGCCGAGCATGCGCTCGACCCGGGCTACGCCAAGAAGCTCGGGGTCGACATCGAGAATCTCCTTATCTCCCAGCCGGACTCCGGCGATCAGGCGCTCGAGATCACCGACACGTTGGTGCGCTCGGGGGCGATCGACGTGCTGGTGGTGGACAGCGTCGCGGCCCTGGTGCCCAAGGCCGAGCTCGAGGGCGAGATGGGCGACCAGCTCCCCGGCCTCCAGGCGCGCCTCATGAGCCAGGCCTTGCGCAAGCTCACGGGCTCGATCGCGAAATCGAACTGCCTCGTGATCTTCATCAACCAGATCCGCATGAAGATCGGCATCATGTTCGGCAACCCCGAGACCACGACCGGCGGCAACGCGCTCAAATTCTACGCCTCGGTGCGTCTCGACATCCGGCGCATCGGCGCCATCAAGGACAAGGACGAGGTGGTCGGCAACCAGACCCGCGTCAAGGTGCAGAAGAACAAGGTCGCCCCGCCTTTCAAGGTGGTCGAGTTCGACATCATGTACGGCGAAGGCATCTCCAAGACCGGCGAGCTGGTCGATCTCGGCGTCAAGGCCAATATCGTCGAGAAATCGGGCGCCTGGTTCTCCTACAACGGCCAACGCATCGGCCAGGGACGCGAGAACGCGAAGCTGTTCCTCAAGGAGAACAAGGACGTCGCCGCCGAGATCGAGCGCGCGATCCGCGCCAACGCCGGCATCGTCGCGACCGCCCTCATGGCGGGCCCCGAGGACGGCGAAGCGGCCGAGGCGGGCGAGTAGCGCCCGGCCGCGAAGGCGCGTCGCCTCCCACGCATCACGTCGCGCGTCACCCGAGCGCGACAGACGGTGCCGCGGTCCCGGATTTCCCCTCCCGGCTCCCCAACCGGGATTGCCCCTCCGGGGCCGCGGCGGCCGTGCGTCCGGTCGCCGGGAGCCGCACTTGCCGTCCAAACCGCGTTGGCGCTCGGGCCGTCCGCGTCGCGCGACGCTCTCGACGCCATTCCCCGCGCGGCCTTCCTCGAGACCGTCCAATACGGCCGAATGAGCCGCGCCTAGCCTCTGGCCTTTCCCTCGCTTTTGCCCCAAATTCCCCCTGAGTCGCGCGCCCGGACGGCCTTGAGCCGCGCGGGAGACGCGCGTCCGGCCGCGATCCAGCGCCCGAAAATCTCGAAGACGCCGAGCCAAATCGAGCCCCATGACCTCCGACGTGACCGCCGACATGACCGCCGACATGACCGCCGACTGGTGACCGCCGACCGATGACCACGACCAACGAAATCCGCGCTGCCTTCCTCGAGTTCTTCCGCGCGAACGGCCACGAGATCGTGCCCTCGAGCCCGCTCGTGCCGCGGAACGACCCGACGCTTCTCTTCACCAACGCGGGCATGGTGCAGTTCAAGAACGTCTTCACCGGCATGGAGAAGCGCGCCTACCAACGCGCGGTCACGGCGCAGAAATGCGTGCGCGCGGGCGGCAAGCACAACGATCTCGAGAACGTCGGCTACACCGCGCGCCACCACACCTTTTTCGAGATGCTCGGCAACTTCTCCTTCGGCGATTATTTCAAGGAGCGCGCGATCGAGCTCGCCTGGCAATTGGTCACCAAGGAATTCGGCCTCGCCCCCGACCGGCTCGTCGCGACGGTATACGTCGACGACGACGTCGCCTTCGACCTCTGGCGCAAGATCGCCGGGCTCCCCGAGCGTCGCGTGATCCGCATCGCGACCTCGGACAATTTCTGGCAGATGGGCGATTCCGGTCCGTGCGGCCCGTGCTCCGAGATCTTCTACGACCATGGCGAGGGAATCCCGGGCGGCCCGCCCGGCAGCCCCGATGCCGAGGGCGACCGCTTCATCGAAATCTGGAACTTGGTCTTCATGCAGTTCGACCAGGAGGCGCCCGGCCAACGCACGCCCTTGCCGCGGCCCTCGATCGACACCGGCATGGGCCTCGAGCGCATCGCCGCCGTGCTGCAAGGAAAGCACGACAATTACGACATCGACCTCATGCGCGGCCTGATCGAGGCCTCGGCCGAGGTGAGCGGCACC
>DATJLQ010000080.1:0-10321 GCA_035509415.1 Alphaproteobacteria bacterium
CTCCGGAGTGCTCGATGACCGCCGACGTCGCGCTGAAATCGACCGACCGCCCCGCCCTTTCCCATCCCTTCCCCGATCCGCCCGCGCCCGGCGCCACGATCGAGGTCGCGCCCGGCATCCATTGGCTGCGGATGCCGCTCCCCTTCGCGCTCGACCACATCAATCTGTGGCTCGTGGCCGACGGCGAGGGCTGGAGCATCGTCGATACCGGCTTCGGCCGGGGCGACGAGACGCGGGCTCTTTGGCAGCGCGTGCTCGATGCGACCCTCGGCGGAAAGCCGGTCGAGCGCGTGATCGTGACCCATTTCCATCCCGACCATATCGGCCTCGCGGGCTGGCTGTGCGAGCGCTTCGGCGTCGAGCTGTGGATCTCCCAGGCCGAATTCCTCACGGCGCAAGTCGTGCGCGGCGGGCTCGCCGCGGGCGACATCGAGAAGCGGGTCGAGCATTACCGGAGGAACGGCCTCGCGGGCGAGGCGCTCGAAGGCTTCCGTAGCCGCAGCAACTATTACCGCGACACCGTCTCGCCGCTGCCCGCGCGCTACCGGCGCATCGTGCCCGGCGAGGCGATCGAGATCGACGGCAAGCCCTGGCGCGCGATCCTGGGCGAGGGCCACGCGCCCGAGCATATCTGCCTGTTCGGCCGCGATCTCGGCATCCTCATCTCGGGCGACCAGGTGCTGCCCAAGATCACGACCAATGTGAGCGTATGGCCGGACCAGCCCGATGCGGACCCGCTGAAGCTCTATCTCGAGAGCCTCGCGAATTTCCGCCCGCTACCCCACGACACGCTGGTGCTGCCGTCCCATGGGCTGCCCTTCTACGGGCTCCATGCGCGCCTCGATTTTCTCGCGGCCCATCACGAAGAGCGCCTCGACGTCGCGCTTGCCGCCTGCGTTACACCCAAGAGCGCGGCCGAGATCATCCCGGTCCTGTTCCGGCGCAAGCTCGATCAACACCAGCTCGGCTTCGCCATGGGCGAATCCCTCGCCCATCTCCATTATCTCGCGGGCCAGGGCCGCGTGCGCCGCACGCTCGACGCCGACGGCATCTACCGTTTCCAACGCGTCTGAGGGCGGCTTGGCGCCGGGTGCGGCGCGGGTCTATCCTCCGCGCCTTGGCGCCGACCAACCCTGAACCGCCCTTCGCGATCCGCGGCATCGATCACGTCGTGCTGCGCGTACGCGATCTCGACCGGGTGACGCGCTTCTATCGCGACGTGCTCGGCTGCGCGCTCGCCGCCGCTCCGGCCCGTCATGGCCGGGTTCAGCCCGGCCATCCACGTCGTGAATTGCATGGATGCCCGGACCAAGTCCGGGCATGACGACGTGGGAAACAAGGCGAACCCCAGGATACGGCTATCGCTCAAGGTCGTCCTCGCGCTCGCCGCCGCTCCGGCCCGTCATGGCCGGGTTTAGCCCGGCCATCCACGTCGTGAATTGCATGGATGCCTGGAACAAGTCCGGGCATGACGACTGCGGCGCGATGGGGCCGAAGCTGGAATCGGGCGTGAGCGCTATTTCTTCGCGACGAGCTTCAGCGCCGCCGAGTTCATGCAATAGCGCTCGCCCGTGGGCTCGGGCCCGTCGGGAAACACGTGGCCGAGATGGGCGTCGCAACGCGGGCACAGAACCTCGGTGCGCGTCATGAACAGGCTTCGGTCGGTCTTGGTCGCGACCGCGTCGGGGGCGACCGGCGCCCAGAAGCTCGGCCAGCCGGTGCCGGACTCGAACTTGGTCTTCGACTCGAACAAGGGCTGGCCGCAGCACACGCACACATAAGTGCCGGGCGCTTTCGTGTTCCAATATTCGCCGGTGAAGGCGCGCTCGGTGCCGTGGTGGCGTGCGACGCGATATTGCTCGGGCGAAAGCTGGGCGCGCCACTCGGCGTCGCTCTTGACGATCTTCTCCACGACCTTCTCGGTAGGCTTTCCGTCCATCGCCGCCTCCTACTCGGCCGCCTTCGCGTGGCGCGAGCGGTATTTGCCCGGCGGTGCCCGGAACGCGATCATGAGCCGGTTCCACGCGTTGATGAGCACGATCGCCATCGAGAGATCGACCAGCTCCTTCTCCGAAAACTGGCCGCGCGCCTCACCGTAGACCGCGTCGGGCACGTGGTCCTCGCTGACGCGCGTCAACGCCTCGCACCAGGCGAGGGCCGCGCGCTCGCGCGCCGAATAGTTGGGCGATTCGCGCCAGGCATCGAGGAGATAGAGGCGCTCCTCGCTCTCGCCGAGCGCGCGCGCGTCCTTGGTGTGCATGTCGAGGCAGAAGGCGCAGCCGTTGATCTGGGACGCGCGGATCTTGACCAGCTCAAGCAGCAAGGGCTCGAGGCCCGATTTCTCGACGTACGCGCTCAACTCGTAAAGCGGCCGCGCCGCCTCGGGCGCCGTCTTCGTCAGGTTGATACGTAGATCCATGCCCGCCTCCCGCTCGTATTTCGCTCTAGCCGTCCGCCGCGGCGGGCGCGCGCCGCGCGCGGAAGAACGCCTTCAAAAGTTCGCCCGCCCGCTCGGCCTCGACCCCGCCTGAGATCTCGGGCCGATGATGGCAGGTCGGCAGCGTGAAAAAGCGCGCGCCGTTCTCGACCGCGCCGCCCTTCGGATCGTAGGCCCCGAAACAGAGACGGCGTATGCGCGCGAAGGAGATGGCCGCCGCGCACATGGCGCACGGCTCGAGGGTGACGTAGAGATCGAACCCCTCGAGCCGGCCCATGCCGAGGGTGGCACAAGCGGCCCGGATCGCGATCATCTCGGCATGGGCCGTCGGGTCCCGAAGCGCCACGGTGCGGTTGGCGCTCGCGGCGACCACCGCGCCCTCAGGGCCGACGATGACGCAGCCCACCGGCACTTCCTCGCGCGCGGCCGCGGCCGCGGCGAGGTCGAGGGCCTGGGCCATGAATCGCGGGTCGCAACCGGGCTCGGGGTTCGCCATGGCGGGACCATGCGGCGCGCCCGACACGTCGTCAAGGGCGGGCGTCGTCCAAGGGTGCCCGCGTTGCCTACGGGCCGCTTGGACTTTGGCGCCGTCGGCCCTACATTGCGCGCCATGAATCGACCCCGGAAGCGGCGCGGATCCTCACGCCCGGCCATCGGCCTTACCCTCGATTCCGAGGCGCCGGGCGGCTATTCGAAGCTGCCCTGGTACGCGCTCCGGCAGAACTACGCCGAGACCGTGGCGCGGCACGGCGGCTTGCCCATCCTCCTGCCCCACGAGCCGAGCCGCGTCGAGGATTACCTCGACCGGCTCGACGGGCTCGTGGTCACGGGCGGCGCCTTCGACGTCGACCCGGCCTTGTTCGGCGCCGCCGCGCGTCATCCGAGCGTCACCACCAAGGACGCGCGCACGCGCTTCGAGCTCGCGATCCTGAAGCGCGCTCTGAAGCGCGACTTGCCGGTGCTCGGCATTTGCGGCGGCCAGCAATTGCTCAACGTGGCGCTGGGCGGAACCCTCATCCAGCACATTCCGGACGAGGTCGAGGGTGCCCTCGCCCACGAGCAGCCCAACCCGCGCACCGAGCCCGGGCACGTGGTGCATGTCGAGCCCGGGACGCTGTTGCGCAAGATCACCAGGCGCGACACGCTCGCGGTCAATTCCGCCCATCACCAGGCGGCGAAGAAGGTGGGGAAGGGTGTCGTCGTCAACGCACGCGCCGAGGACGGCGTCATCGAGGGGATCGAGCATCCCGGCTACCGCTTCTGCCTCGGCGTGCAGTGGCACCCGGAATATCTCATCGACCCGGGCGACGGCCGGATCCTCGCGGCCTTCGTCGCCGCGGCGGCGTGAGATGAGCGAGCCCGGGGATGCGGGCGGCGAGCGCATCGCGAAGCGCCTCGCGCGCGCCGGCCTCTGCTCGCGGCGCGAGGCGGAGCGCTGGATCGAGGCGGGGCGCGTCGCGGTCGATGGCGTCGTGCTGAAGTCGCCCGCCACGATCGTGACCGAGGCGAGCGCCATCGCGGTCGACGGCAAGCCGATCCCCGAGCCCGAGCGGCCGCGCCTTTTCCGCTACCACAAGCCCGAGGGACTGGTCACCACGAACCGCGACCCCGAAGGCCGGCCCACCGTGTTCGAGCGCCTGCCCAAGGATCTGCCGCGCCTCGTCTCGATCGGGCGCCTCGACATCGCGTCCGAGGGGCTGTTGCTGCTCACCAACGACGGCGAGCTCGCGCGTCATCTGGAATTGCCCACGACCGGCTGGCGCCGCCGCTATCGCGTGCGCGTCTATGGCACGGTCGAGGAGCCAGCGCTCAAGTCCCTCGGCCGCGGAGTCACCGTCGCGGGCGTCGAATACGGGCCGATCGAGGCCCAGATCGACGCGCGCCAAAGCGAGGGCGGCCGCTCCAACACCTGGCTCGTCGTCACCTTGCGCGAGGGGAAGAACCGCGAAGTGCGCCGCGTGCTCGAGCATCTGGGCCTGAAGGTGAGCCGGCTCATCCGCACGGCCTACGGCCCGTTCGAGCTCGGCGATCTCCCGCGCGGCGCCGTCGAGGAGGTGCCGCGGAAGCATCTCCGCGAGCAGGTCGGCGCCATCTACAAGACCCTGCGTATCAAGGCCGAGCGCCATGCGCATCGTGGCGGGTAGCCATCGCGGCCGCGCGATCGAGGCGCCGCCGGGCCTCGAGGTGCGCCCGACCTCGGACCGGGTGCGCGAAAGCCTGTTCAACATCCTCGCGCACGGAAAATTCGCGGCGGACGTGCCGTTGGACGGCGCGCTCGTGCTCGATGCCTTCGCGGGATCGGGTGCCTTGGGCCTCGAGGCGCTCTCGCGCGGCGCCGCGCACGCGGTGTTTCTCGACCAGGCACTCGCGGCCCTCCAGGGCATCGAGCGCAACGTCGCGTCCCTCAAGGAGCAGGCGCGCGCGACCCTCGTGCAAGCGGATGCCTTGAAGCCGCCACTGCCGTCCAAGGTACGCGGCGATCCGGCACCACGCACGCTCGTCGTTCTCGACCCGCCCTATCGGAGCGGCTTGGCGGCACCGGCACTCGCCGCACTCGCGGAAGCGGGCTGGCTCGCGCCGGGTGCTCTCGCCGCGATCGAGCTCGAGGCGAGCGAGGCGTTCGCGTTACCCGAGGGCTTCACGCGCGCGGACGAGCGGAGATACGGGAAGACGAGGATTGTATTTGCACGTTGGGGGACGGTCGCGGGCTAGGGAAGAGCAACCTCGTCGACCTAGGACGCGAGTCGAGCGACGAAAAGAATACCGCTAGAACGAGAAAAATAACACGTCATTCTCGGAACACTTGCGGCTGATCGGGTTAACGATAGATAATCGCGTTTGCGTGGGTAATTCACGCGGTTGAAGCCGCACTGCAGGTGGCAAGCCCGCGCTTAACGTCCTTCGGTTCTCATCAGGCCCTACGCCCGAACAGCTTCTCGATGTCGGCGAGCTTGAGCTCGACATAGGTCGGCCGCCCGTGATTGCACTGGCCGGCGTGGGGCGTCACTTCCATCTCGCGCAAGAGCGCTTCCATCTCGGCGAGGGTCAAGCGCCGCCCCGCGCGTACGCTGCCGTGGCAGGCGAGCGTGCCGCACACCTCGCCGAGTCTCTCTTTCAAGGACAGCGTCTGGCCGAGCTCTTCGAGCTCGTCGGCGAGATCGCGCACCAGCCCCTTCACGTCGCACTCGCCGAGGAGTGCGGGCGTCTCGCGCACCACGACGGCGCCCTCGCCGAAGGACTCGAGCACGAGGCCGAGCTCGGCGAGCTCGGCCGCGCGGGCCGCGAGGCGCTCGGCGGCCCCTTGGTCGAGCTCGACCACCTCCGGAATGAGGAGCGTCTGGCGTGCGACGCTCTTGGCGCCGAGCGCCTTCTTCATGCGCTCATAGACCAGGCGCTCATGGGCCGCATGCTGGTCGACGATGACGATGCCGTCGCGCGTCTGGGCGACGATGTAGGTCTCATGAAGCTGGGCGCGCGGGGCGCCGAGCGGGTAGGCCGCGGAATCGGGCGCCGATTCGGGCGCCGGCTCGGCGCGCGCCGAGAGCGCGTCCATGCCGGGAAGGGCCGTGCCGGGGGGTGCGAAATAGGCCGCCGCCGCCTCGGCGAGCCCGCGCGGCAGATGGCCCGCGCCATGGCCGAAGGGCCGCGCTTGGAACGACGTTGCGGGGGCGACGCCCGGCCGGAAGGCGCCCAGCGCCTGGTCCGCGACCGAGGTCGCGGCGCGGTGCCCGGCGCCCGCGAGCGCGTGCTTCAAGGCCGAGACGATGAGCCCGCGCACCAATCCTGAGTCGCGGAAGCGCACCTCGGCCTTGGTCGGGTGCACGTTCACGTCCACGAGGTCCGGCTCGATCTCGAGGAAGAGGGCGAGCATCGGATGCCGGTCGCGCGCGAGGAAATCCTGGTAGGCGCCGCGCACCGCCCCCACGAGGAGCCGGTCGCGCACCGGCCGGTCGTTGACGAAGAGATATTGGTGCTGGGCGGTGGCGCGGTTGAGGGTCGGCACCCCCGCATAGCCCGAGAGGCGGATACCCTCGCGCACCGCCTCGATCGGGAGCGCGTTGTCCGCGAACTCGCGCCCCATGATCGCGGCCAGGCGCTGGAGGCGCGCGTCCAACAGCTCGCCCTGGGCGGCGCCGAGGCGCAGGATCGTGCGCGCGCCGTCCGAGAGGGTGAAGGCGACCTTCGGGCTCGCCATGGCGAGGCGCTCGACCGTGTCGAGCGCGTGCTGCAGCTCGGTGCGCTCGGCCTTGAGGAACTTGAGCCGCGCGGGCGTCGCGAAGAAAAGGTTGCGCACCTCGACGCGCGTGCCGGGCTGGGCCGCGGCCGGCTCGGGGTCTGATTTCCGCCCCCCTTCGACGGCAAGCCTCCAGCCCTCGGCCGATCCCCGCACCCGGCTCGTGAGCGTCATGCGCGCGACCGCGCCGATCGACGGCAGGGCCTCGCCGCGGAAGCCGAGGGTCGCGATGCGCGTCAAATCGTCGGACGGCAATTTCGAGGTCGCGTGGCGCTCGACCGCGAGGGCGAGCTCGTCGCGCGTCATGCCGCGCCCGTCGTCGATCACGGCGATGAGCGCGCGCCCGCCGCCCTCGAGCGTGCAATCGATGCGCGTGGCCCCCGCGTCGAGCGCGTTCTCGACCAGCTCCTTGAGCGCGGCGGCCGGGCGCTCGATCACCTCGCCCGCGGCGATGCGGTTGACCAGCGTCTCGGGCAGCACCCGGATGGTCATGGCACAATGCGCCCGCCGGCGCCCGCGAGATAGTCGCGCGCGCGGCGTTTCCCGTCCTCGACCGCGGGCTGGCCGAAGGGATCGACGCCCATGAGCTCGGCCGCGACGATCGTCTCGAGCATGAAATGCATCATGAGGGCGCCGAGCGCCTCGGCGTCGGCGCGCGCGAGGGAGAGGACGCGGACCGGCCGGCCGGACGCGGCGAGCGTGTCGTAGGTCGCGCGTTGCTCGGCCGCGAAGAGATCGCCGAGCGCCTGCCCGGCGAGATAGGCGAGACGCGGATCGCGCGCGAGTGCTTGCTCGACGCGCGGGCCGGTGCCCTCGCGCGCCGCCACCAGGAGCGTGAACATCTTGTCGCGCGGCCCGTCGAGATAGAGCTGGAGCTGGCTGTGCTGGTCGACCGTCCCCAGCGCCCGCACGGGCGTGGTGCCCTTGCCGTCCTTCCCCAGGCTCTCGGCCCAGAGTTGGCGGAACCAGAGGCCGAAGGGCGCCAGACGGTCGGCATAGGGCATGAGCACGGTGATCGCGACGCCGCACTCGCGCGCGAGGACGACCGAGACCGCGGCCCCCGCCGCGGGCGCAAAGCCGGCCGGCGTCTTGGCCGCCTCGAGGGATGCGAGCACGCTCGCGGCCCCGGCGCGCACCGCAGCCGGATCGACGCCCGCGATCGCGGCCGGCAGGAGCCCCACGAGCGAGAGGGCGGAGAACCGCCCGCCGAGATCGGGGTCGTGGTCGAGCACCGAGATGCCCGCGCGTCCGGCGAAGGCGCGGAGCGGATTGTCGCCCGGCTCGGCGACCGCGAGGAAATGCGCGGCCGCCGCGGCCTCGCCCACGCGCCTGCGGACGGCCGCGTAGGAGACGAGCAGCTGGCCGAGCGTCTCGGCGGTCGCTCCCGACTTCGAGATCGCGAGGAAGCCGGTGCGCGCGAGCGCCTCGCCCTCGAGGAGTGCGGCGAAAGTCTCGCCGTCCACATTGTCGAGAAAGCGGAGCCGCGGCCGGCCGGGACCGGGAGCGGGAAGATCGCCCGCAAGGGCTGCGAGCGCGCGCCCGCCCAGGCTCGACCCGCCGGTCCCGAGCACCACGATTTCCTCGAAGCGGCCGGCGAGCGCGCGTGCGTGCGCCTCGATCGCGGCCAGATCGTCGCGCCGGCGCGGCAAGCTCAGGATCGACGCGAGCTGCTTCTCGCCCCCGCGCGCAAGCGTCGCCCTGAGGCGCTCGAGGGCCGGCGCGGTCGCGGCGAGCGTCGCCTCGTAGGCCGCGCGGCTCGCGCCACCCCGGCCGATGCGCTCGGCGAGGCAGGCATCGACGCTTTGGAGGTAGGGTCCCGGGCCGCGCGCGAAATCGAGCCTCTGGCTCGTCTCCGGGTGGGTCTCCGGCGCGCGCGCGTCTGTCATCGGGCCCGGCGTTAGAACAGGTCGCCGAAGATTCCGCCGCTGGTCCTCTGAATGGTCGGCTTCTGGTCGGTGTTGCTGTTGAAGATCGATTGGAGCCAGCCTTGCGGCTTCTGGGGCGTCGTGGTGCCGACCTGGGACTGGCCGTTCGAGTTCAGGAGATTTTCGGTGAAGTCCTTGTTCGCGGCGTCGAGATTCTGGGTCTGGCGGTCGACCTGGCTGCGGATGTTGGGCGAGACGTCGGTCGCTCCCGCATGCTGAAGCAGCGCCGATTCGCCGAGCGAGAGCCCGGCCTTGCGCTGGACGTTGGCCCCCGCCTTCTGCTGGTCGAGGCCGAACACCGACTGGCGCGCCTGTTGGGCCGCCGTGATGTCGGTGGCGCCGACACCGCTGGTCGCGGGCGGGCGCAAGTTGAAGTCGGGCGGCAGCGTGAGCGGCGGCCGGCGCACGCTATCGGCGTAGATCGAATCCTGGTTGGTCGGCGCGTCGCCCGGCTCGGTCAGCGCCTTGAAGGTGCTGCAGGCGCCGAGGGCGAGAAGTGCGGCAAGGGCCGCGAGCGTCGTGAGCGTCTTCCTGTGCATGGGCATCGTCCTGACCGTCGCGCCGGGCGCCATCCTATCCCGCCATTATATCCTATGGGCGCCGGGCGCCGAAACCGTCGCCAACCCCCGGGTCGAGCTAGTTTTTAGGCCTTTCGCGGCCGGCAAACAAGGATTCCGCGACCAGCATCGCGACCCCCACCGTGATCGCCGAGTCGGCGACGTTGAAGGCCGGCCAGTGGAGCGCACCCCAATGGAAATCGATGAAATCGGTGACGCGCGCCGTGCGCACCCGGTCGACCACGTTGCCGACCGCCCCACCCGCGATCCCCCCCACGCAGAGCGAGACCCAAAGGCTCCTGGCGCGCCATTGCCAGAGAAACAGCGCCACGACGATCGCCAGGGCGAGTGCCGCGAGGAGCCAGGGTGCGGCCGTCCCTTCGAGCTGCAGCATGCCGAAGCTCACCCCCGGATTGCGCGCGAGCACGAGATTAAGGAAGGGGGCGAGCTCGATGATGCGCGGCGGCCGCATCACCACGTCGAGGATGAGCCACTTGGTGAGCTGGTCGAGGACGAGCACGAGAATCGCGAGCGCCACGGCGAGCGCCGTACGCGTGCCGCGTCCCGTCGATGGAACGCGCGGATCGGCGCTCGTCACGGCCTTGCCCCCGGCGCCGGCGCTGCAGCGCCGGTTCGCGTATTGCGCTCCGCCGCGAGGATCGCGCGCGCGCGCCGGCTGTCGTCGCCCATCTGGGCGACCAGCGTCTCGACGGTCTCGAATTTCGCCTCGGCACGGAGATAGTCGACCAGCGCCACGCGCAGATGCTTGCCGTAGAGATCCTCCGCGAAGTCGAACAGATGGGCCTCGAGCAGCGGCGTCTTCCCGTCGAACATCGGGCGCACGCCGAGATTGGCGACGCCGTCGTGCCAATGAATCTCGCTGCCGCGGTCGATCCCGGCGCGCACCGCGTAGATGCCGCGCGCGGGCTCGAGGAACTCGTCGAGGCCAAGATTGGCTGTCGGATAGCCGAGGCTGCGCCCGCGCTTCTCGCCCGGCTCGACGCGTCCCTCGATCTCCCAGTCGCGCCCGAGGAGGCGCGCCGCGCGCCGCGGGCTCGCGGCTTTGAGATGGTCGCGGATGCGGGTCGAGGAATAAATCTCGCCCTCGGGCCCCGCGACGCGCTCGAGGCAGGTGACGCCGAAGCCGAGCGACGCGCCGAGCGCTTGG
>DATJLQ010000081.1:0-11010 GCA_035509415.1 Alphaproteobacteria bacterium
TGGGGCGAATGGGTCACGACCAGCACCTGAAGCTCGGCGCCGAGGCGCGCCAGGCGCTCGCCGACCGCGGCCGCCGTGGCGCCGCCGATGCCCGAATCGACCTCGTCGAACACGAGGGTGGGAGCGGCGCCCACGCGCGAAAGCACGACCTTGAGTGCCAGCATGAAACGCGCAAGCTCGCCGCCCGAGGCGATCTTGGCGATCGGGCCCAGGGGCGTGCTCGGATTGGTCGCGACCTCGAAGGCGACGCGCTCGACCCCGTCCGCCTGCCACTCGGTCTCGTCGAGCGGGGCGAGGCGCGTCGCGAAACGCGCCTTCTCGAGCTTGAGCGGCGTGAGCTCGGCCGCGATCGCGCGGTCGAGCTTTTTGGCGGCGTCCGCGCGTGCCGCGGAAAGCGCCTTGGCCGCGTCGAGATAGGCAGCGCGCGTCTCAACGACCGCGCGCGCGAAACGTCCGCCCGCGTCGCCGCGCGCCTCGAGGGCTGCCAAGCGCTCGGCGAATTTCGTCCGTAGCGCCGGGAGCGCGTCGGTCGCGACCTGGTGCTTCCGCGCCACGTCGCGCAACGCGTAGAGGCGCTCGTCGACCGTCTCGAGGCGGCCGGGCTCGAATTCGAGGCTTGCGCCGAAGGCCTCGAGCTCGGCGATCGCCTCGGCGAGCTCGACCGACGCGCGCTCGAGCGCCGCGGTCGCGGGGGCGAGCCGCCCGGCCGATTTCTCCGCCGCGCGCGCGACCAGGCGCAAGGCGCCGCGTAGCTTGCCGTCGATGCCCTCGCTCGCGCCCGCGCCAGCTCCGCGCCCTTCGCCCGAAAGCTGAGAGAGCGCCCCGTTGAGCGCCTCCGCGACCTGCTCGCGATTCATGAGCAGCACGCGCTCCTCGGCGAGCTTCGCCTCCTCGCCCGGCTCGGGCGCCAGGCGCTCGAGCTCGGCCGCCGCGTGGCGCAGGAATTCCTCGTCGCGCCGGGCGGCCGCGAGCTCGGCCTCGAAACGCGCTTGCGCCGCCTCCGCCTCGCGCCATGCGGCGTGCGCGGCGCGGCAGCGCGCGACCAGCGTCTCGTGGGCGCCGAAGGCGTCCAAAGCGGTGCGATGGGTCGTGGGATCGAGCAAGCCGTGCTGGTCGAGCTGGCCCTGAATCTCGACCAGGCTCTCGCCGAGGGCGCGCAGGAATCCGACGCTCACCGGCTGGTCGTTGACGAAGGCGCGGCTCCTGCCGTCGGCCGATAGCACGCGGCGCAGCATGAGGGGCTCGTCCGCCCCCAACCCCTGCTCGGCAAGAAGCGCCCAGGCCGGATGGTCGCGCGCAAGCTCGAAGGTCGCGGCAACGCTCGCCTGCTGAGCCCCGTGGCGCACCAGGCCCGCCTCGGCGCGTACGCCGAGCGCCAAGCCGAGCGCATCGAGCAGGATCGATTTCCCGGCCCCGGTCTCGCCCGTGAGCACGCCCAGGCCCGCGTGGAAGGCGAGGTCGAGCCGGTCGATCAGCACCACGTCGCGGATCGAGAGGGCCGCGAGCATGCGCTAGAAGACGTCGATCGCGTTCCAGGCCCGGCCGAGGATGGATTGGTCGGCCTTTTTGCCGGTGCCGGGATTGAGCTTGACGTTCGCGACCAGCTGATAGCCCTCGCGGTACCAGGAGCTGTTGGGATAATTGTAGCCGAGCACGGCGGCGGTGCGGCGCGCCTCGTCGACGATGCCGAGCGCCATGTAGCACTCGATCAGGCGGTAGAGCGCCTCGGGCACCTGGGTCGTGGTCTGGTACTTGTCGACCACGGTCTTGAAGCGGTTGATCGCCGCGAGATACTGGCCGCGATCCTCGTAGAAGCGGCCGACCTCCATCTCCTTGCCGGCGAGGTGGTCCTTGACCAGGTCGAGCTTCTTGCGCCCGTCGCGCGCGTAGGGCGTGTCGGGGTAGCGCCGGATCAGCTCCTGGAAGGACGACAAGGCCTTCTCCGAGGCGGACTGGTCGCGCTCGACGTCGGTCACCTGCTCGTAATAGCAGAGCGCCTTCAAATAATAGGCGTAGGCGATGTCGCGATTGCCCGGGTGGAGCTGGATGAAGCGGTCGAGGTCGTTGATCGCGTCGTCGTAGCTGTCGTTCTGGTAGAGCGAATAGGCCGCCATGAGCTGCGCCTTGGTCGCCCACATCGAGTAGGGATGCTCGCGCTCGACCTCGTCGAACGACTTGGCGGCATCCTGGTAGCGCTCCTCGGCGAGCGCGTTCATGCCGTCATTGTAGAGCGTGTTGACCGGCTTGTCGGTGTACTCGTCCTTGTTCTTGTCCTTGTCGTCGTCGCCGCAGCCGGAAAGCGCCAGCACGCCCACGAGCGCCACCGCCGCGACGAGCGTGCCGAGTCGCATTCTGCGCCAGAAATCGGTCATGAGGTCCTTCAATGCATCCGGCGTCCGCGCCGGTATCCATGGCCGGGACGCGTTCCCAGAAGCCGGCCGCCGCCGACCTTTTTAACGCAATGGACGCCGGATTCCCATAGGCTCGCTGCGGAGCCGAACGCGGGGCGCCGGGCGGGAATAGCGCTTCAGAATCGGGGATTTGGGCTCAGGCGGAGGCGGCGAGACGCGGGCCGCGCTCCTCATCCTCGCGCCCCACCTCGAGGCCCACGTAGCGCCAGGCGGCCGAATCCGCGAACAGCGCCCGGAGCAGACGGTTATGCACCTCGTGGCCCGAGCGGAAGCCGTGGAAATGGCCGAGGATCGAGGCGCCGGCGAGGGTCAGGTCGCCCACCGCATCGAGCACCTTGTGGCGCACGAACTCGTCCTCGTAGCGCAGCCCCTCGGGATTGACGACGCGCTCGCCGTCGACCACGACCGCGTTGTCGAGCGAGCCGCCCAAGGCCAGGCCCGCCGCGCGCAAGCGCTCGACATCGTCCGCCATGCCGAAGGTGCGCGCGCGCGCGATCTCGCTCTTGAAGGCGCCGTTCTCGAGCGAGACGAAATATTCCTGGCGCGCGATCGCGGCCGCCTCGAAATCGATCTCGAAGCTCACCGAAAAGCCGCTCGAGGGGGCGAGCGATGCGCCCACCCGGTGGTCGCCGACCGAGACGTGCTTCAGGATCTGGATCGCGCGCTTCTCGGCGCGCGGCTGCGCCACCACGCCGGCGCAATCGATCAGGAACACGAACGGGGCGGCGCTGCCGTCCATCGCCGGCACTTCCGGCCCGTTGAGCTCGATCGCGACATTGTCCAAATGGCAGCCCGCGATCGCGGCGAGCAGATGCTCGACCGTCGCGACCGTGGCGAGCTTGCCGTGCGTCTTGTGGCCGAGCGTCGTGCAGAGGCGCGTGTCGACCACGTTGCGCCAATCGGCGACGATCTCGGCGCCGCCGCCCGCGAGGTCGGTGCGACGGAACACAATTCCCGTGTCGGGAGCGGCGGGCAGAAGGGTCATGGTGACCTTCTGGCCGGTATGGAGGCCGATGCCTGAGCAGCCGATCGGCGATTTCAGTGTGCGCTGGAGAATCGTCCCAACTCCCCTCAAGCCATGTCTCTAGTCCGCCCGACTAGGCGACGCTTCCCCACGAGCACGCCTGGCTGACCCAGGTCTTTCGGGCAGGGCGCCCGAGTGCTCCGAAGCCTGTTTAACAACGGGCTCCGGAGCACTCAAATCACCTTTTGTTACGGTTTGTTACGGAAAAACCTTCGGTCCGTCAGGGCGTTAGCCTTCCCTAATTGGCCTGGCGGCGGAGGAACGCCGGGATTTCCAGCACGTCGTCCTCGCCCTTGGCCAGGGCCGGACGATCGGCCGGGTCGAGGCCGCCCAGGCGCTGCTGCACCGGGGCGATCGGCTCGGGGGCGATCTCGACGGGCTTGCGGGCGCCGCCGGTCACCTTCTTGAACAAGCCGGCCATGCCGCCGCGCGGCATTCTGGGCGTCTCGGCGACCGGCTCGGCCGGGGCCGCGGCGCCGTTGGCCATCGCGGCCGCGGCGTAAGGATCGGCGACCGCGGGCGCGGGTGCCGCCGCCGTGGGAGCGGGCGTCTCGGGCTCGGCCGGGCGCGGCGCCATGAAGAACGGCTCCGCGTGGGTCGGCTCGGGCACGGGTGCGCGCGTCGGCGTCGCGATCGAGGGCATGGCCGCCGCGACCGCGCGCGCGATCGGCGTCGGCGTACGCGCCGGCATCGGCTGAGCAGCCGCCCTGACCGGCATCGGCGCGGGTGCCGCCGCGGACGCCGGCATGGGAGCCGGCATGGGAGCCGGCGCCGGCTGAGGTGCCGGTGCCGCCGCGGCGGGTGCTGCCATCGGCGCGGGCGCCGGGGCTGCGGGCGTCACGAGACGCGGCGCCGGACGCTCGGCCACGAGAACGGGCCGGGTGAGCGGCTTCGTCTGGTGCATGAGCGCGCTGTCGATCCCGGTCGCCACCACCGAGATACGCACCTTGCCCTGGAGCGCCTCGTCGAAGGTCGAGCCGAAGATGATGTTGGCCTCGGGGTCGACCTCGTCGCGGATGCGGTTGGCCGCCTCGTCGACTTCGAACAAGGTCATGTCCATCCCGCCCGTGATGTTGATGAGGACGCCTTTGGCCCCCTTCATCGACACGTCGTCGAGCAGCGGGTTGGAGATCGCGGCCTCGGCGGCGTCGAGCGCGCGGCGCTCGCCGCTCGCCTCGCCGGTGCCCATCATGGCCTTGCCCATCTCGCTCATGACCGCGCGGATGTCCGCAAAGTCGAGGTTGATGAGGCCCGGCATCACCATGAGGTCGGTGACGCCGCGCACGCCCGAGTAGAGCACGTCGTCGGCCATCTTGAAGGCGTCGGCGAAGGTGGTCTTCTCGTTCGCGACCCGGAACAGGTTCTGGTTCGGGATGATGATCAGCGTGTCGACGTATTGCTGCAGCTCCTCGATGCCCGACTCCGCGATCTTCATGCGGTGCTGGCCCTCGAAGTGGAACGGCTTGGTGACGACGCCGACCGTGAGGATGCCGCGCTCGCGCGCCGTGCGCGCGATCACGGGAGCGCCACCCGTGCCGGTGCCGCCGCCCATGCCGGCGGTGACGAAGGCCATGTGCGCACCCTCGAGATAGTCGAGAATCTCCTCGAGGCCCTCCTCGGCCGCCGCGCGCCCGATGTCGGGACGCGAGCCCGCACCCAGGCCCTGGGTCACGTTGAGCCCGAGCTGGATGCGCCGATCCGCCTTCGACATGGTGAGCGACTGGGCGTCGGTGTTGCAGGCGAGGAATTCGACGCCTTCGAGGTTGGCGGCGATCATGTTGTTGACCGCGTTGCCGCCGGCGCCGCCGACGCCGACGACGACGATGCGGGGCTTCAATTCCCGCGTCGTTTCTGGGACGTGTAGGTTGATGGTCATTGGGTCCTCCGGTTTCCTTTCCGTAACGTTGCAGTCTCCGTAACAGCCGCCGATGATCGAGCCCGGGCCGCAACCTGGGCTCCGGCCGCGGCGGCGCGGCCGGAATTCGCTACAAGTTCTCGCGCAGCCAGCTCCCGAGGCGGCCGAACATGCCGGCCTCCTCGCCCTCGCCCCGGCGCGCGCGCGACGGCGCGTCGGAGTAGCGCGTGACCGCGTAATGCAGGAGCCCCGCGCAGGTGGCGAAGGCCGGGCCCGCGGTCGCGTCCGCGAGGCCGCCGAGCCGCAAGGGCCGGCCCATGCGCACCTGCTTGTCGAGGATGAGGGCGGCGAGCTCGCGCACGCCCTGGAGCTGGCTCGCCCCACCTGTGAGCACGACGCGCCGGCCCGCGACCTTGTCGAGGCCGCTCGCCTCGAGGCGCGAGCGCGCGAGCTCGAAGGTCTCCTCGAGGCGCGGCTGGATGATCCCGACCAGGATCGATTTCGGCACGTGGTTGGGGATCGCGTGCTCGTCCTCGCCCACTTGGGGCACGTCGATGACCTCGTGCTCGTCGGCCGAGGTCGCGAGCGTCGAGCCGTAGAGCGTCTTCATGCGCTCGGCGTGCACGAGCGGCGTCGAGAGGCCGCGCGCGATGTCGCTGGTGACGTGCTGGCCGCCGATCGGGATGCACTCGGTGTAGATCACCTCGCCGTCGAGGAACACCGCGATCGAGGTGACGCCGCCGCCCATGTCGATGCAGGTGACGCCGAGGTCCATCTCGTCCTCGACGAGCGTCGAGAGGGCCGCCGCGTAGGGCGAGACGACGAGCGCCTGGAGCTCGAGATGGCCGCGCGCGACGCAGGTCTTGAGGTTGCGCACCGGGCCGGCGGAGGCGCTCACCACGTGCATATTCACGCCCAAGCGCTCGCCATACATGCCACGCGGGTCGCGGATGCCGCGGCTGCCGTCGATCGTGTAGTTGACCGGGATCGAGTGGATGATCTCGCGGTCGCTCGCCTCGTGATAGAGCATGCCCTGGCCGAGCACGCGCCGGAGGTCGCTGTCGCCCACCTCGTGGCCGGCGATCGAGACCTCGATCGCGACCGTCTGCGAGCTCGGCGCGCCGCAGGTGAGATTGACGAACGCCTCGCGGATGGTCTCGCCCGCCATTTGCTCGGCCGCGTGGACGGCACCGCGGATCGATTCCTCGGCGAGGTCCATGTCGACCACGGCACCCGCGCGCAGCCCGCGCGCCTTCTGGTGGCCGATGCCGACGACGCGGATGTTCCCCGCACTCTCGACCTGGGCGATGAAGCAGCACACCTTGGTCGTGCCGATGTCGAGGGCGGCGATGAGCCCGGTCTTCGGTTTTGGCGATCCTCTCTTCACGTCACTCCGCTCCCCTTCCGATGGTTGAGCCCATGGCCCGCGCCCTCACGTGCTCTTGCCCGGCTTCGACGCCGCCGTCGCAGCACCCGGCGCCAGGCGCACGATGAGCCGGTCGGGGAGCCGCATGTCGATCATCACGATGTCGCGCTCGAGCAATCGATCCTTCGCCTCGTATTCGACCAGCCGCGCGAGCGCCGCCTCGGGGGCGGTCTCGGGGAGGCGCACGTCGATGCCGTCCTGGAAGTGGAGGTTCCAGCGCCGGTTCGAGACCCACACCGCCGCGTCGACGCGGCGCGCGAGGCTCGGCACCTCGGCGAGCATGGCGAGGAGCGCGGGGGCGGCCTTGTTCGCCCCCGGCCCGACCACCATCGGAAGCTTCGCGTAGCGGCGCACGTCGGCGCCCGGAATCGCGGTGCCGCTTGTGTCGATGAGGACGATCTTGCCGCCCGACTGCCAGAGGGCGAGCGGGACGCGCTCGTCGATATGCACGAACAGAAGATGGGGCCAGCGCCGCTCGATCGACGCGGTGCGCACCCAGGGCAGGGCCTCGAGGCGCGCGCAGGCGGCGTCGAGATCGACGCCGAGGAGTGGCGTGCCGCGCTTCACGCCAAGGGCTGCGAGGAGCGCAGGCTCCGGCGTCTCGTAGCGGCCCTCGACGGTCACGTCCTCGACCTTGAGGCCGAGCCGCGCCGAGGCGTCGAGGGTCGCGGTGACGCTGGTGCGATAGGCATCGAGGACGGCGCCGCTCTTCCAGAGCCAGGCCCCGCCGCCGATCAGCGCCAGGAGGGCTATGAGCGCAGCCCCGCGGCCGGCATAACGGAGTGCCCGCGGATGGAGCCGGCGCCAACGCGGCTTCGCTGTGGGGAGCGGGGCGGCCACGGCGCGTCTCATGACGTGCCTCCCACGGCGCGCGGCCCGCGCTCGAGGGGTACGCCGATAATGCGGATTTCCCACCGCAGCTCGACGCCGCTCGAAGCATGAACGCGGCGCCGGATCTCCTCGCCGAGCTGCTCGATGTCGGCGGCGGTGGCACTCCCGGTGTTGATGAGGAAGTTGCAATGCTTCTCCGACACCATGGCGCCGCCGCGCACGAGGCCGCGGCAGCCCGCCTGGTCGATGAGCTCCCAGGCGCGCTTTCCGCCCGAAACGGCCGGATCGGGGTTGGCGAAGGTCGACCCGCCGGTGCGGCTCCGGATCGGCTGGGAGGATTCGCGCTCGACCTGAATCTGCTGCATGCGCCGCGCGATCTCGTCGCGGGCACCCGGCGTGCCGCGTAGCGTCGCCCCGAGGAAAATCCAATCCTCCGGGATCGAGGAATGGCGATAGGCGAGGCCGAGATCGGCGGGCGGCAGCCGATAGAGCCGGCCTTGGGCGTCGATCGCCTCGGCCTCGACCAGCACGTCCTTGATCTCGCGCCCGTAGGCGCCCGCATTCATGCGCAAGGCGCCGCCCAGGGTGCCCGGAATGCCCGAAAGGAATTCGAGGCCGGCGAGCCCCGCTTCGCCCGCGCTCAGCGCCACGTTGAGGTCGAGCACGCCGGCACCCGCGCGCACCAGCACGCCCTCGACCGCGACGGTCGCGAACGCGCCGCCGAGGCGGATCACGATGCCCGGCACGCCGCCGTCGCGCACCAGAAGATTCGAGCCGACGCCGATCACGGTCACCGGCACGTCCGCGGGCTTCGCCGCGAGGAAGGCGACCAGATCGTCGCGGTCGGCGGGGCGGAACATCACCTCCGCCGGGCCGCCGACGCGGAACCAGGTGACGCGGTCGAGGGCCGCGTTCTCGCTCACGCGCCCGCGCACCGGCGGCAGGCGGTCGATCAGGCGTTGGGGCGTGCGTTGCGCTGCCATCATCCGCTCGCTCCGCTGCGCTGGGGCCCGCGTCCGGCATAGATGGCGGCGAGCTCGCCCGGGAGTGAGGCCGCCCAGTAGGTGATGCTGCCCGCACCCACGCACACCACGACGTCGCCCGGCTCGGCGATCTCGGCGACGATCGAGGCGAGCTCTTTCGGGTCCGCGAGCGGGATCACGCGTCGGTGGCCGTGGGCGCGCAGCCCTTCGACGAGCGCGTCGCGGCTCACGCCCTCGATCGGCGCCTCGCCCGCGGCGTACACCTCGGCCACGATCACGATCTCGGCCTCGTTGAAGCAGGTGCAGAATTCCTCGAACAGGTTATGGAGGCGCGTGTAGCGGTGCGGCTGCACGACCGCGATCACGCGTCCCGCGGCCGCCGTGCGCACCGCGCGCATCACGGCCGCGATCTCGACCGGGTGATGGCCGTAATCGTCGATCACGCGCACGCCGCCCGACTCGCCGGTCACGGTGAGCCGGCGCTTGACGCCCGCGAACGACCCCAAGGCCGCGCGCACGGTCGGCTCGTCGATGCCCATCTCGTGGGCGATCGCGATCGCCGCGAGCGAGTTCTGCACGTTGTGCTGGCCGAGCATGGGGAGGGCGAGATTCTCGAGCCTGAGCTCGCGCCCGTGGAGCCGGTCGGCGACGATGGCGGTGAAGCGCGAGCCGCGCGCGCCGAGCTCGATGTCGACCGCGCGCACGTCGGCCTGGGGGCTCATGCCGTAGGTGACGATCTTGCGGTCGAGCACGCGCGGGATGAGCGCCTGCACCTCGGGATGGTCGATGCAGAGGGCGGCGAAGCCGTAGAACGGGATGTTCTCGACGAAGGAGGCGAAGGCGTCGCGCAGCCTGTCGAAGCTGCCGTAGAAGTCGAGATGCTCGGGATCGATGTTGGTGACGACGCAGATGGTGGCCGGCAGCTTGACGAAGGTGCCGTCCGACTCGTCGGCCTCGACCACCATCCAGTCGCCGCCGCCGAGGCGCGCGTTGGTGCCGTAGGCGTTGATGATGCCGCCGTTGATCACGGTCGGGTCGAGCCCGGCCGCCTCGAGCATGGCGGCCACCATCGAGGTCGTGGTGGTCTTGCCGTGGGTCCCGCCCACCGCGATGGCCCATTTGAGGCGCATGAGCTCGGCCAGCATCTCGGCGCGGCGCACCACCGGCATGAGACGCGCGCGCGCGGCCTTGACCTCGGGATTGTCGGCCTTGATTGCGGACGAGACGACCAGCACCTCGGCGCCGCCGAGATTGGCCTCGGCATGGCCGATCGAGACCGGGATGCCCTTGTCGCGCAGGCGCTTCACGTTGGCGCTGTCAGCCACGTCCGAGCCCTGCACCTTGTAGCCGAGATTGTGCAGGATCTCGGCGATGCCGCTCATGCCGATGCCGCCGATGCCGACAAAATGCAGGGTGCCGATGTCGATCGGAAGCGCCCTCATGCGGCATGCTCCCGCGGATGGTTCCCGTTGGCGCAGGCGAGGACGAGATCGGCGAGCCGCGACGCCGCGTCCGGCATGCCGAGGCCGCGCGCCGCTGCCGCGGCCTTCGTCAGCGTTCCGGGCGCGCCGAGCAGCGTTACGAGTCGCGATGCCAGCGTCTCGGGCGTGAAATCGCGCTCCGCCATCACCCAGGCGCCGCCGGCATCGCCGAGCGCGCAGGCGTTGAAACTCTGGTGATCGTCGGCGGCGGCAGCGTAAGGCACGAGGATCGCGGGCCGGCCGGCAACGCACAGCTCGGCGATCGTCGACGCACCCGCGCGCGCAATGACAAGGTGCGCGCGGCCCAGCCGCTCGGGCAGGTCGTTGAAGAACGGTGCGACCTCGGCGGCGATGCCGCTTTGCTCATGCGTTGCGCGCACGCGTTCGAGATCCTCGGGCCGCGCCTGTTGCATCAGCGCGATCCGCGCTTTGAGCGCGATCGGCAGCCGCGCCAGCGCATCGGGAATGACGGCGCTCAGGATGCGCGCGCCCTGGCTGCCGCCGGTAACGAGTAGATTGATCATGCCGTCGGGTGCGGCATAAGGCAGGTCGCGCAGCTTGCCGATCTCAGGCCGCACGGGGTTGCCGGTGAAGGTGACGCGCGCGGCGTCGAGCGCTTTGAGCCCCTGCACTTGCGGAAACGACGTCGCGATGCGTGAAACGCGCGGCGCCAGCAGGCGGTTGGCGCGGCCCATGAGCGCGTTCTGCTCGTGCAGGACGGTGGCGATGCGGCGGCGCGCGGCCGCGAGCATCGTCGGCACCGAAGGATAGCCGCCGAAGCCGACGGCGACCGCCGGCTGCAAGCGTCCGAGCAGCGAGCCCGCCGCAAACGTGCCGACCATCATTTCGGCGACACCCACGGCCTTGCCGACCAGTCCGACATCGAGCCGGCCGGCGGCGATGCGATGGGTGGCCACTTCGGGCAAACGATCGGCGAAAGCCTGGCCACGCTTGTCGGTGACGAGGGCCACGCGATGGCCGCGCGCGAGAAGCGCACCC
>DATJLQ010000082.1:0-5075 GCA_035509415.1 Alphaproteobacteria bacterium
ATGTCGGGGAAGGACCTCATCGATTCGGTCCGCCTCTCGAGCCAGATCTGCCGCATCCTCTCGGCGCGCCCGCCCGAGGGCTTCACCTACGAGCTGTTTCTCGACGAGAAGGGCGAGAAAATCTCGAAGTCGCGCGGCAACGGCCTCACCATCGACGAGTGGCTCACCTACGCCCCGCCCGAGAGCCTGTCGCTGTTCATGTACCAGAAGCCGCGCGCGGCGAAGCGCCTGTTCTTCGACGTGATTCCGCGCCAGGTGGACGACTACATCGCGTTGCTCGAGAGCTATCCGACCCAGAGCCCGGCCGAGCGGCTCGAGAACCCGGCCTGGCACATCCATGACGGCCATCCGCCCAAGGCCGAGAGCGCCTTGAGCTTCGGGCTTCTGCTCACGCTCGCGAGTGCCTGCCACGCGGCCGACAGCGCGATCATGTGGGGCTTCGTCTCGACCTATGCGCCAGGCACTTCGCCCGCGACCCATCCCCATCTCGACCAGCTGGTCGGCTACGCGGTCGCCTATTACCGCGACTTCGTGAAGCCCACGAAGCGCTATCGCGCGCCGAGCGAGCAGGAGCGCGCGGCCCTCGCGGATCTCCTCGCGGTGATCGAGGCGACGCCTCCGGGCACCGACGGCGACGCGATCCAGAACGAGGTCTACGAGGTGGGGAAACGTCACGGCTTCGCCAACCTGCGCGACTGGTTCAAGGCGCTTTACGAGGTGCTGCTCGGCCAGAGCCAGGGGCCGCGTATGGGCCCCTTCATCGCGCTTTACGGTCTGCCGGAGATGGCGGCTCTCATCAGGAAGGCGCTCGCGGGCGAGGATCTGAGCGCTGCGTAGCGCGGCACGCGCGCGTCAATTCCGCTCCGGATCCAGGATATAGCCCACGCGCACCTTGCGCCCGGCCAAGGGATGGGCGCGCGCGAAGATCGCGGCCTTGAGTTGGGGCGCGCGCCAATCGGGGTGCGCGAGAAGAAGGCGTGCCGCCAGCGCCGCGACGCGCGGCGCCGCGAAGCTCGTGCCCGAGGCGATGCCGGGCGAGCCGTCGAACTCGGTGACCGGGATGTTCTCGGCCGGGACCGCGAGGTCGACCGTGTGGGGCCCCCAATTGGCGCCCGCCGCCAGGAGCCCGGTGGCGCCGTCGAGGGACGTGACCGTGATTTGGTTCTTGAGGTCGAACGCGGCCGGATAGACCGGCTTCAAATCGAGGTCGCGCCCGTCGTTCCCCGCCGACGTGATCACCAGCATGTCGGGATGGCGCCGCGCGCCGGTCTCGAAGGCGCTCCAATCGCCTTCCTCGAAGCTCCCGAGCGAGAGGGTCAGGATATGCACGCCCTTGGCCGCCGCGTCGTCGAACAGCTGGACGAAGCGCCCCATCGTCGGGCGCGGATAGCGGTAGGGGATGAGGCGCACATGGGGCGCCTCGCGCAGCAGCACGCTCGCGACGAGGGTTCCGTGGCGCTCGGGAAAGAAGAGCGAGCTCCGGATGTGCCGGTCGAAGGGCCGGTCGGTCATGTCCCAGAAATCATAGCCGAGCATGTGTCCGCTCGGGTCGCGCGCGAGGTGCGCGGCGATCGCGGGCAGGAGGTAGTTGACGCCGGTGTCGACCTCGGCGACCGCGACCCCGCCCGGATCGACGCCCTGGGGCACCGGTGCGTCGAGCCGCTCGGTGCGCAAGACGGAGGACAGCGTCTCGTCGAGCTCGGCGACCGCGACCGCCTCGCCCGCCTTGTCGTAGACGAGCTCGCGGCCGCCGGCGATCTCGCAAGTCCGGTCGACATGGATCGCGGCGAGCGGTCGGAAGCCCGCGTCGGCGCCGCCCGCGCGCGGCGCGTCGTACTCGGCGATGACGCCCGCAAGCTCGCCCTTGGGCGCGAATCGGTCGAGCCGGATGCGTCCGCCCGCCTTGAGCGGGAAGGTGCGCGTCCAGCCCATGGCCGGTCCCTCGGGCGGGTAAGGCGCCTCGCTGCCCGAGACCGCACCCGGAAGCCGCGTTGCCATTTGGGCGGCGCTCAGGCCCGGATCGCCGCAGCCGAGCGCGATCGCCGCGCGCAACGCGAGATCGGGCCCGGCAGGGAGATCGAATGCCTGGGCGCGCGGGCCGAATGCCGTGAATGCCGTAACGAAGGCCGCCACCGCCACGGGTGACGCGATCCTCGGGAGGGGTAGGCGAATCGGGCGCCGCTTCATCGGCCCAAGTCTGCGTCAGCGCGCCTCGCCAGGTAAAGGAACAATTGCCGCATCCATTTGCCAAGCGCTGGAGCGCGGCGGCGGATTGGGTTAGGGTCCGCCCCATGCCGCTCCAGCCGAAATCGCCCGATCCCCGACCGTCCGAGCCCAAGCTCCCGACCCTCATCTATCATCTCGCCGACCGCGCGGCCTGGGACGCGGCGCGTGCGCGCGGACTTTATTTCGGCTCGGCCGACGACGCGCGCGACGGCTTCATCCATTTCTCGACCGCGGCCGAGATCGAGGCAAGTGCGGCGAAGCATCGCAAGGGCCAGGCGAACCTCGTTTTGCTCGCGGTCGATCCGACCATGCTGGGGGACGCGTTGCGTTGGGAGGAATCGCGCGGCGGGGTGCGCTTTCCCCATCTTTACGCGGCGCTGCCGGTAAGCGCCGTGCGCGCGGCCGAGCCGCTGCCGCTCGGGCCCGACGGACGGCACGTCTTCCCGCCCCTCGACAAAGGCGGCCCGCGATGAGCGCCTGGGGCGGCTTTGCGACCGCCTGGCTGCGGCTTCTGCCGGCCGAGACGGCCCATGGCGCGGCCCTGGCCTTGCTCAAGAGCGGCCTTGCCGGACGCGCGCGCGAGGCGGACGCGCCGAGCTTGGGCACGCGCGTCTTCGGCCTCGATTTCCCGAATCCGGTCGGGCTCGCGGCTGGCCTCGACAAGAACGCGGAAGTGTTCGACGCAGCCCTCGATCTCGGCTTCGGCTTCGTCGAGGTGGGTGGGGTGACCCCGCGCCCGCAGCCCGGCAATCCGAAACCGCGCCTCTTTCGACTCGCCGAAGACCGCGCGATCGTGAACCGCCTCGGCTTCAACAGCGACGGGCTCGCCGCCGTCGAGGTGCGTCTCCGCGCGCGCGACCGCAGACACGGCATCGTCGGGGTCAATCTCGGCAAGAACAAGGACAGCGCCGACGCCGCCGCCGATTATCGCGCTGGCATTCTCGCACTCGCGCCTTTCGTCGATTTTCTCGTGGTCAACGTTTCCTCGCCCAACACGCCGGGCCTACGCGCGCTTCAGGCGAAGGCCGAGCTCGACGCCGTGCTCGAGCAGGTCGACGCGGCGCGCGCCGCCGCGACCGCGCAGCCGCCGCTCCTCCTCAAGATCGCGCCCGACATGGACGAGGCGGCGCTCCGCGACGTCGCCGCGGTCGCCGAGGCGCATCGCATCGACGGGCTCGTGTGCGGCAACACGACGCTTTCGCGCCCGAGCGGGCTCAAAAGCCCGAATCGCGCCGAGGCCGGCGGACTTTCGGGCGTGCCGCTGTTTCCGCTTGCCCTCGAGCTCGTGCGTGCCATGTATCGCGCGACCCATGGGCGTATTCCCATTCTGGGCGCCGGCGGAATCGCGTCGGGCGCGGACGCCTACGCGATGATCCGCGGGGGCGCGTCGCTCGTGCAGCTCTATACGGCCCTCGTCTATCAGGGCCCCGGGCTCGTCGGCCGCATCAAGCGCGAGCTCGCGGCATTTCTCGCGCGCGACGGCTTCGCCCACGTCGCCGACGCGGTCGGCGCCGAGCATCGGTAGCGGCGCGCCCTCGATGAGCGCATCCCGGCCGATCGAGTTCCTCCCCGGCGTCGCCGCCCTCGCCGAGCGCTATGACGGCTTCGTGCTCGATCTTTGGGGTGTCGTCCATGACGGCATCACGGCCTATCCGGGGGCGGCCGACACGCTCGGGCGACTGCAACGCGCGGGGAAGCGCGCGGTGCTGCTCTCCAACGCGCCGCGCCGGGCCGCGGAGGTCGTGCTCGCGATGGAGAGGATGGGCATCCCGCGCGACCTCTACGCCGCGATCGTCTCCTCGGGCGAGGCGGCGCACGCGGCGCTTGCGGCGCGCACGATGACGGCGGCGACCGATCCCTGGCTCGCCGCCCTCGGCCGGCGCTGCTATCTCATGGGCCCCAGGCGCGACCACGGCATGCTCGACGGCATCGCGGTCGAGCGCACGGCCGAGATCGCGGAGGCCGACTTCATCCTCGCGACCGGCGTCGATTGGGACGATGACAGGCTCGACATTTATCTCCCGGCCCTCGAGGCGGGCGCCGCGCGCGGCCTCAAGATGGTCTGCGCCAACCCCGACCTCGTGGTGATCCGCGGCGGGCGGCGCGTCATCTGCGCGGGGCTCTTGGCGCAGCGCTACGAGGCGCTGGGCGGCGCGGTGCGTTATTACGGCAAGCCCCACGCGCCCATCTATGGCGAATGCCTCGAGCGGCTCGGCATTGCCGAGCGCGCGCGCGTGGTCGCGATCGGCGACAGCTTGCGCACCGACATCGCGGGCGCGTCTGCCGCCGGCATCGCCTCGGTCCTGGTCCCCGGCGGCATCCATGGCGAGGAGCTCGGCATCCACCACGGCGAGATGCCCGACGCGTCGGCGCTCGAAGCGCTGTGCGCGCGCGCGGGCTACAGGCCCGATGCGGCAATCCCGGCGTTCTTGTGGTGATGTCGATCCAGTGTCAAAAAGAACCCCCTCTCCCCCTTGAGGGGGAGGGTTGCGCAGGGTTGGCGAGGCGGAGCCGAGCCTTACCCGAAACCGGGTGAGGGGTAATCTTTGAACGATGCGATAAAGGGGGGAGGGAGATTCAGTTGACGTCGAGCAACCGTCGCGGCAAGGAGCGCGGGACGTCAGTGATGCGCGCCGTGGAGGATTTGGTCGCGTAGCCCGGTCTCGTAGGCGAGGCCCGCCTCGGTGAGCACGGCGCCCATGGGATAAAGCGAGCGGATCAGCCCCTTGCGCTCGAGGGCCACGAACACCGCCGCGTTGCCGAGCCCGGTCGCGTCGCGCGCCGCGACCGCATAGGCGCCGACGTGGAAATGATCGCCATGGGGCGCGGGCAGGTTCGAGACCATGACC
>DATJLQ010000083.1:0-1160 GCA_035509415.1 Alphaproteobacteria bacterium
GGCGCCAGCCCTCGACCACATGGGGATAGGCGAAGGCGAAGGCGTCGTCGGATGCGAGTGCGATGCGTTGGCCCAAAGGCGGCAGCGGCGGCGCGAGGTCGGAAGCCGCGAAGGGTAACGCCGGGCGCGCGAGGCGCTCGACCGCCGCGAGATCGAGATGCTCGGCCGCCCATGCGCCCGCGCGCCCGAGGAACGCCGCGAGATCGCCCGCTTCGCGCGCTTGGACGAGGCCGAGATGGCGCTCGGGGCGTATGAGCGCCGCTGCGCGCGGGAGCGAGCCGAGGCACGGGACGCCGAGGGGTGCGATCGCCCGCTCGAGGAGGGAAGCGTGGCGCGCGCTGCCGACGCGATTGAAGACGATTCCGGCGACATTCACGTCAGCGCGGAATTCGCAAAAGCCTTTGACCATCGCCGCGACTGACTGGCCCTGGCGCGCGGCATCGACCACCAGCAGCACGGGCCAGCCGACGCGCGCCGCGAGATCGGCCGTCGAGCCGGTGCCGTCCTCGGCCCCGTCGAAGAGGCCCATGACGCCTTCGACAAGCAGCAACTCCGCGTCGCGCCCCGCTTCGTCGATGAGTGCCGCGATGAGCTCGGGGCGCATCGCCCAAGGGTCGAGATTCGCGCACCCGCGTCCGCTCGCCGCCCCATGAAAGCCGGGATCGATGTAATCGGGCCCGACCTTGAGGGACGCGACGCGCCGCCCGGCCGCGCGCAATGCGCTCAGAAGCGCGAGCGTCACGATCGTTTTGCCGCTGCACGACGCAGGCGCCGCGACGACGAGGCCGGGCACGCCGCTCATGGGCCGGCCGTCGCCTTGCGGCGCACGAAGCGCCCGAGCCAATCGAGCTCGCGCCGCAGCGCCACCACCTCGCCCACGGCGACGATGGCGGGCGGCTCCAACCCCGCCGCCGCGGCATCTTGCGCCGCGCGCCCGAGCTCGGTCTCGAGGACGCGTTGGGTCGGGAGCGTCGCGTCGCACACGATCGCGACCTTCTCGTCGCGCCGCCGCCCGCCCTCGATCAGGCGCTCGGCGATGGCGGCGAGATGCTTCAAGGCCATGTAGATCACGATCACCGGCGAGCCCTTGGCGACCGCTTCCCAGTCGATCGCGTCGGGCACCGCACCCATCGCGTTGTGGCCGGTCACGAAGGTCACGG
>DATJLQ010000084.1:0-8403 GCA_035509415.1 Alphaproteobacteria bacterium
TCGTTGTCCGGCACGATGCCGTAGCCCACCTCGTTCGAGACCAGGACGACGGGACCGGCGACGCGCCCGAGACAGGCGACCAGAATCTCGGTCTCGCGCTCGACGTCGCGCGCGGCGCCCATGAGATTGGCGAGCCACAGAGTGAGGCAATCGACCAACACGGCGCGCTCGCGCCGCGCCTCGGCCTCGATCGCGCGCGCGAGCTCGAGGGGTGCTTCGACGGTGCGCCAGCCGGGGCCGCGACGCGCCCGATGGCGCCGGATACGCGCTTCCATCTCGGCGTCGCCCGCCTCGGCGGTCGCGAGATAGACGCGCGCGGCGGATTGGCGCTCGACCAGCGCCTCGGCGTAGCGGCTTTTGCCGGAACGTGCGCCGCCCAGCACCAGTGTCGTGCGTGGTGCCGCGCTCGAGAACGATCCCATCGGTCCACCCCGGGCCGGACGTTGACGAAACTCGGGCCAGCGCGTCCGGATCGGATTGTCGAGGGGCTTCGGAACAGAAGATCGTCCCGCGCCCCGGCACACCCCGTCCGGATCGCTCGCTCGAGACGCGCTGGCAGGTCTCCTGGCTCGCGGCGCTTCGCCTCGTGGCACCTGCCTTCCCGGCTCCCGCTCGGGGATCGCCAGTGGCGCAACACTCGGTGCCGGCTCGCCGCGTACAGTTGCGGGGGCAGCCGCGGCTTCGTGCCCCGAGCGCCGAGCGCCCGAGGCCCTACCGCGTTCCCTATTCTCCCCAAGGTCTGGGGACCAACGCGCGGGTTCGATAGTGACGCGCGCGGCAGCGCGGCGTCAAGGCGCATTGCCCGCGCGGGCCGCACGCCGATGGCACCCTTGCCTTTGCGCGCGAATGGCTCCAGTTTGCCGAGCCGTTCCACCCGCTCCGCCGACCTCGATCCGGGACCCGCCCGTGCTCGCCGACCTCACCGCCACCCAAATCGCGCTCATGACCCTGATCCTGCTGCTCGCGGGCATGACCAAGGGGGTGCTCGGCGTCGGCCTGCCGCTCGTCGCGGTGCCGCTCCTCTCCCAGGTCGTGTCGGTGCCGCTCGCGATCATGACGCTCGCCGTCTCGACCGTGGTGAGCAACGCGTTCCAGGCGATCCAAGGGCGCGATGCGCTCCTGGTGGTGAAGCGCTTCTGGACGCTGCTCCTGCCGTTCGTCGTGACCCTGTTCCTCGCGGCTCATCTCCTGGTCGTGCTCAACGACAACGCGTTGGGCCTGATCATGGGCGTGATCATCATCTTCTTCACGCTGCTCAACTACGTGCCCAAGCTCTCGACCGTGCGGGTCGAGCACGAGCGCTATCTCAACCCGGTGATCGGCTTGCTCGCGGGGCTGCTCGGCGGCGTATCGTCCTTCTTCGGGCCGGTGCTGCTGATGTACGCGGTGGCGCTGCGCCTCCCGCGCGCGCTCTTCATCAGCGCGATGTCGACGTTCCTCTTCTGCGGCGCCTTGCCGCTGGTGATCTCGCTCACCGCCTACGGCATGATGCGTCGCGATCAGTTCGTCATTTCGACCCTGGCCCTGGTCCCGGTCTTCGTGGGGCTCCTGATCGGCCAGAAAATCCAGCGCCGCATGCCGCAAGAGGCGTTTCGCAAGGGCATCACCGCGATCCTGCTGCTCACGGGGGCGAGCCTCATCCTGCGCACGATCTTCGGTGGCGCCTTCGGCTGAAATGCTTTGAAGGGCCGGCGGCCGGGAACGCCGGCGGCCGAGCGCGGCGGACGCAGCGCCTCAGGAGAATTCGGACTCGTCGGGGACGAGGGCCGCCGCGCGGCGCTCGAGCGCGCGGTATTCGCGCAGGCTGAAGGGAATGCTGCCGACATAGGCGAGCGCCAGCGCCGTGATGGTCGACCAGGGCGCGCCCACCAGCAGCCCCGCGAGCAACCCGACGAACAGCAACAGCGGCAGCACGTAGGGCTGGGGCACGCGGATGCTTTTTCCCGAATAGGTCGGGACCCTGCTCACCATGAGCGCCGAGACGCCGACGATGACGAGGCCGTTGACGTACACGCTCGAGAAGAATCCGGGGCCGGTCTCGAAGCTGATCATCATCGGCGTCAGCACCAGGCCCGCGGCGGCGGGTGCGGGCACGCCGGTGAAGAAGCGCGCGGCCCAAGGCGGCGCCTCGCCCGGGCCCGGCTTGGTGTTGAAGCGCGCGAGCCGCAAGGCGCAGCATACGCAGAACAGCAGCACCAGCGCCCAGCCGATGCTGCCCGCGCCGTTCATCGCCCATTGATAGAGCAGCACCGCGGGCGCCACGCCGAAGCCGATCACGTCGGAGAGCGAATCCATCTCGGCGCCGAACTTGGTGCTGCCGCCGAGCATGCGCGCGATGCGCCCGTCGAGCGCGTCGAGCAAGGCGGCGATCACGATCGCGGCCACCGCCTGCTCGAAATGATGCTGGAGGCCGAAGCGGATCGCGGTCAGCCCGGCGCAGAGGGCCAGCACGGTCAGGATGTTCGGGATCAGCTTGTTGAGCGAGAGATCCTTGAGGCGCGGGCGCGGCGTGGGGGCGAGCATCAGCGCACCTCCCCCTCGCGCGCGGGCTCCTGGGCGCGGAAATCGGCGATCACGGTCTCGCCGCCCACGACGCGCTGGCCGGCAACGACGAGCGGCGCGACGCCGGGCGGGAGATAGGTGTCGACGCGGCTCCCGAAGCGGATCATGCCGAAGCGCTCGCCGGTCCTGAGCGCCGCCCCCACCTGCGCCTCGCACAGGATGCGGCGCGCGACGAGGCCCGCGATCTGCACGAGGGCAAGCTCGCGCCCCTCGGGCCCGGCGTCGGGCTCCGCGTCGGGCTCGGCGTCGAGCGCCAGACGAAGCGCCATGCGCTCATTCTCCTCGCTCGCCTTGTCGAAGGACGCGTTGACGAACTTCCCCGGCCGGTAGGCGCGCTTCAGCACGCGCCCGTCATGGGGTACCCGGTTCACATGCACGTCGAACAGGTTCATGAACACGCTCACGCGCGTGCGCGGCTCGGGGCCCATCTCGAGCTCGGCGGGCGGCGGGGCCGCGACGATCGGCAGCACGATTCCGTCGGCCGGGCTCACGATGAGGCCGGGGCGCGTCGGGATGACGCGCGGCGGGTCGCGGAAGAAATAGGCGCACCACGCGGTGAGGACCACGCCGACCCAGCCGAACGGGCCCGCGATCCAGAACAGGAGCGCGGTCGCGAGCGCGAAGAGGGCCACGAAGCGCCATCCCTCGCGATGGAGCGGAACGATGAGGCTCTGTGCCAAGGACCCATCCCGGTTGCCGAATCCGGGCGCATTCTAGAGCATGATCCGACCGAGTGGAATCGGATCATACGCTAGGCTTTTGAATTGACGCATTTTCTGCGCCGAGCCGGTTTCCGTTTGGGCGCAAATGCCGCGGCGCCCCGCCCGGCGGCGTGAGGCGCGGATCGCGCGCTCACTTCTTGCCAGGGGCCCCGCTCTTGGGCGCAGCACCCTGGGACGCCTCGGGCACGGAGAACACCTGGCCGGTATAGATCAGGTTCGGGTCGGCGATCTGGCCCTTGTTCGCCTGATAGATCACCGTGTATTGCGTGCCGACGCCGAGATCGTGGCGCGCGATCTGCCACAGGCTGTTGCCGAGCTGGACCACGACGCCGTTGGACGTGAGATCCGCGGGCTTCGCGCGCTGGAACGGAATGATGAGGCGCGCGACCACCTTGCCCTTCGAGCTCACCTCGTCGAGGCGCATCGTGTAAAGGCCGGGCTCGACCTTGCTCGTGGGCTTGAGCTGCCACTCGCCCTTGGCGCCGACCGGCGCGCGGCCGAGGAACTGGTTGTCGAGATAGACCTGGACCGCGAGCGACTTCTGGCCGCTGCCGCCGAGCACGATCTGGCCCTTGTCGTCGTAATCGACCGTATCGAGCCAAAGCTCGCCGGGTTTCCGCATGCCGAGGCCCTGGAGCACCTTGCTCGCCCCCGGCCCGCGTCGCGGCACCGACACTGCGAGGGTCGGCTGCGGCGCCTTCTCCTCGGGCACCACCACGACCACGACGCGCTCGGACTTGAGCGTGCGCCCGTCGGGCAGCTTCGCCGTGATGCCGAGCTCGTGGTTGCCGGCGGCGAGCGGCTGGTCGAGCGAGAGCACCCAGTCGCCATGGGCGTCGGCGGTGGTCTCGCCGAGCGGCTTCCCGCCGTCGGTCACGGTCACGGTCGAGCCCGGCACCGCGCGGCCCGCGATCACCGCGTGGCCGTTCTCGACGCGCACCACGTCGAAGCTCGGCAGCTCCTCGGGCTTGGGCGCCACCGGCACGGGCTTGGCCATCTCGACCGGCTTGGGCGGCGGCGCCGGCGGTGCCGCCGGATGGCGCACGTACCAGCCGACCCCGGCCGCGGCAGCGACCAGAATGACGGCAATCGCGATGGCAACGATGCTCGATCTATTCACGCGACCCCCCTGGGCGCCCGTGACGATTCGACGCGTGATAGCACGAAACCGGCGTCCAAGAAAGGGATGCGGCGCGGCGCGGCAATCTTTCCACGGCGGGCGGCGCTCGAGAAATGGCGGCAGATCCGAGGATCCGGCTCGGAATTTCGGGCCGTCGCGCGGCGGCCTCAGCCGCCCGCCGCCTTGCGCACCGTGTGACGAATCGGCGGCACCGACTTCAGATAGGCCGCGATCGCGGCGCGGTCCGAAGCCGTGAGTTTGCTGGTGCCGAGATCGACCACGTCCGCCATGCCGTCGCCGACATCGTCGCCGTCGGGCTTCATGCCGGTATCGAGGAGATACTCGATGTCCTTGACGCTCCATTTTCCGATGCCGGTCGCGGGATCGGGCGTGATGTTGGGCACGATGCCGCCCTCGGGCCCGCCCTCGGGCCCACGCGCGGTGCCCGCGAGCCAGTCGTCGAGATCGAGATTGCCGAGCCGGTTGCGCGGCGTGTGGCATTCGGCGCAATGGCCGAGGGCGATCACGAGATAGGCGCCGCGATTGACTTGGGCGGAGGCCCGGGGATCGGGCTCGAACGGCCCGTGCTTCAGGAACAACCGGTTCCAGATCAGCATCAGGGGCCGCAGGTTGAACGGAAACGCGATCTCGTGGGGCCGGTCGGGCTCGGCCACCGGCGGCACCGTGCGCAGATAGGCGTAGAGGTCGCGCATGTCGGCGTCGGTCATGAAGGTGAAGGAGGGATAGGGGAAGACCGGGAAATAATGCGTGCCGTCGGGGCCGATGCCGTCCCTGAGCGCGCGCATGAAGTCGCGCTCGCTCCATTTTCCGATGCCGTCGGTCGGATCGGGCGTGATGTTGGGCGTGTAATAGGTGCCGAACTCGGTCCTGAGCGCGCGGCCGCCGGCGAGGAATGGGCCGCCCTTCCGCGTGTGGCAATCGGTGCAGCCCGCCGCCAAGAAAACGTAATGGCCGCGCTCGACGGCACTCGGGACGGCCGGCGCGCTCGCTGCCGGCGCGCTCGATGCCGCCGTGCCGGATGGAGGCGCACTCGATGTTGGCGCGCTCGATGCTGGTGCTGCGGGCGACGCGGCCAGCGGCGCAGCATCGGGTGCCAGCAGCAAAAGCGCTACCGCGAGAATGGGAAGAACCAATCGCCTCATGTCCAATCCACCGACCGGCGCAGTTGGCCGATTATTCCGGGCCGAGTATTCCGGGCCAATTACTCCGGGCCGATTATTCCTCAAGCGCGCGCGTCCGCGCTACGGCGTCGCGCGGGCCAGGGACTCCAAGCCAGGGATTCGCGGGCCAGTGGATTGTGGCTCAGTGAATCAAGCGCCCTCTATTGGAGCGGCTTCCGGAACGCCTTGTGGCACGCGCCGCAGGCTTCCTTGCCCATGACCGCGACCTGGGCTTGGACCGCCTTCGCGTCGCCGCCCGCTTCCGCGACCTTGATCAGCTTGGCGCTCTCGGTCTCGAGGGCAGCGGCGTATTTCTTGAACTCGTCCATGTGAGTCCAGATCTCGGGCTTGGCGTAGGTCTTGCCGACGTCCGACCCGGCCGGGACCGCGTCGGGAATGATCTTGGCGAGCGCGTTGATCGCGGTCGCGTGGGCCGCGACCTGGGCGTCGCTGAACGGCACCTCGCCCTTGAGCATGAGGCCGATGTCGGCGGCATTGGCGCCGATCGACTTCATGATGTTCTGGCGGTAGTCCACCGCCTTCGACATGTCGGCCGCGGTCGCGGCGGCGCCGAGGCCCGCAAAAAGGGCGAGCGCAAGGCCTGCGAGGAGAGCCGACCGTGTCGCATTGTGGATGAGCTTCATGAGGACCCCCTATCGAGGCTGGCGCCATTCCGGAACTGCCGTCGCGCGCGCGCACCGACGGCGGGCGGAAGTATAGCCGCGCGCCGGGCGCGAGGGGCCCTCACAAGTTCGCCCGCCTCCATCACAAACGCTTGAGCGCGGCGCAAATTCGGCCTTCCGCCGCGGCGTGCGACCGGTCATTATGGGCGGGCGGCGGCGCGCGCGCCCATCGCACAGTCCGGAATGCCTCTAGATCGCATCAGATCGCCTCGAAGAATGCCGAAAATCTCCACCGTTTGCGTCTATTGCGGCTCGTCCTTCGGCCGCGATCCCCGTTACCGCGAGGAAATCGTGAGGCTCGGCCGGCTCCTCGCCGAGCGCAAGCTCGGCCTGGTCTATGGCGGCGGCGGCGTCGGGCTCATGGGGGCGCTCGCGGAAGCGACCATGCTCGCGGGGGGCGAGGTGATCGGCGTCATCCCGCAATTCCTGAAGCGCGCCGAGCGCCAGCTCGTCGGCCTCACGCGCCTCGAGGTGGTCGAGAGCATGCACGAGCGCAAGAACCGCATGTTCGCGCTCGCCGACGCGTTCCTCGTCATGCCCGGCGGCCTCGGCACGCTCGACGAGACGATCGAGATGCTGACCTGGAAGCAGCTCGGCCTCCACGACAAGCCCATCGTGCTGGTCGACGTGGCGGGCTATTGGCGCCCGGTGCTCGCCGCGTTCGAGCACGCGATCGCCGAGAAATTCGCGGCCCCGCGCGTGCTCGAGCATTTTCACGTGGCGCCCACGATCGATGCGGCGCTCGCGTATCTGATGCGCGCCCGGGCCCCGGCCAAGGCCGCGGCGGGGTCGGAAAAGCTTTAGCCGGGAAGGGTTTAACGGACAACGTCGGCGGCCGCGCGGGGGCGCCGTGCCGCACCGCCGCAACCTCTTGCGCACTGCACAAGGGGTGCTATTGTCCGGGCGCGAAGTGGGTCCGCGCGCGGCCGCCGGCTTCGTGCCGTGCCGGGGGATGTTCCCCGGCCGCGACCCAGCCAGGCCCGGCACCCCAGGGACGGACCGATGAGCAAGATCAAAGTAGCGACCCCCGTCGTCGAGCTCGACGGCGACGAAATGACTCGGATCATCTGGAAGCTCATCCGCGAGCGCCTGATCCTGCCCTATCTCGACATCGACCTGAAATACTACGACCTCGGCGTCGAGGCGCGCGACGCGAGCGACGACCAGATCACGGTCGACGCGGCGAACGCGATCCGGCACTACGGCGTGGGCGTGAAGTGCGCGACCATCACGCCCGACGAGGCGCGGGTCAAGGAATTCAAGCTCAAGAAGATGTGGCGCTCGCCCAACGGCACGATCCGCAACATCCTCGACGGCACCATCTTCCGCGAGCCGATCGTGTGCAAGAACGTGCCGCGGCTGGTGCCCAACTGGACCCAGCCGATCGTGATCGGGCGCCACGCCTACGGCGACCAGTACCGCGCGACCGACTTCAAGGTGCCGGGCAAGGGCAAGCTCACCATGACCTTCGCGCCGAGCGACGGCGGCAAGCCCACGGTCTACGACGTGTTCGACTTCCCGGGCGGCGGCGTGGCGCTCGCGATGTACAATCTCGACGATTCGATCCGCGGCTTCGCGCGCGCCTGCTTCAATTACGGCCTCTCGCGCGGCTTCCCGGTCTATCTCTCGACCAAGAACACGATCCTCAAGGCCTATGACGGGCGCTTCAAGGACATTTTCCAGGAGACCTTCGACGCCGAGTTCAAGTCGAAGTTCGAGCAGAAGAAGCTCACCTACGAGCACCGCCTGATCGACGACATGGTGGCGGCGGCGCTCAAGTGGAACGGCAACTTCGTCTGGGCGTGCAAGAACTACGACGGCGACGTGCAGTCCGACACGCTCGCGCAAGGCTACGGCTCGCTCGGCCTCATGACCTCGGTGCTGCTCTCGCCCGACGGCAAGACCGTCGAGGCCGAGGCCGCGCACGGCACGGTCACGCGCCATTACCGCCTCTGGCAGCAGGGGAAGGAGACCTCGACCAACCCGATCGCCTCGATCTTCGCCTGGACGCGCGGCTTGCGCTACCGGGGCGAGTTCGACAAGACGCCGGACGTGGTCAAGTTCGCGGACACGCTCGAGAAAGTGTGCGTCGCGACCGTCGAGGGCGGCCAGATGACCAAGGATCTCGCGATCCT
>DATJLQ010000085.1:0-4288 GCA_035509415.1 Alphaproteobacteria bacterium
GATCTCGGACATGAGCGCCTCGCGGGCGACGGATGCCCGACATATTAGCGCCGAGCGCGCGCGGGCGCAAAGGCGGGTAGTGGGTCAATTTCACCTCATCCTTCGAGACGCGCCCTATGGGCGCCCTCAGGATGAGGTGAAACCCCATCGACCCAAACCCTCATCCTTCGAGACGCGCCCTATGGGCGCCCTCAGGATGAGGTGAACCTCCATCGATCCAAACCCTCATCCTTCGAGACGCGCCCTATGGGCGCCCTCAGGATGAGGTGAAACCCCATCGATCCAAACCCTCATCTTGAGGAGCAGCCCGGCGGCCTTCGGCCGGCCCTTCGATCCGAAGGATGCGGCGCGTCGCGCCGCGGGCTACGTCTCGAAAGACGAGGGTTTGGACCAACCGACCCACTACCCAAAGGTGCCTCGGCCAAGCGTGCGTCGCGCGCCGCGTCGCTTGGCTCAGGCGGCAGCGTCGACGGGAAGGCTGCCCGCCGGCGCCTTCTCGAACGAGAGCGTCACCTTGAGCCCCGGGCCATTGTCCTCGAGGGTCAGGCGCGCGCGATGGAGCTTCGCGACCGCCGCGACCAACGCGAGCCCGAGGCCGCTTCCGGGCGTCGTGCGGCTCACATCGAGGCGCACGAAGCGCTCGAGCACGCGCTCGCGATCCTGGGGTGCGATGCCGGGGCCCGAATCCGCGACTCTAAGCTCGGCGTTCGGCCCGGATTCGTCGAGCGTGAGCGCGATCGCGCCGCCCGCGGGCGTGTATTTGATCGCGTTGTCGAGCAGGTTCGCGACACTCTGGGCGAGAAGCTGCGGGTGGCCCACGATCGCGATCCCGTCGGCGACACTTTGCTCGAAGCGGATGCCCTTTTCCTCGGCGAGCGGCTCGTAGAGCTCGGCCGCGTCGCGCGCGATGCGCCCGAGCTCGAGCGGCAGCATGCCGCCGCGCGCGGCACCCGCCTCGGCCTGGGCGATCGCAAGGAGCGCGTTGAAGGTCGAGAGGATCGCATCCGTGTCGGCGATGGTCGCACCCAGCGTCTTGCGGTATTCGCTCGCGTCGCCGCCGCGCCGCAAGGCGACCTCGATGCGGCCCTTGAGGCGGGTGAGCGGGCTCCGGAGATCGTGCGCGAGCGAGTCCGCGACCGCGCGCATGCCGGTCATGAGCTGCTCGATCTGGTCGAGCATGTCGTTGAGGCTCGCCGAGAGATGGTCGAACTCGTCGCCGCTGCCGTCGATCGGCATGCGCCGCGCGAGATCGCCGAACACGATGGTCCGGCTGGTCGCCGCGACCGCCTCGACCCGGCGCAGGAGCTTGCGGCTCAGATAGATCGCGACCGCGATGCCGAGGAGGATGGTGATGCCGAGCGCCCAGGCGAGGGTCTTCGCGATCACCACCTGGAACTCCTGCCGCTCCGCCATGTCGCGTCCGACCAGGAGGCGGAAGCCGCCCGCGAGCCGGAACGGGCGCGCGCGGATTTGCTGCGTGGTCACGACGTCGCCGGTGCGATGCTGGACCGTGAAGCTCAGCCAATCGCCCTTCTGCACCGCGTCTGCCGGCCAGCTCCTGAGATTGCCCGCGAGCGGCGTGAGGTCCGGCCCGGTCAGGAGATAGACGCTGCCCTTCTCGCCGTTGACGCCGCTGCGCTCCTGAATCACCTGGATCAGGCGGCCGAGACCGCGCCCGTTGTATTGCTCCGAGAGTCCGCGCACCTCGGCCTCGATGGTGGCGTTGGCTTGGGCGTCGATCAGCTCGACGGTGCCGATATAGAGAAAGCCGAACAGGATCACGACCAGGACGCCGAACGGCGCCATGGAGAAGAGCGCCAAGCGGAAGGTCGAGCTTCGGAACGGGCCGACCCTTCGCGTTGCGCGCGCCGGTGCGGGACGGCCGGCTTCGCCCGGATCGCTCACGCCCGGATCTTTCACGCCCGGATCTTTTACGCCCGGATCTTTCCCGCCCGGATCTTTCACGCCCGGATCTTTCCCGCCCGAATCGCTCACGCCCGGATCGCTCACGCCCGGTCGGCGCGCGGCTGCTCGGCGCGCGCCTGGTCGGCCTTGAGCGTGTAGCCCGCGCCGCGCACGGTGTGGAGCAGAGGCCGGTCGAAGCCGCGGTCGATCTTCTGCCTGAGCCGGCTCACATGGACGTCGATCACGTTGGTCTGGGGATCGAAATGATAGTCCCACACGCCCTCGAGCAGCATGGTGCGCGTCACCACCTGGCCCGCGTGGCGCATGAGATATTCGAGGAGCTTGAACTCGCGCGGCTGGAGGTCGATCGGCTTGCCGGCGCGCTTCACGCTGCGCGCGAGGAGATCCATCTCGAGGTCGCCGACCTTGAGACGCGGCTCGGCCGCCTCGGCGCTGCCGCGGCGCAGGATCGCCTCGAGGCGCGCGAGGAGCTCGGAGAAGGCGTAGGGCTTGGTGAGGTAGTCGTCGCCGCCGGCGCGCAGGCCCTTGACCCGGTCGTCGACCTGGCCGAGTGCCGAGAGGATCAGGACCGGCGTGCGCTTGTCCTGGCCGCGTAGCGCCTGGACGATCGAGAGCCCGTCGAGCCCGGGCAGCATGCGGTCGACCACCATGGCGTCGTAGCCCTGGCCGAGGGCGAGATAGAGACCTTCGCGCCCGTCCGCCGCATGGTCGACGACGTAGCCGCTCTCGGTCAGGCCCTTGACCAGGTAATCGGCGGTGTCCGCGTCGTCTTCGATGACCAGGATGCGCATGGCGTCAAATTACCAGGATCGATGGGCTTCGGCCATCCAGGGCACCCCGGCACCCGGCTTCGCCCGCGAGCCGGGACCCGCTCCCTTTCCCCCTTCGGGACGGGGGAAAGGGAGGCGGACCCGATACGGCCGCGCGCGAGGGGTTTGGCGCGGCGCGCCTCGGATAGGGTGGCGTCAGCTCACCGAGAACGGCAGCGCCACGAACAGCTCGCTGCCGTGACGGTTGAGCAGCACGAGAACCGCCTTCTTCTTCTCCTTCTTGGCCGCCTCGATATGCTCGGCCGCCTCTTTCGGTCCGTCGACGTCGCTGTTGCCGACCTTGACGATGACGTCGCCGGGCCGGAGGCCTTGGTCGGCCGCGGAGCCGGTGCCGTCGACGTCGGTCACGAGAGCACCCTTGACGTTCTTGCCGAGGTTGAGCTCCTGGCGCGCGTCGGCGGTGAGCCGGCCGAGGGTGAGGCCCAAGGACGGGACCTTGGTCTCGTCCGCCGAGGGCGCGGCCTGGCCGCCCCCCTGGCTGTTCTCGGCCACGTTCTCGGGCGGCGCCTTGCCGACCTTGACCTTGATCGTTTCGTCGTGCCCGTCGCGGAAGATGACGGCGGGCGCGGTCTGGCCGGGCTTCACGTCGGCGACCGCGTTGGTGAGATCGCGCAGGTCGTTGATGTTGCGGCCGTTGAAGGTCGTGATCACGTCGCCCTGGCGCAGGCCGGCCTCGGCGGCGGGGCTGCCCTTGTTCACGTGGGCGACCAGCGCTCCGCCCTTGTGCTTCAAGCCGAGGCTCTCGGTCATGTCGGGCGTCACCTGCTGGATCTGCACGCCGAGCCAGCCGCGCTCGACCGTGCCGTGCTCGCGCAGCTGCTCGATCACGGGCTCGGCGATCGAGGAGGGGATCGCGAAGCCGATGCCGACGCTGCCGCCGTTGGGCGAGTAGATCGCGGCGTTGATGCCGATCACCTGGCCGTCCATGTCGAACATCGGGCCGCCCGAGTTGCCGCGGTTGATGGCGGCGTCGGTCTGGATGAAGCTGTCGTAGGGCCCCTCGTGGAGGTCGCGGCCGCGCGCCGAGACGATGCCCGCCGTCACGGTGCCGCCGAGTCCGAAGGGATTGCCGACCGCGACCACCCAGTCGCCGACTTCGGCCTTGTCGCTGTCGCCCCACTGCACGGAGGGAAGCGGATGGTCGGCGGTGATCTTGAGGAGCGCTAGGTCGGTCCGCTCGTCATGACCCACGAGCTTGGCCTTGTAGGTCTTGCCGTCCTGGAGGGTGACGCTGATCTCGCTCGCCGAGCCGGCTACGTGGTTGTTGGTCACCACATATCCCGCCGGATCGATGATGAAGCCCGAGCCGAGCGAGTGCTGCACCATGGGATGGCTCTGGCCGCCCTCGGGGCTGTTGAAATAGTGCCGGAAGAACTGGCGGAAGGGCGAATCCTCGGGGAGATTCTGGAAGGGCATGTCCATCATCGGACCGCCCGAGACCTTCTCGGTGGTGGACACGTTGACGACCGCCGGCGCCACCTCCTTGACGAGGCCGGAAAAGCTCTGCGGCGCCTCGCGCGCGATCGCTGGCG
>DATJLQ010000086.1:0-11050 GCA_035509415.1 Alphaproteobacteria bacterium
CCAGACCGCGTCCGTGCTGGCGCCCGATTTCGCGCCCGGCCTGGTCGCCCTCGGCGATGCCTACATGGCGCGCGGCAAGGCGAAGCCGGCGCTTGCGGCCTACGACCGCGCGCTCCGCGCCGACCCTTACGAGCCCGCGGCTCATTTCCACGAATCGCTCGCGAAGCTCGCCCAGGGGAGCTTCGCGCGCGGCTGGCGCGATTTCGAGTGGCGCTGGCGCGTGCCCGGCGCACCCGCGAAGGAATCCGGCCTTCCCGCCTGGAGCGGCAAGGCGAAGCCGGGCGCGCGCGTGCTGGTCTATGGCGAGGGCGGCGGAGTCGAGGAGATTTTCTACGCCCATGCGCTTGCCGATCTCGCGCGCGCCGGCGCCAAGATCCTGTTCCGAGGCACGGCAGGCTCGGGCGAAACCGGCCCGGGCGAAACGAATTCGCGCGAAACCGGCCCGGGCGAAACCGGATTAGGCGCCCTTCTCGCGCGCGCCGTGCCCGGGCTCGAAATCGTCGACGCGGAAACGCCGCTCGCCTCCCTCGGTCTCGACGGCGCCATCGCGCTCGGGAGCCTTCCCGGCCTCTATCGCCGCCGCAACGCGGATTTCGAGCGCCCGCCCGGCTATCTCAAGGCCGAGCCCGCGGCGACGGCCGAGTGGCGCGAGAACTATCGCGCGCGTGGGCCCGGCCTCGTCCTCGGCCTCGCTTGGCGCGGAGCGTTGGCCTGGCCCAATGCGCGGCCCTTCGCGATCCCGCCCGCGAGCCTGAAGCCGCTCACCGAGATCGAAGGCATGAGCACGGTGGCGCTCGAGACCGCGCTCGAGGCGTCGCGCGAGGCGCAGCGGGCGGGGCTCGCGCTCGATCTCTGGCCGGCGTCCGCGCCGAGCCTCGACGCGCTCGCGGCGCGGATCGATGGGGCCGATCTCGTGGTGGCACCGCCTGGGCCGGTCGCGGCCTTGGCGGGGGCTTTGGGCAAGCCCGCTTATGTGCTGACGCCGACGGCGCCCGGCTGGCCCTGGTTGCTCGCCGGTCGGCGCAATCCCTGGTTTCCGACCGTCGCCATGGTGCGCGTGCGCGCCGAGCCCGCGGTCGCGGCGGACCGCGCGGACGCGCTGTGGCTCAAGGCGGCGCGCGAGGTCGCGGCGGAGATCGCGGCCGGCCTCGCGCCCACGCCCGAGGAGCCACGCCCGCGCCCGGTCGGCTTCGTCACCGAGTTGTGATCGGGGCGCGGCGGCGCGCGCCGGTAAAGTCGTGCCGGTAAAATCGCGCGAGTAAAGTCGCGCGCGACGAATGGGGGGAACGGCCATGCAGATTCCGCGTCGAAGCATCGTCAAAGGCATCGCGGCAAGCGTGCCGCTCGCGACCGTGCTCGCGGATCCGGTGCTGCGCCGCGCGGTCGCGGCCGGGCTCGAGAGCGTCACCATCAAGACCGCGGACGGTCGCTCGGTCTCGGGTGCGCTCGCCGTGCCGGCGAGGACGCCAGCACCGGGAGTCGTGCTGATCCACGAATGGTGGGGCCTCAACGACCAAATCAAGAGCGTGGCGGCCGAGCTCGCGCGGAACGGCTATCTCACGATCGCGATCGATCTCTTCGGCGGCCACGTGGCGGCGACCGCGGACCAGGCGGCGACACAAAGCCGCGCCGTCGCGGCCGACCCTGCGCCCGCGCGCGCGACGCTGGTCGCGTGGATCGAGTGGCTGAAACGCAACCCGAAATGCGACGGGCACCTCGCGACCTGGGGCTATTGCTTCGGCGGCGGCTGGGCGCTCAACGGCGCCCTCGCGGCCCCGGTCGACGCGACCGTGATCTATTACGGCAACGTGCGCAAATCGGCGGCCGAGCTCGCACCGCTCGAGGGGCCGGTCTTGATGCATTACGGGCTTCTGGACCGCAATATTAATACCGCGATGGTCGAGGGGTTCGAGGCCGCGGCGATGACGGCGGGGAAACAGGTCACGGTCTACGCCTATGCGGGCGCCAACCACGCCTTCGCGAACCCGACCGGGGCGGCATACCCTTACGTCAAGGACGCGGCCGAGCTCGCCTGGAAGCGCTCGCTCGCGTTTTTGAGGAAATACGATCCGTAGAACAAGGAGCAAGGAATTTACCCCCACCCAGCTTCGGGTGAGCCCCCGGGTCAAGCCCGGGGGTTCGCCTCGCCGACCCGCCGCATCCCTCCCCCCTTGAGGGGGAGGGTAGGGTGGGGGGTGACGCGGCCTCGAGTTAAATGTGATCGGCTCTATCGCGCCCGCGCCACTCGCCGCCCGGCACCCGTGCCGCGGCCGGACGCCGCCGCGTTCTCCTCGAACAGCTCGGTCAGTTTCTCCATCATGGTGCCGCCGAGCTGCTCGGCGTCGACGATGGTGACCGCGCGGCTGTAATAGCGCGTGACGTCGTGGCCGATGCCGATCGCGACCAGCTCGACCGGCGAGTGCGCCTCGATCCAGCGGATCACGTCGCGTAGATGGCGCTCGAGATAGTTCCCGGGATTGACCGAGAGGGTCGAATCGTCGACCGGCGCGCCGTCCGAGATCACCATCAGGATGCGGCGCTGCTCGGTGCGCTGGATCAGGCGGGTGTGCGCCCACAACAGCGCCTCGCCGTCGATGTTCTCCTTGAGGATGCCCTCGCGCAGCATGAGGCCGAGCGATTTCCGCGCGCGGCGCCAGGGTGCGTCGGCCGCCTTGTAGACGATGTGGCGCAGATCGTTGAGCCGGCCGGGATTGGCGGGCTTTCCCTCGGCGAGCCATTTCTCGCGCGCGTTGCCGCCCTTCCAGGCGCGCGTCGTGAAGCCGAGAATCTCGACCTTGACGCCGCAGCGCTCGAGGGTGCGCGCGAGAATGTCGGCGCTCATGGCGGCGACCGTGATCGGGCGGCCGCGCATCGAGCCCGAATTGTCGATGAGGAGCGTCACGACCGTGTCGCGGAACTCGGTCTCGCGCTCGACCTTGTAGGAAAGGGGATAGACCGGGTTCACGACCACGCGGCTGAGCCGCGCCGTGTCGAGGAGCCCCTCGTCGACGTCGAAATCCCAGGCGCGCGTCTGCTTCGCCATCAATTTGCGCTGAAGCCGGTTCGCGAGGCGCGTGACCGCACCCTGGAGGTGCGCGAGCTGCTGGTCGAGATGCATCCGGAGGCGGGCGAGCTCCTGGGAATCGCACAGCTTGTCCGCTTCGACGATCTCGTCGAACTGGGTCGTGAAGGCGCGGTAGGGCGGCTCGCCCCGGTCGTTGCGCAAATCGCCGCGCGGACGCATGGAGCGGCCGGGCCGGGTCGCGTCGTCGTCCCCGCCGCCGGGCATCATCTCGCCCTCGGCGTCGCTCGCGTCGCTCTCGCCGCCCTCGCGGCCGGAACCCTCCTGCATCTCGCGCGCCATGTCGGCGGCGGCACTCGAGCCCTCGGCGTCGCTCGCTTCGCCGTTCTCGGGCGCCTCGCCCTCCTCGTTCTCCGAATTCTCCTCCTCGCTCTCGCTTTCGGCCGCGTCCTGCTCCTCGAGGGCCAGGTCCCGGATCAGCTGGCGCGCGGTGTCGGCGTAGCGCTCCTGATCGCCGAGATTGTGCGCGAGCTCGCCCAGATCCTTCGCGACCTTGCCTTCGAGGGACGCGCGCCAGAGATCGACCATGCGCCGCGCGCTCGAGGGCGGCGCCTCGCCGGTGAGCGCCTCGCGCGCCAAGAGCCCGACCACGTCGGCGAGCGGCGCCTCTTCCTTCGTGTGCACGCGCGCGTAGCCGCGTTGGCGGCATTGCTGGGCGAGGGACGCCGCGAGATTCGACTGCACGCCCGCCATGGTGCGCGCGCCCAGCGCCTCGACGCGCGCCTGCTCGACCGCGTCGAACACCGCGCGCGCGGTCGGGCCTTGCGGGCGCCGCGCGGCATGGACCGCCGCGTCGTGGTAACGCAGTTTGAGCGCGAACCCGTCCGCCTCGCCGCGCACGACCGCGACGTCGCCGGGCGGGAGATCGCGCGCGGGCATGGTGAGGCGCGCGGAGGCGCCGCTCAAGGCCGGCTGGTCGGGCGAGAAGGCGACGCTCGCCTCGGGCTCGCGCGCGATCGCGCGCAGCGCCGCCGCGGTCACCTGGCGGAACTCCTCGATCGGATTGTCCGGGCGCCGCTCGACGGCCATGGCGGCCTCAGGCCTGGCTCGGCTTGATCAGGCTCTCGGGCAGCTCGGTTCCGAAGCAGCGCTGGTAGTACTCGGCGACGATGCCGCGCTCGGCCTCGTCGCATTTGTTGAGGAAGGTGACGCGGAAGCCGAAGCCGATGTCCTTGAAGATCTCCGCGTTCTCGGCCCAGGTGATGACCGTGCGCGGCGACATCACGGTCGAAATGTCGCCCGCGATGAAGCCGCTGCGCGTCAAGTCCGCGAGCTGGACCATGGAGGCGATCTTCTTGCGGCCCTCGTCGGTGTCGTAGCTCGGCACCTTCGCGAGCACGATCGCGACCTCTTCGTCGTGCGGCAGGTAGTTGAGCGTCGCGACGATGTTCCAGCGGTCCATCTGGCCCTGGTTGATCTGCTGGGTCCCGTGATAGAGGCCGGTCGTGTCGCCGAGGCCGATCGTGTTGGTGGTGGCGAAGACGCGGAACGCGGGATGGGGCCGGATCACGCGGTTCTGGTCGAGGAGGGTCAATTTCCCCTCGACCTCGAGCACGCGTTGGATCACGAACATGACGTCGGGCCGGCCCGCATCGTACTCGTCGAACACGAGGGCCGTCGGATGCTGGAGCGCCCAGGGCAAGAGCCCCTCGCGGAACTCGGTCACCTGCTTCCCGTCGCGGATCACGATCGCGTCCTTGCCGACCAGATCGATGCGGCTGATGTGGCTGTCGAGGTTGATGCGGATGCAGGGCCAATTGAGGCGCGCGGCGACCTGCTCGATGTGGGTCGACTTCCCGGTGCCGTGATAGCCCTGGATCATGACGCGCCGGTTGTAGGCGAAGCCGGCGAGGATCGCGAGCGTGGTGTCGCGGTCGAAGCGGTAGACCTCGTCGAGGTCGGGCACGAGCTCGGTCGGCTGGCTGAAGCCCGGCACCTCCATGTCGACGTCGATGCCGAAGGTCTGGCGCACCGAAACCTTCATGTCGGGGACGTTGATGGTCGCTTTGTCGGACTCGGCGTTCGGGGTCTTGGCGTTCATCGGTCGGTTCCAGTCGTTGCTCGGCCCGGCGCGTCGATCGCCTTTTGCGTCGCGGCGGGGAATGGGGAAAAGGGACGGGGCGGGACGCGGCTCACGCGGCGATCAAGCCCTTCAACGTGGTGTAGGCCTGATTGATCACCTTGAGGCGCTCCTCGGCCGCGGGATCGCCGCCGTTGCGGTCCGGATGGTGACGCTTCACCAATTCCTTGTAGCGCGCCTTGACCTGGAGCAGCGTCACGGGTGCGTGAAGCGCGAACACGGCGAGCGCCTCGTCCTCGGGCGTCGAGGGCCGCCGCGCGGGGGCGCGCGGCTCGGCCTCCTCGTCGAACAGCTCGAAAAAGTCGCGCACGTTATAGGCGCCGTTATGGAACCGGTGCGTGGCGCGCCCGGCCATGGGGCCGACGCCGCCGCTCAAGGGCCAGCTCGGCCGGTCCCACACCGTGTCGCGGCGCCGGATGCGCTCGATCTCCGCCTCGTTCATGCCGGCGAAGTAGTTCCAGGAGAGATTGTAGGCGCGCACATGCTCGAGGCAGAACCAGAAATAGTCGGCGAGCCGGTCGCGCCCCTTGGGGGCGCGGTAGGCGCCCGCCTCGGCGCATTCCGGATGGTCGCAGCGCCGCGGCGCGGGACGCGGCTCGGCGACCCAGGGATCGAACTCGAGATTGGGCGCCCTGTGCATGTGCACAGTATGGGGTCGCCTGGGCTTGGGCGCAAGGGCACGGGCCGCTTTCGGGGCCCCGCCCGGGCCCGGCGCAAGGCTCGAATCCGCGCGTGCCGAGCGGTGCCCGCGACCCTATGTCCCAGTGCTTCTAAGCCCTTGGCCTTGACCCCGAACGCCCGGCGCGGCACTTCATGGCCGAGGCCGCCCCGCGGCTGGCTCGGGCCGGCATCGGGTGGGTGCGCGATCCCGCGCCGGGAGGATGAGGATGAGCGTCGCCGAGACCATGCATGACAAGCTCACCCGCGCGCTGGCACCCGCGCGGCTCGAGATCGTGGACGAATCCCGGCGCCATGCGGGCCACGAGGGGGCGCGTCATGCGGCGGCGGCGGGGCGCCACGGCGAGACTCATTTCCGGGTCGAGATCGTGGCCGATGCCTTCGCGGGCGTCGCGCGCGTCGAGCGCCAGCGGCGCGTCTACGCGATCCTCGCCGACGAGCTCAAATCCGGCGTGCACGCGTTGGCTCTCACCACGCTCACGCCCGACGAGGCGAAGCGGCGCTGAGCGCGCATGCCTCTGTCGGAACGCTCGCGCTCATTGGCCGTCGCGGACCAATTGCTTCAACAATGCAGGATGCTTGTCCAGGAGCCGGAAAAGATTGACGACTGCCGGGAGCGGCGCCGCTTCCCCGCGTTCGTAGCGCGAGAAGGCGTTATGACCGCCGCCGGTCAGGCGTGCGGCCGCGGCCTGACTGAGGCCGAGCTTGCGCCGGATGCGCCGGATTTCCTTGCTTTGATGCTCGCGCGCGCGCAGCACCAACGCGTCGCCCGCGGCCGCGTAGCGCCGCGCGCTGGCCGCGTCGAACGCGACGTCGCCGCACCCCGCGCATCGCCAACCCGACAGCCCTTCGACCGCCGCCGTCATGCCGTCATGCTCGACGACGAAGGTTTCCTTCTCGAACCGTGCCGTGTCTTTGCGAGTCCCGCAGTGCGGGCATTTCCGCGCCATGCTCACCTCTCCTTGAATTGGATCACCAGTGCCGCGCCGCGCATGGAGATCTTGATATACGCATCCTTCCGAGCCGGCGTCGCCGAACGATACACATCCTGCCAAAGGCGATGATCGGCATAGCTGGTCATCGATTTGTAGAAGTCGCGTTGGGACAAGGAGGCAATCACGGCAAGCATCTCCGCCGTGGTCAGGCCCATCGTCCGGCCGCCGTCCATGGCGGTCTTGGTGAAAGCTGCCGCCCCAAGCCGTGCGACGTCCGCCTGGACCCGCGCAAGGTCGTAATGAGGCCGGCGTTTCTCCACCCGGGCATATTACCCTCTAAGGGTAATGACATCAAGCCGACGACCGCGCCGCGCGCGGGCCAAGCCGCGGTGTCGGCCGGCGCTCAGGGACCGGTATAGAACTCGGGCCAGAAGCGCTTCACCACCTCGCCGTCGCTCCGGAGCGCATGGCAGGTATCGATGATGGGCGGACGCGGCCTCGGGCCTCGGGCGATCGCCTCGCGCTCGCGCGATTCGCGCAAGGGATAGATGGTCTGGAACGCGGTGGTCGCGAGCGGGCCCAGAAGCTCGACCAGATGGGTGCAGCTCTGGCTGCCGCCGAACATCTCCTGCACCTTGCGGCGCCAGCCGGTGCCGATCTTCAATCCCTTGAGGCGCTTGAACTGCGGTGCCGCCTCGGGGCAGGGGGCGAACGGCACGTAATCGCTCGCGGCCTCGGCGTCGTGCACTATGAACGCGTCGTCGAGCGTCACGCGGATCCACATTTCGTGCACCGGCACGCCGGGCTCGATCTCGCCGCGCCAGCCGTTCTTGAACACGTAGCTCTTGGTGTCGACCAGATGGGCCTCGATGTCCCAGAGGCCGTCGGCGCGGCGGTAGCCGCGGCATTCGACGCGGCGCGTGTGGATCGGCTCGCGCGGGGCGGGATCGCTGAGCGGCATGGCGGGGTCCTCGTTCCGGTCTTAGGCTCGATCGCAAAGCGAGAATAAGAGGGAATATACGATGCGCGCGGCGCGCGGCAAGGTGCCGGGGCCTTGCCGCTATTTTCCGCTCTCGAGCGGCGGCGGGGTCACGCGGATCTGGGTGATCTGGTTGCGCTGGCGGCGGACGATCTCGAAGCGGAAGCCGAAGAACGTGAAGGTCTGTCCCACGTCGGGGATCATGCGCGCCTCGTGCATGACGAGCCCCGCGAGCGTCGCCGCCTCCTCGTCGGGGAGGCCCCAATCGAACTCGCGGTTCAAGTCGCGGATGGTGACGGCGCCGCCCACGAGGTAGGAGCCGCCCGGCTCGGCGCGCGCCCCTTGCACCGATTCGTCGAGCTCGTCGGTGATGTCGCCCACGATCTCCTCGAGGATGTCCTCGAGGGTCACGATGCCCATGAGGGCGCCGTATTCGTCGACCACGAGGGCGATGTGCTCGTGGCGCTTCCGGAACGCCTGCAGCTGGTCGAGGAGCGAGGTGCTCTCGGGGATGAACCAGGGCTTCGACATGATCGCGCCGACGTCGAGCGCATCGAGGTCGCCGCGGCGCGCGATCACCTCCTTCAAGAGCGGCTTCGCGTGCACCACGCCCACGATGTTGTCGGGATCGTTGCGCCAAAGCGGGATGCGCGAAAAGTCGCTCTCGAGCGCCAGCTCGACGATGCGGCGCATGGGCAGATCCGCGTCGATCGCGGTCACGTTCTTGCGGTGGATCATGACCTCGCCCACCTCGACCTCGTCGAGATCGAGCACGCTGCGCAGCATGCGCCGCTCCTGCACCGTCTCGGGCTCGGGGCCGCGATGGAGCTCGATGGCGCCGCGCAGCTCCTCCTCGCGCTGGGCGCCCGCGATCTCCATGTCGAGCCGGAGCCCGAAAAGGGCGAGCACCGCGCGCACGAAGAGCGCCATGCCGCGCGTGACGGGAGCCAAGAGCCAGACGACGACGCGCAGCACGGGGGCGGTCGCGAGCGCCACGCGGTCCGAATCGTGGAGCGCGTAGCTTTTCGGGATCACTTCGGCGAACAGCACCACGAGCACGGTCATGGCGACGGTCGCGTAGGCGATGCCGGCGGGGCCGAAGAAATCGATGAGGAGGCTGGTCGCGAGCGCCGAGGCGAGGATGTTCGCGAGATTGTTCCCGAGCAGGATCGCGCCGATCAAGCGCTCCTTCGCGCGGTGCAATTGATTGACCGTGCGCGCGCGCGCGTTTCCTTGCTCCTCGAGCGCGTGCATGCGCGGGCGCGAGGCGCCGGTGATCGCGGTCTCGGAGGCGGAGAAGAAGGCCGAGGCCACCAGCAGCACGACGATGCCGGCGACGGTCGAGCCGAGGGTGAGGTCGATGTCCATGCCTCAGCCGCGCGCCATGGCGCGGCTCACGCCGCGATCGCGGCGGCCAAAAGCGCGCGCACCGCCGCGGGATCGACGTCGCGCGCGACGAAGGCCTTGCCGATGCCGCGCGCGAGGATGAAGGCGATCTTGCCGTCGCGCACCTTCTTGTCGCGCGCCATGTGGTCGATGAGCGCGTCCGCGTTCCAGCGTCGGCCGCCCGCGCGCGGGAGCGAGGTCGGAAGCCCGATCGCCTCGAAGTGGCGTACGACCCGCGCCGCGTCGCCCGCCGGGCACAGGCCGAGCCGCGCCGAGAGCTCGAAGGCGAGCACCATGCCGAGCGCCACCGCCTCGCCATGCAGCAGCTCGTCGCCGAAGCCGGTCTCGGCCTCGAGCGCGTGGCCGAAGGTGTGGCCGAAGTTCAAAAGCGCGCGCGCCCCCGTCTCGCGCTCGTCGGCGGCGACGGTCGCGGCCTTGGCGCGGCAGCTCGCGGCGACCGCATGGCGCCGCGCGTCGACGTCGCCCGCGACGAGGGCGGCGCCGTTGCGCTCGAGCCAGGCGAAGAACTGCGCGTCGCCGATGAGGCCGTATTTCACCACCTCGGCATAGCCCGCGAGGAATTCGCGCCGCGGCAGGGTCGCGAGCGCGTCGATGTCGGCGAGCACCAGGCGCGGCTGGTAGAAGCTCCCGACCAGGTTCTTCCCCTGGCGCGTGTTGATGCCGGTCTTCCCGCCCACCGAGCTGTCGACCTGGGCGAGCAACGTCGTCGGGATCTGGACGTAGTCGATGCCGCGTAGGGCGACACTCGCGGCGAAGCCCGCGAGATCGCCGATGACGCCGCCGCCCAAGGCCAGGATCGTGGTCGAGCGCTCGATGCGGAGCGCCAGGAGCCGCTCGAGGAGCGAGGCGAAATGGCCGAAATCCTTGGTGCCTTCGCCGGGCGGAAGCTCGATCGCCTCGTGGACGATGCGCGCGCGGTCGAGCGCCTCCGCGAGCGGCGCGAGATAGAGGCGGCCCACGGTCGCGTCGGTCACGATCACGGTGCGCGGCCGCTCGAGCACGGGTGCCATCAAGGCGCCCGCGCGCGCGATCAGGCCCGGGCCGACCAAAATGTCGTAGCTGCGCGCGCCGAGGGCGAGCGGAATGCGCTCGACGCCGTCCGCGTCGGCGGGCGCGGCCTCGGGCGCGCTCACGAGCGCACCGCGGCGGCCGCGCGCACGCCCGATCGCGCGCCGGCGAGATGGCGCTCGAGGGCCGCAAGCACCCGGTCGGCGGTCGAATCGGTCGGCCCCTCGAGGCTGTCGACCGTGATGTCGGCCTCGGCGTAGATCGGGTAGCGCTCGGCGATCAGCCGCTCGAGGGTCGCGCGCCGGTCGTTGGTGTTGAGGAGCGGGCGGTTGTTGCGCCGCGCCACCCGGCGCAGCAGGAGCTCGAGGTCGGCGCGCAGCCAGATCGAGATCGCGCGCGCGCGCACCTTCTCGCGCGTACGCGGGTCGATGAAAGCGCCGCCGCCGGTCGCCAGCACGTGCACCGGCTCGTCGAGCAGGCGCGCGATCACGCGGCGCTCGCCGTCCCGGAAATGGGGCTCGCCGTAGCGCTCGAAAATCTCGGGGATGGTCAGGCCCGCGGCCTTCTCGATTTCCTCGTCGGCGTCGACGAAGGGGATCGCGTAATGCTGCGCGAGGCGCCGGCCGATATAGCTCTTGCCCGCGCCCATGAGGCCGACCAGCACGATGGTCCGGTCCGGCTTCGGGCACGCCGACGCGAGCCCGTCGGCCGGAGCCGATGAGGTCGCCGACGGGCCCGCCGATGGACTCTGGGCAAGAGGTCGCGAATCGCTCATGCTCGTCTCAACACCGCCGTCCGGAGGCGGCGGCTCCGGTCCGTTAAGTGGTTGCCGAAAAAGGATTGTGCCGTAAAATCGCCACAGAGGGACTTTAACACAATCC
>DATJLQ010000087.1:0-4765 GCA_035509415.1 Alphaproteobacteria bacterium
CACCGCCGCATTGGGCTCTAAATCCCGCCAATCCGAGTAGGGATCCGTAACCTAACGAATCCGTGCTAGCGGATCCAGCCTGCAGCTGTAAAACGCGTGCCCCGCACTTGACTCGTCCGCTGAAGATTCACACTCGCGGAGGCTATATGAACAGCGGTACACCCGCGGCGGCATGAATGCGGGTCGCACCCCGGCATGGCAGCGGAGCCTGCTGTTCGCCAATCTCGAGACCACCATGCCGTTGTTGAGCGACACGCCTGTTGGTGACCTGGGGGCGGTCTGGCGCCACGCTGGGTGGTGATGGTCTGGTCGCGGCGGGGGCCGCAGCGACATGATCGTGGTGATCGTGTTGTTGCTGGGGCCCCTCGCCGAACTCTTGGTGGGGTGAAGCGAGAGGCCCCGTGATGCCTTCAGGAGGTCATCGTGGTGATCGTCGCAGACGATCGTGCCGTGGTCGAGGCGGATCTCGCCGCTGGCCGGTTGTTGTGTCCGCGCTGTGGCGTGGGCGTGTTGGGAGGCTGGGGTTGCGCGCGGCTGCGCGAGGTGCGCATGCATGCCGGGGTTCGGCGGCTGCGGCCGCGGCGGGGGCGTTGTCGTGAGCAGTGTTGTCGCGCGACGCATGTGCTGCTGCCGGATGTGTGCCTGGCGCGTCGGCGGTATGGGGCGGAGGTGATCGGCGAGGCGTTGTTGTCGTTGGGGCGGGAGGGGTATCGGCGGGTCGGGGAGCGGCTGGGGGTGCCGGGTGAGACGGTGCGCGATTGGCGGCGGCGGTTCCGTTCGCGTGCGGAGTTGATCGCCGGTCATTTTCTGCGGTGGGCGCGGGCGCTGGACGCATCGTTGGATCCGCCGGCCGCGCGGGAGGGGTCGCTGGCGGGAGAAGCGCTGGGGGCGATTGGCGTGTGCGTGCGGTTGGCGTCGCTGGTGCTGCGGTCCAGGCCGCCGTGGTCGTGGGTGTCGGCGTTGACTGCGGGCGGGCTTTTGGCGATCAACACCGAACCGCCTTGGCCTGCGCCTGAGTGACCGGGATCCTGGCCGGCTGGTTGTGTCAGCCACGGTCAGGAGGTGATGGGGTTGGACAGGGCGCAGGAGATCGGGTTGTTTCGCTGGCGGGTGATCTCGGAGGCGACGGACGTGTCGCTGTCGGCGCGGGAGCGCGGGGCGCTGGTCCGTGCGCTGGCCGCGCGCGAGCATTTAGGCCCGGACGGGCGGTGGGTGCGCGTGTCGCGCAACACGGTTGATCGGTGGGTCCGCTGGTATCGCCAGGGCGGGTTCGAGGCGCTGGTGCCGGCACCGCGACGTCAGCCGAACCAGACGCCGGAGCGGCTGTTGGAGCTGGCGATCGCGCTGCGCAGGGAGCAGCCGGCCAGGACGGCGGCTCAGATCCAGCGGATCATCCTGGAGTCGGAGGGGCGCTCGCCTTCGGCGCGCACGATCTTGCGTCATCTCGCCGCCGCCGAACTGCCGTGGAAGGGAGGGCAGATCGGGCGTGCGCTGGGGCGCTTCGAGGCCGATCACCGCAACGAGTTGTGGACCGGGGACGCGTTGCACGGCCCGCTGATCAATGGCCGCCGTGCGTTCTTGTTCTGTTTCATCGACGATCACAGCCGCCTGTTGGTCGGGTATCGGTGGGCGGGACGTGAGGATGTGCTGAACGCCTCCCGGGCGTTGCGAGCGGGGATCGCCTCCCGCGGCTTGCCCAAGGCCGTATACGTCGACAACGGTTCACCTTTCGTGTCCGGGCAGCTGTTGCGGGCGTGCGCGGTGCTTGGGATCCGCCTGATCCACTCCCGGCCGGGGCGGCCCGAGGGCAGGGGGAAGATCGAGCGGGCATTTCGCACGGTTCGCGATCAGCTGCTGGTCGAGCTCGAGGACCATCCGCCGTCGAGCCTGGACGAGCTCAATCGGACCTTCCAGGCGTGGGTCGAGCAGGTCTATCACCGGCGCGTGCACTCGGAGACCGGGCAGACGCCGCTTGAGCGGTTCCTGGCTCTCGGTCCGCCGCAGTTGCCGGCCGAGCGGTCGTTGCGCGAAGCGTTCCGCTGGTCGGAGCGCCGCACGGTGTCAAGAACGGGCACGGTCGGGATGCACGGCAACAGCTATGAGGTCGATCCTGGGCTGGCGGGCCGGCGGGTGGACTTGATCTTCGACCCGCTCGAGCTGGCCGATGTCGAGGTGCGCCTCGCCGGCCATCACGCCGGCCTGGCGGTGCCGCTTCGGATCAAGCGGCATGTGCACCCGCGCGCGCACGCCCAGCGCGAGCCCGGCGCGCCGACCGGGATCGACTACCTGGCGCTGGTTCGCCAGCGTCGTGAGCGGGAGCTTCAGAAGCGGATCGATTACCGGCATCTGCCGGCGCCAGGCGGCGCCGCCAATCACAACGACGACACCGAGGAGTTGATCGGATGAGTATCGACAGGCTCAGAGCGCACTGGGGGCTGTCGCGCACCCCGTTCACCAAGGAGCTGGCGACCTCGATGCTGTTCGCCTCGGCGGCTCACCAGGAGGCTGTCGCTCGAATCGACTGGATCATCAGCGAGCGGTCGCTCGGCGTGGTGTGCGGCGAGGTCGGCGCGGGCAAGACGGTCGCCGCGCGCGCGGCGACGGCCTCGCTTGACTCGAGCCGGTACTCGATCATCTACCTGCCCAATCCGGCGATCGGCGCGCGCGGGCTCTATATCCAGATCGTCCGGGCGCTCGGCGCGACGCCAAGGTTCTACCGAGCCACGCTGATCCCGCAGGCGACCGACCTGCTCGCCGCCGAGACCGCCGAGCGCGGCAAGACCGTGGTGTTGATCCTGGATGAGGCGCACCTGCTCTCCGCCGAGCAGCTCGAGGAGCTGCGGATGCTGACCAACGCCGAGATGGACTCGCGCGCCACGTTCGCGTGCCTGCTGCTCGGCCAGCCGACGTTGCGCCGCAAGCTCCGCCAGGGGGTGTTCGCGGCGCTGGATCAGCGGATCGCGCTGCGGTGCACGATCGACGGGATGGACCGCAAAGAGACCGGCGAGTACATCGCGCACCACGTCAAGCTCGCGGGCCGCTCCGACACGCTGTTCTCAGACGACGCGGTCGCGCTGATCCACGAGGCCTCCCGCGGTCTGCCCCGACAGGTGAACAACCTCGCGACCCAGACGCTGATCGCGGCGTTCGCCCAGAACAAGTCGATCTGCGATGAGAGCTCCGCCCGTGCCGCCGTCGCCGAGATCTCCGCCGAATGACCGGCGAGCTCGTCCCCCTGTTCGACCAGCAGACAGCGCCGTCGGACCCGGCCACGGGCCAGCCGGCGAGCATCACACTCGCGGCCCCGGCCGGCTGGCCCGAGCCGCCCGCCGCCGGCGCCTTCCACGGCTTGCCCGGCGCGATCGTGGAGAAGATCGCGCCGCACACCGAGGCCGACCCGGTCGCGATCCTCACCCAGTTGCTCGTCGCCTGCGGCGCGCTGGTCGGACGCGGTGCCTGGTTTCAGGTCGAGGCGACCAGGCATCACGCCAACCAGTATCTGCTGTTGATCGGGGATACCGCCCGCGCGCGCAAGGGCAGCTCGTTCGACCACGTCACAAGGCTCCTGTCCGAGGCCGACCCGTCGTTCCCCTCGAGGCTGACCACCGGCCTCTCGAGTGGCGAAGGACTCGTGTGGACGGTCCGCGACCCCGCCGGGAGCGATCCTGGCGCCAAAGACAAGCGGTTGCTGGTCGCAGAGCCCGAATTTGCGTCCGTCCTGAAATCCACGGGCCGCGACCTCTCGACATTGTCGCCGACGCTCCGCTCTGCCTGGGATGGACGGCCGTTGGCGCTCCTGACCCGCACCGCTCCAGCCCGCGCTACCGACGCGCACATCTCGATCATCGGTCACATCACCGCCACCGAGCTGCGCCACCACACCACCCGCGTCGAGCTCGCCAACGGATTCATGAACAGATTCGTGCTCGCCGCTGTCAGACGCGTGCGCCTGTTGCCCGAGGGCGGGAACCCCGACCCCCTCAAAGACACAGGCTTGGTCCGCTACCTCGCCAGGACGCTCAAGCACGCCCAGCAGGCAGGGCAGCTCACGCTCGATCCCGCCGCTCGCGAGCTGTGGTGGCGTGCCTACCCGCAGCTCACCCAGCCCGCCGACGCCATCGCCACCGCGATCTGCGCGCGCGCCGAAGCGCACACCATCCGCCTAGCGCTCCTCTACGCCCTGCTTGACGGGCAGCGCCAGATCCAGCCACAGCACCTCCAAGCCGCGCTCGCGCTATGGGACTACGCCGCACGGTCCGCCACCTGGGCGCTCCAACACACCGCCCAAGATCCGCTCGCCCACCAGATCCACGCCGCACTCAAGCACGCGCTACCCGGCGGACTGACCCGCACCCAGCTCCGCGATCTACTGCACCGCAACCCCACCACCCAGCAGCTCGATCAAGCGCTCGCCGCGCTCGCCCACGACGGCAAGATCACCAGCCAGCGCGTCCTCACCAACGGCCGCCCCGCCGAGCTCTGGACCGCAGCCACCCAGCGCTGACCGCGACCGGTCGCGCGAACGCGCGACCACAGCAGCCCCCCACCAGCGAAGCGAAGCCGGGGCTGTCAACCGGCGGCCTGACAGGGCCGAGCGCAGCGAGCCGCGAAGCGGCGCCGTTGACAGCACCGCGAAGCGAGCTACCACCCCTTTGAACGTTTCAACGTTCCAACGTTCAAAGCACCATCGCGCGTTCCGTCACCTGTCACCCCTCATCACCACGCAGCGTGTCGCCGACATCACCATCCTCGATGTCCGTCAACA
>DATJLQ010000088.1:0-10955 GCA_035509415.1 Alphaproteobacteria bacterium
TTTGAAATCCTGGCATGGGTCATGGCCGGACTTGGTCCGGCCATCCACGCCTTAGCGCTGGAAAGACGTGGATCACCGGGACGTGAAGCTTGGCCTCGGGCCGGCCGACGGCCGGTCCCGGGGGCCCGGTGATGACGCGAAATTGGACCATGGCCGGAGTTTCAAACTGCGTCACTACCGGCCCGCGCCGGACCTTATATTCGGCTTTCCGCAATCACGTGCACGTCGCGCGCGTCGATCTCGACCGTGGCGGCGGCACCCGGATCGAGCCCGAGCTCGCCGATGCTGCGGCTCAAGGCGTAGGCGACGAGGTCGAAGCCGCAATCGAGGGTCACGCGCGTAAGCGGCCCGTCGGGCGCGAGCCGCGCGACGATGCCGCTCAGGCGATTGAGGCCGGGGCGCGCGTGCGAGACGTCGCTCGGGCTCAGGATGCGCACGTCGCCTGCGCGCACCGAGAGAAGCGGCGCTGGCCCCGGATCGTCCTCCGCCTCGGCCACGTGAAGCGCCCGGCCCGCGACCTCGAACCAATGCCCTGCCCCCGCGCGGCCGAGCGTGCGCGCCGCAAGCAGGTTCTCGACCCCCAAGAACTCGGCGACGAAGCGCGAGGCCGGCCGGCGAAACAACGCGTCGGGCACGCCGATCTGCACCAGCGCCCCCGCGCGCATCACGGCGGCGCGGTCGCCAAGCGCGGCCACATCGCGTATGTCATGAGTGACGAAGAGGGCCGGGATGCGGCTTTCGATGAGGAAGGCCTTGAGCTCGGCGCGCAACGCGTCGCTCGTGCGCGCATCGATCGCCGAGAAGGGCTCGTCGAGCAGAAACAGCGCGGGCCGCGTCGCGAGGCAACGCGCGAGGGCCGTGCGTTGCTTCTCGCCCGGGCTCAGATCGGCGGGATCGCGATCCGCGAGCGCTGCGAGGCCGAAGCGCTCGAGGAGCTCGCCCACCTCGGACGCAATGCCGCCCGCGCGGCCGCGACGCGCGAGGCCGATGGCGACGTTCTCGGCGACGCTCATATGGGGGAACAGGCCGAAATTCTGAAAGATGAAGCCGACATGGCGGCGCTCGGGCGGGACGCGCGCCATGTCAGCACCGCCGATCGCGATCGAGCCCGCGGCGAGCGCATGGAACCCCGCGACGGTTTCGAGCAGCACCGACTTCCCGGCGCCGTTCGGCCCCATGAGCGTCAGAATCTCGCCTGACGCGAGGGCAAGGTCGATGCCCTTGAGCGCGAAGGCGCCGAGCGAAAGCGAAACCTTCTCGAGTGCCAGGATCGGCGCGCTCATCGCCCGGCCCCGAGATTGCGCCGGCGCCCGTAGGCGAAGTAACGCAGCAGGATGAACAGCGCGAGCGACACCGCGAGCAGCACGAGCGAGAGCGCCGTCGCCTCGTCGAGCCCGTAGCGGATGAAGAGCTCGTAGATCTTCACCGGCGCCGTCATCGGGTAATAGACCAGGATCACGACCGCGCCGAACTCGCCGATCGCGCGCGCGAAGGTGAGGGTCAGGCCCGTCATGATGCCGCGCCAGGCGAGCGGCAGCGTCACGCGCGCGAGCACCGCCCAGGGCCCGAGGCCGAGGGTGCGCGCGACGCGCTCGAGGCGCGGGTCGACCGCCTCGAAGCCGATCCGCGCCGCGTTGACCGTGTAGGGCACCGAGACGAACAGCATCGCGACCACGATGCCCGCAAGGGTACCCCAGAACTGGATGCCGAGAGCGCTCGCGGGAGCGCCGACGATGCCCTGGCGGCCGAACACGAACAGGAGGGCGATGCCCGCGACCGTGTGGGGTACCGCGAGCGGGATGTCGACCAGCGCCGAGACCAGCCCCTTGGCGCGGAACTCGTTGCGCGCGAGTCCGTAGGCGAGCGGCACGCCGAAGAGGGCCGCGGCGAGCGTCGCGAGGCCGGCCCCCTCGACGCTGAGCCGCACCGCGTCGAGCGCGTCCATCGAGCCCGCGACGCGGGCCAAGCCCGCGCGCGTCTGGTTCACCGCGAGATCGAGGAGCGGGAGCAGAATGAAGGCGAGCAGCACGCTCGCGAGCAGCCAGGCGACGAGATAGGCGCCCCGGCTGGTCGCGGGCGATGACGCGTCGTGCCTCACGCCGAGACGCTCGGCGGCGTCCGGCCGGTGCCGCGCCGCGCGGCGTCGCTCATGAGCTCGGCCAAGGTGCCGTCAGCCCGTGGATTGCGGCCGGGACCTTGGTGCCCACCGCATAGGCCGGCTCGAAGGTCCCGAAGCCGTCGGCCGCGAGCACCTTGCGCCCCTCGGGCCCGAGCAAATAGGCGATGTACTTGGCCGCGAGTGCCGGGTGGGGTGCGACGCTCGGGATCGTGAGCGCGTAGACGATCGGCTTCCCCTCGAGGGCGCCGTTCTTGGTGTGGGCGATTCCGGTCTTGTAGAACGCCGCGTGGGTCGGGTCGCTCAGGTTGATTTCGCTCGGGAGGTCGAGGAACTTCAGACGATGCTGGAGCGCGTCGGAGCGGTAGATCGCGAGATAGTCGATCTGGCCGAGCTGGAGGGCCGCGATGAGCGAGGTCTCGGTGTCGCGCATGTTCTTCAACGGCGCGTTCGCGAGCACCGACGAGGCGAGGCCGGGCGCGTGATAGTACTTGGCCGCAAGGGCGAGCATCTGCACGGTCTGGTAGCCCGAGGGATCGGTGTCGGGATCTGAGCGCCCGATCTCGACGCCGCGGCGGGCGAGAATCTTGTACCAGTTCTTGGCGTCGATCTCGGACGCGAATTTGCTCTTGGGCGTGTAGACGAAGGTGATCGCGTTGCGCGCGAAGCCGACATACCAATCCGCAAGCCGCGGCTTGCCGTTCGCGCCGAAAAGATATTTCGGGATCACGTTGTAGTCGGCGACCGCAAGAATGTCGGCCGGCATATGGAGCTCGGTGATCTGCTTCGCCATCTTGACGCTGCCGCCGAACTGGGGCTGGACCGCGACGTTCGCGTTCTTCGCCTCGAACGCCCGGTCGATCGTGCGGAACGGAACCGCGAGGGTGCCGGCGGCGAAGATGGTGAGCTTGGTCTCTTCGGCGTGGGCGGGTGGCGCCAGGGCCGCCCCTGCCAAAAGCAGGATTGCCGCCATCGCCATTGCGCGCGTTGCGTTCATGGATCGGGTCCTTTCCGAGCGAATTCGCGAAAGAAATGAAGGGTTACGGGCGAATTTAGGCGCCCGATGCGACTTTCGCAATTCTCGTAGGAAAACGCAAGAATTCACGCAAAATCGCCCAGCGGCTGCATGAGGCCGGCGTCGCGCCCCGAGACTCGGCGCTCCGAAGCGTTTCGGAATGACCCGGGAGACCGGACTTCAGGGGCTGTTGTAGACGACGTTTCCGAGCCGCTCGATATCGTAGCCGCCCATGTCGTCGGCGCGGGTGCGGAAGCGCTCGCTGCGCGCAAAGGCGAGCAGCTGCTGCACCGTGGGCTGGAAATAATCGTAGCGCCGCAGCACCAGATCGTAGCGCTCGCGCGCGAGCGGGATGAAGTCGAGCCCGTATTGGACCGCGACCGCGCGGATCGCAACGCCCGTGTCCGCCTTGCGCTCGGCGATCGCGAGAGCGAGATCGCTCTCGCTGAGCGCCGGCGACGGCAGGCGCACGAGCGAGCTGCTTGCCACCTTGGCCTTGTCGAGGAGGTGCTCGAGCAGGATCTGGCTCCCCGATTCGGGCTGCCGCTCGACGAGCGTCACGCCCTTGGCCGCGAGATCGGCGATCCCCTTGAGGCCGCGCGGATTGCCCGCCGCGACCACCAATCCCTGCTCGCGCCAAGCCCATTCGAGGGCCACGATGTCGAGATAGGGCAAGCCCGCCTCGAGTGCCGGCACGTTGTAGGCGCCGCTTTTCGCATCGAGCACGTGCATGCCGCAAAGCTGCGCCTCGCCCGCGCCCAAGCGCCGCAACCCGTCGAGGCTGCCGCCGCCCATGAGCGCCAGCCCGCAATGGGATTCGCGCAGCGCCCATTCGAGCAGCGGATCGTGGCTGCCGGCCACCACCGGCGGCGCCTGGGGCCGGAGCGGATGGGGCCCGACGCCGCGCGGCAGCGCGGTGCTTTGCGCGAGCCAGCCATCGATCAGATGGCGCGGGAACAGATACTTGCCCGTCACGCGCGTGAACGGGATCAGCCCGTCGCGCACCAGCTCGTAGACCTTGCGTTCCTTGATTCGGAGGTAGGTCGCGACCTCCTTCGTATTCATCAGCTCGGCCACGCCGTACCTTCCCCCCAGCCCCGTTCCTCCTCGTCCCGCCTCCGATGATATACCACTTGGCCACGTAAATCCCGCCCGGGACCGCGCGGGCGGCCGCGCCGAAAGCCTTGGAAACGCTCGCCTCCGACGCGGGGCGGCTTTTGACAGTGAGGGGCGCTGAGCTTAAATAAGGACCGCGGCCGCGGTACCGGCGCCCGAGTTGCCGAGGCCGCGGAATTGCCCGAGGTCCCGGAACTGCCCGAGGCCCCGGAATTGCCGAAGCCCCGGAATTGCCCGGGGCCCGGAATTGTCGAGACCGAGAACCGTGTTGGACGCATCGAGGAACCTTAAGATGGCGGAGACGCCGCTCGTCGATCCCTATCAGCGCCGCATCGCGTATTTGCGCGTGTCGGTGACGGATCGTTGCGACTTCCGCTGCGTCTATTGCATGGCGGAGGACATGACCTTCCTGCCCAAGGCCGAGATTCTCTCGCTCGAGGAGCTGGAGCGCGTCTCGGCCGCCTTCGTGCGCCTGGGCGTCAAGAAGCTCCGCCTCACCGGCGGCGAGCCCTTGGTGCGCCGGAACGTGATGTCGCTGTTCCGCAATCTCGGCCGCCTCATCGGCGCGGGCGGGCTCGAGGAGCTGACGCTGACGACGAACGGGAGCCAGCTCGCGCGTTACGCCGCGGAGCTGAGGGCGTGCGGCGTGCGCCGCGTCAACGTCTCGCTCGACACGCTCGACGGCGCCAAGTTCGCAGCCCTCACGCGCTGGGGCCGGCTCGACCAGGTGCTCGACGGCATCGCCGCCGCGAGTGCCGCCGGCCTCGCGGTCAAGATCAACACGGTGGCGCTCAAGGGCGTCAACGACGACGAGGCCGCGCGGCTGGTCGATTGGGCGCACGGCGCCGGCCACGACATCACCTTCATCGAGGTGATGCCCATGGGCGAGATCGGCGCGGGCGCGCGGCTCGACCAGTATCTGCCGCTCTCGATGCTGCGCGCGCGCCTGGCCGAGCGCCTGACGCTCGAGGAGACGGATTACCGCACCGGCGGGCCCGCGCGCTATTTCACCGTGCGCGAGACCGGGCGACGCGTGGGCTTCATCACGCCGATGACCCACAATTTCTGCGAATCCTGCAATCGCGTGCGCCTCACCTGCACCGGCACGCTTTACATGTGCCTCGGACAGGCGGACAGCGCCGACTTGCGCGCCCCCTTGCGAGGCAGCGAAGAGGACGGCCCGCTCCTGGCCGCGATCCGCGCCGCGATCGCGTTGAAGCCCAAGGGCCACGATTTCATCATCGACCGGCGCCACCGCGCGCCCTCGGTCGGCCGGCACATGAGCGTCACCGGGGGCTGACCGTGGGCCCGACGCTGTTGGGCGCCACGAAAGTGCCCGAATCCGGCAACTACCCTCGGGCGCCCGGATTTTGTAGAATCCGGCCATGACGCACGACGATCCGATTCCACGGCACCGGCGCCGCAGTCCGTTCAGCCCGGTGAAGGCGGCGCTCTACGGGCTGCTCGCGTTCGTGGTCGTGCTCGGCGCGGGGCTCGTGGGCTTGCGCATCTACACCGCGCGCCACGCGGCGAAGGAAACGAGCGCCGAGGCGCCGGGAGCGGCCAAGAACAAAGCCACCTTCGACTATGCGGGCTCGCTCGTGAAGGCGGCGCGCCTGCCGACCCCGATCCTGGCCGCCCCCGACCCCAGCGATCCGGTCGGCGCGGTCCTGATCACGGTCGCCCAGCTCGATCACAACATCCCGGAGACCCTGCTCGAGCCGCCGACGCCCGACAATCCGGAAAGCCTCCAGCGCGAGAAGGAGGTCGCCGAGGCGATGGCGACCGCCGCGCATGACGGCTACCCCAACGCCGAATACGCCTATGCGCGCATCCTGCTCCAGGGCCGCATCGGCAAGCCCGACCCGGCCGCCTCCCTCGAGTGGCTGAGGCGCGCGGCGCAAAGCGGCCAGGTGCACGCCCAGATGCTGTTCGGCTGGCTCGCGGGCTACGGCGCGGGCATGAAGCGCGACATCGACGACACCTATCTCTGGTGGAACATCGCCTCCCTCCAGGGCAACGACGCCGCCGCGATCGGGCGCGACAAGATCGCGGTTCTCCTCCAGCCCCAGGACCTGATCCGCCTTCAGGGCATGGTCAAGAAGTGGAAGGAGGTCAAGGATCAGCTGCGCGACCCGCCGTTGCCCTTGGCGCAGCAGCAGGCGCAGGCGGTGGCCCTGATCCGCGCCGCGGCCGACGGCGACGAGAAGAAGGTGCGCCAGATCCTCTCCAAGGGCGGCGATCCGAACGTGGTCGACGAGGCGGGCCACACCGCGCTCATCAACGCCTGCTGGCGCGGCCAGGAGGCGACGGTCGAGGTGCTCCTGACCGCGGGCGCCGACCAGAACTTCGTCGGCACCGACGGACGCACGGCGCTCGGCTGGGCGGCGGCGAACAAGTACATCGACGTGGTGCGCACCCTGATCGAGTCGGGCGCCAGCGTCGACATTCCCGACCGGAAGGGGCTGACGCCGTTGATGCGCGCGGCCTGGCTCGGCTATGTCAACATCACGGCCCTCCTGCTGCAGGCCGGGGCCAACCCGCACCTCACCGACGAGAGCGGCAAGAACGCGGGCGACTATGCCAAGATCGACGGCACGCCGGATCTCCTGAAGCTGTTCAACGCGTCGTGAGATTCCGCGCCGGCGCCTAGTGGCGCGCGCCGCGCGCTCGGCTATACTCCGGGTCTTGTCCCCGGCAGCGGCGCGCGACGCGCCGCCGGTCGCGAGAAGAAAGCCACCGGAACCTCCATGCCCGCTCCCCTGAAGCTCGCGTTCCTCGCCGCCGACACCGAGAAGGCGCAGGAGGCGCTCGTCTCCCTCGAGCGGCTCTACGGCCGCGTCGAGCTCAAGCGCGCCGACGTGATCGTCCCGCTCGGCGGCGACGGCTTCATGCTCGAGACGCTGCATCGCTACATGTCGCTCAAGAAACCGATCTTCGGCATGCAGCGCGGCTCGATCGGCTTCCTCATGAACGAGTACCGCGACGACGGGTTGCCCGATCGCGTGGCCAAGGCGCGCGGCTCCAAGCTCAGGCCGCTGCGCATGGTCGCGCGCACGATCGAGGGCGCGGAGATCGAGGCGCTCGCGATCAACGAGGTGTCGCTCCTGCGCGAAACGCGCCAGGCCTCGAAGATCCGCATCACGATCGACGACACGACGCGCCTCGACGAGCTCATCTGCGACGGCGTCCTGGTCGCGACGCCCGCGGGCAGCACCGCCTACAACCTCTCGGCCCACGGCCCGATCGTGCCGGTGGGAGCGCCGCTCCTGGCGCTCACGCCGATCTGCGCGTTCCGGCCGCGGCGTTGGCGCGGCGCCCTCCTGCCGCTCACGGCCAAGGTGCGCTTCGACATCCTCGAGGCCGAGAAGCGTCCGGTGAGCGCCGTCGCCGACTACACCGAGGTGCGCGACGTCGCCTCGGTCGAGGTGATCGAGGACAAGAAGGAAGTGCTCACCCTCCTGTTCGATCCCGAGCACAATCTCGAGGACCGCATCCTGAAGGAGCAGTTCGAGCCATGAGCCCGCACGGGACGCCAGCGCCGGTCTCGGCCGCGAGCCGCGCGTGGATCGAGCGCCTGGTCGCGTTCCCGACCGTGAGCAAGGAATCCAATCTCGGCCTCATCGAGCACGTGCGCGACTATCTCGCGGGCCTCGGCGTGGCCGCGCGCCTGGTGCACGACGAGAGCGGGCGCAAGGCCAATCTCTATGCGACCCTCGGGCCCGAGGGTCGGGGCGGCATCATGCTCTCGGGCCATACCGACGTGGTGCCGGTCGAGGGCCAGGACTGGACGAGCGATCCGTTCCGCGTCGTCGAGCGCGCGGGCCGCCTCTATGGCCGCGGCACGAGCGACATGAAGAGCTTCATCGCCGTCCTGCTCGCGGCCGTGCCGGGTCTTCTGCGGCGCGATCTCAAGACGCCGATCCATCTCGCCCTCTCCTACGACGAGGAAGTGGGCTGCATCGGCGTGCGCCGGCTCATCGCCTTGCTCGAGACCATGGAGGCGAAGCCGCGCTTCTGCATCGTGGGCGAGCCGACGCTGTTCCAGGCCGTGCGCGGCCACAAGGGGAAGCTGAGCTGCCGCTGCACGGTGCGCGGCCTCGAATCCCATTCCGCCCTCACCCACAAGGGCGTCAACGCGGTCGAATGCGCGGCCGAGCTCGTCGCCTATCTCGCGCGCATGGGACGCGGCTTCCGCGAGCGCGGGCCCTACGACGACGGGTTCGACCCGCCCTACACCACGGTCCAGACCGGCGTCATCCATGGCGGGACCCAGGTCAACATCGTGCCGCGCGAGTGCCGCTTCGATTTCGAGTTCCGCCCGCTCCCGGGGCAGGACCCGAAGGACCTCCTCGCCGAGGTCCAGGCCTACGCCGAGCAGGCGCTCCTGCCCGGGATGCGCGCGGTGGCATCCGAAGCCGGCGTTGGCTGGGACACGATCTCCGAGTTCCCCGGGCTCGACACCGACGAGGAGGCGGAGGTGACGCGCCTCGTGAAGCGGCTCACCGGGGCGAATGCGACCGGCAAGGTCTCCTACGGCACCGAGGGCGGACTCTTCGCGCGCGCGCGCATCCCGACCGTGGTGTGCGGCCCGGGCTCGATCGAGCAGGCGCACAAGGCCGACGAATGGGTCGCCCTCGAGCAGGTTGCGCGTTGCGAGACCTTCATCGAGCGCGTCGGCGACTGGGCTGAATCCGGCTGAGGTGCTCGTGCTCGACCGTTCCGCAGCCGCCGAGCTTCCGACCCCCGAAATCGCGCGTTGGCGCCGGGGCAATGCGGGCATCGACTATGTCCATCGGCGTGTCGGCACGGCGCCGGGACCGCATGCGCTCATCACGGCCCTCATGCACGGCAACGAGATTTGCGGCGCCATCGCGCTCGACCGGCTGCTGCGATCGGATTTCACGCCCGCGCGCGGCATCGCGACCTTCGCATTCCTCAACGTCGCGGCCTTCGAGCGCCGCAGCGCCGTGCGCGCCGGGGCGCTGCGCTACGTCGACGAAGACATGAACCGCCTCTGGTCCGCGGCCCGGCTCGACGGGCCCGAGCGCTCGACCGAGCTCGCGCGCGCGCGGCTCCTGCGTCCCGCGGTCGACGCCGCGGATTGTCTTCTCGATCTCCATTCCATGGTCGAGGGCGAGGAGCCGCTCGGTCTCACAGGGCCCCATGCGCGCGGCCTGGCGCTCGCGCGCCGCATGGCGTATCCCGCGACCCTGATCGCCGACCCGGGCCACGCGGCGGGCGTGCGGCTCCGCGACTATGACGGCTTCGGCGCGGCCGAGGGCTCGAAGACGGCACTCCTCGTCGAGTGCGGGCGGCACGACGCGGCCGCAAGCGCCGACGTCGCGTTCGAGGCGTGCGTGAGGTTTCTCGCCGCCCTCGACATGCTCGAGCCCGCCCTCGCAAGGCGCCATCTCGCGGCGCCGGCCGCACCCCAACGGGCGATCGAGGTGACCCACGTGGTCACGATCGAGACCGACGAATTCGCCTTCGTGCGGCCCTGGCGCACGCTCGAGACGTTGCCCGAGGCGGGCACGCTTTATGCGCGCGACGGGAAGCGCGAGCTGCGCACGCCCTATGACGGGTGCATCGCGATCATGCCGTCGCGTACGCGCCGGCGCGGCACGACCGCGATCAGGCTCGGCCGCTGCATCGAATTATCGCGCGCCTGAAGGCGGCGCGCTTGAGTGCCGCCGCGTTCGGTGGCGTTAAAATTGCCGTAAAACACCCAAGAGCTCGGTAATAGAACATCTGGTTAATAATTTTTAGGAAATTTGTAGCTAAATACTCGCGGCCACATCCGCGGACGAGCTGTCAAAACCCCAAACATCGGCGTGACCTCGATCAAACGCGCCGTCTCGGTTGCTCCTTGACTGTTTAACGCAACCGGCGAATATTTGGGCATCTCTAACTTATAGTTATTATTTCTTAAGAATAATTCCAAATGAAGGGAGAGACCGCGCCGGATCGAGTTGTCTCCATCCGGACGCTCGATCGAGACGAGTGAAGGAAACGAAAGACCCCGGCCCCGCATGGGCGGGGACTGCCAGCCCGCGGGGGTGGGACCATGGCGGAGGGAGTGGCGCAACGCCGCGCTTGGCGGCTCTGGCTGATTCCGGCGGCGATTCTGGTCGGCGGAATCGCGTTGTCGATTTACGTCTTCCTCGGAACGCGCGCAGCCAACGTTGCGAACGTGCGCGACGTTCTCGAGCTACGCGCGCAATGGCGCGCCTACGATTATCAGAACAAGCTCGCGGCGGCGCTCTCGTCGGTCGAGGGGCTCGCGGACTTCGCGGCATCGCGGGAAGATTTCCTGCCCGTCGAGTTCCACCGCTTCGCGCGCATCGCGCGCGGCTCCGACCCGGTCGCGCGCCTCGCCTGGGCGCCGAGGGTGAATGCGGGCGATCGAGCGGCGTTCGTCGAGGCGGCGCGGCGCAACGGTGCCGCCGACTTCGAGATCCGGCAATTCCAGAAGGGCGCCGAATTCGGCCTCGTGCGCGCGGCGCCGCATGAATCCTACGCGCCCGTGCTGTACGAGGAAGCGTTCGATCGCCGCAACTCGATGCTCGGATTGGACCTCCTGTCCGATCCGACCTTCGGACCTTATGCCGCGCGCGCGCGCGACGAGGGCATGCCGATCGCGACCCTCCCCGCGCCCTCGGCCACGGCACTCGACCATGCGGTGAACTGGACGCTCATCTGGCCGAT
>DATJLQ010000089.1:0-2750 GCA_035509415.1 Alphaproteobacteria bacterium
CGCTTTTCGGTCGCCGAGCCCGAGGGGCATTACCACGTGCCGCTGGTCGCGACTCCTTGGAGCTACGCGACCTACCGCGGCAGCTGATGCGCGCTCAGAGCGGCAGCGCCGTCTTGTAGCGCACCTGCTTCAAGGCGAAGCTCGACTTGATGCTCGCGACACCCGGGATACGCGTGAGATGGTCCTTGAGGAAACGCTCGTAGGCTGCGAGATCGGCGACCACGACGCGCAGAAGATAATCCGCCTCGCCGGTCATGAGATAGCATTCGAGCACTTCGGGGCGCGAGACCACCGCCGCCTCGAACGCCTCGAGCCGCTCCTCGATCTGCTTCTCGAGTGTGACGCTCACGAACACGCTGACGGCGAGGTCGACCGCGGCCGGGTCGACCAAGGCCGCGTATTTCCGGATGACGCCCGCCGCCTCGAGCGCGCGTACCCGTCGCAGGCAGGGGGACGGCGAGAGCCCGACCCGCTCGGCGAGATCGCTGTTCGAAAGCCTGCCGTCGTCCTGGAGCTGGGTCAGGATGTTGCGGTCGATTCTATCTAGGGGCGTTTTGAGCATAATTTGCCTATAAAGTGAGATTTATCGCAATTTTATACCAAATCGCGCTCGATTGACGACCCATTTTGGAACCCGTCGCCATGGCCACCGTGATATAGAGTCCGCCGACGATCCCCGCGCCGGAAATCCCATGAGCCCCTCGCCCGCAACCTCGCCGCTCCCCTATCTCGCCGAGCTCGAGCGCAAGGTGCTGTGGCTCTCGACCTGGCTCATCCACAACGCGAACCATCTACGCGACGACGGGGACGGGCTCAAGGTGGGCGGCCACCAGGCGTCGTCCGCCTCGCTCGCGACCATCATGACGGCGCTCTATTTCCACGCGCTTCGGCCCGCGGACCGAGTCGCGGTCAAGCCGCACGCAAGCCCGGTCTTCCACGCGATCCAGTATCTCTTGGGCCATCAAAGCGTCGAGAAGCTCGAGAATTTCCGCGGCTTCGGCGGGGCGCAGAGCTATCCCTCGCGCACCAAGGACGCGGACGACGTCGATTTCTCGACCGGCTCGGTGGGGCTCGGCGTCGCGCAGACGCTGTTCGCCTCGCTCGCCCAGGATTATCTCCACGCCCATGGCTGGGCGCTCGAGCGGCCTCAGGGTCGCATGGTGGCGCTCGTGGGCGACGCCGAGCTCGACGAGGGCAACGTGTTCGAATCCCTGCTCGAGGGCTGGAAGCACGGGCTCGGCAATACCTGGTGGGTGATCGACTACAACCGCCAGAGCCTCGACGCCGTGGTGCGCGAAGGGCTCTACGAGCGCTTCATCGAGATTTTCCGCTCCATGGGCTGGGAGGTTGCGATCCTCAAATACGGCTCGCTCCAGCGCGCGGCCTTCGCCGAGCCGGGCGGCGAGAAGTTGAAGGACTGGATCGACCGCTGCCCGAACCAGGATTATTCCGCCCTCACCTTCCAGGGCGGGGCCGCGTGGCGGAAGCGCTTGCTCGACGATTTGGGCGACCAGGGCGATTTCTCGTCCCTCGTCGCACGCCGCACCGACGACGAGCTCGCGCGGCTCATGACCAATCTCGCGGGCCACGATCTTCCGTCGCTGCTCGAGGCGTTCGACGGTGCCGCGCGCGACCGGCCGGTCTGCTTCCTTTGCTACACGGTCAAGGGCTTCGGCCTTCCCTTCGCGGGCCACAAGGACAATCACGCGGGCCTCATGACCGAGGCGCAGATGGAGACGCTCCGCGCCGCGATGCAGATTCGCCCCGGCCATGAATGGGACCGGTTCGAGGGGCTCGGGATGCCGGAGGCGGAGCTGGCCGCGTTCCTCGCGCGCGTGCCGTTCGGGGCCGAGGGGCGGCGCCGGCTCGAGGCGCGGGCCATCGAGGTGCCCGCCTCCCTCTCGTATCCCGCGCAGGAGACCGTCTCGACCCAGCAGGGCTTCGGCCAGATCCTCAACGAGATCGCGCGCGGTGAGAGTGCGCTCGCCTCGCGCATCGTCACCACGTCGCCCGACGTGACCGTCTCGACCAATCTCGGCGCCTGGGTCAACCGGCGCGGCGTGTTCGAGAAGGAAGCCATCGCCGACGTGTTCAAGCGCGAGCGCATCCCCTCGACCTTCGCCTGGAACGCGTCGCCCAAGGGCCAGCATGTCGAGCTCGGCATCGCCGAGATGAACCTGTTCCTGATGCTCTCGGCGTTCGGCCTCGCGCATTCGCTGTTCGGCGAGCGGCTCCTGCCCATCGGCACGGTCTACGATCCCTTCATCGCGCGCGGGCTCGACGCGCTCAACTACGCCTGCTACCAGGATGCGCGCTTCATCCTCGCCGGCACGCCGTCGGGCATCTCGCTGGCACCCGAGGGTGGCGCGCACCAATCGATCTCGACACCCTTGATCGGCCTTGGCCAGGACGGGCTCGCGTCCTTCGAGCCCGCCTTCCTCGACGAGTTGGCGGCGATCCTCGCTTGGGCCTTCGACTATATCCAGCGCGCGGGCGGCGGCGACGCCGACGAGCGCAACTGGCTGCGCGACGAGACCGGCGGCTCGGTCTATCTGCGGCTCTCGACGCGGCCGATCGAGCAGATCGCGCGCGAGATGACGCCGGCGCTGCGCCAGGCGATCGTCGACGGCGCCTATTGGCTGCGCGAGCCGGGACCGAACTGTCAGGTGGTCGTCGCCTATACCGGCACGGTGGCGCCGGAGGCGATCAGCGCGATCGGCCTGATGGCGGAGGATCGCCGCGATGTCGGC
>DATJLQ010000090.1:0-56720 GCA_035509415.1 Alphaproteobacteria bacterium
GCCAATCGAGGTTGCAAGAATTTTAGTATTATGTTAGCGAATTCTCGGTTGGCCGACGCACCGAGGCATCAGGCGCCGGCGAATCGAACGGGGGATCCTTTCTCGAGATCTCGCGAGCTGCCGGGCTCATGACGCCGAGCCCGGAGAGGGGACTGTTCTGACTCTGCGGACCCGAGACGGAAGATGGGGATGCGTGCTTTCCGCCTGACGATCGCCGGTTGCGCCCTGTGGGCGGCGCTTTGGGGTGCCGCGACCTCAGCGGGCGCGAGCGAGCCGGACGCTTCGGGCCCGGCGCTCGGCGTCGCGCTCTTCGACAATCCGGTTGCGGCGCGCACGGGCCAGTTCCCGCTTGCCGCCTGGCGCTCGGTCTTCGCGCGCGCCCATGAGGAGCTCGACACGCCCGGCGACATGCCGAAGGGCTGGGACAAGTTCGTGGCCGATCTCGCGAAGCTCGGCTTCAAGCAGCGCCTCGAGCGCGCGAATGCGGTCTTGAACCGGGTGCCCTACGTGCCCGCGACGCGCAATTGGGGCAATCCCTGGCGCTGGGAATCGCCGGCCGAGTTTTTGGCGCGCGGCGGCCAGTGCGAGGATTACGCGATCGCCAAATATTTCGCGCTACGCGGCGCGGGTGTCCCGGCCGCCGAGCTCAGGATCGTCGTGGTCGAGGACACGGTCGACCGCGTGACCCACGCGGTGCTGGTCGCCGGTGCCGGCAACGCCGCCTACGTGCTCGACAACCGGGTCGGGCCGGTCGCGAGCGCCGACAAGGTCGAGCGCTACCGGCCGCTTTACGGCTTCAACGAGGCGAACTGGTGGGTCTACGCCGACGCGCCCACGCCGCCCCGGCCGGCCGCGCGCTGACGCCGATCCGGCGCGGCAATCGCGCCGTTCGCCCCAGCCGACCCCCGAGTTTTCGTTCCTCCCTCGCCGCAGAAGCGCGCGGTTTCCAAGCGACCGGCTCCGTCCGATGGGGTAGTATCCGGCGCGAGGGAGCGAGGGGTTTGAGCGGGCACGCGTGCGCCTTGAACGGCACCGGCCCGGAGGCAGGGAGGAAGTCGAGATGATCCATTACGGGAAGACGGGGATCGGCCGCGCCCGGGGCGTTGCCGTCGCGGCACTCGCCATGCTCGGCGCGCTCGCGATAGCACCGGTCGCGCCGGGCCAGGCCCACGCGGCCGAGCTCAAGGTCTGGCGCCACGGCATCATCCAGGCCAAGAGCGATGCCGGCATCATCATGATGGTGACCCAGGGCTTCGCCCAGAAGGAGGGCCTCAAGCTCGAGATCAGCCAGTTCAAGGCGGACGTGATCGGCTTGAAGGCGCTCATCGCGGGCGAGGTCGACAGCTACGAGGGCGGGCCGGGGGGTGCCATGATCGCGGCCTCGCGCGGCGCCGACGTGCGCGTGATCGGCTGCCATTGGCCCGGCTTGCCGCACGGCATTTTCGTGCGCGCGAACATCCATTCCGCCAAGGACCTCGTCGGCAAGACGATCGCGATCTCGTCGCCCGGTGCGATGCCCGACATGCTCGCGCGCGCGCTCCTCGAGCGCGACGGCGTCTCGCCCGACCAGGTCAAGTTCGCCAATCTCGGCGGCGACGCCGACCGGTTCAAGGCGCTCGCGGCGGGCGTGGTCGCGGCCGCCGTGGTGTCGAACGAATACACCCCGATCGCGACCAAGGAGGGGCTCAAGCTCCTGGTGCCCGGACGCGAGCTTTTGCCCAACTACATGCGCGTCTGCATCATGACCAGCGGCAAGGTGCTGCGCGAGAAGCACGATCTCGCGGTGCGCTTCCTCGCCGCCGAGATGAAGGCGCTCCATTTCGCCATGACCCATCGCGACGCGACCCTGGCGCTCACGCGCGAGATCACCGGCGTCAAGCCCGACGATCCGCGCCCCGCCTTCATCTACGACGACGCGCTCAGGACCCACGCCGTCGATCCGACCCTCGCCATCCCGCGCGCGAAGTTCGCGTGGCTCCAGGCCCAATCGATCAAGAGCGGCGAGCAGCCGAAGCCGGTCGACCTCTCGACCTTCCTCGACGACAGCGTGCGGCGCGAGGCGCTCGCCCTCATCGCCAAATGACGTCCGAGGCGCCGCGGACAGCGCATCCGAGCGTCGCGCGGCGCGGGAGCGGCTCATGGGCGAGGTGAGCCTGGTCGGCGTCTCGAAGCGCTTCTCCGTGCGCCTCGGCCGCGCGACCCAGGAGGTGGAGGCGCTCCGCGACGTGAGCCTCACCGTGCGCGACCACGAGATCGTGGTGCTCACCGGGCCGAGCGGCTGCGGCAAGACGACGGCCCTCAGGATCGCCATGGGGCTCGAGAGCGCCACGGAAGGCCGCGTCCTGGTCGACGGGCGCGAGGTCAAGGGCTGCGGCCACGATCGCGGCATGGTGTTCCAGCACGCCGAGCTCCTGCCCTGGCTCAATGCCCTCGAGAACGTCGAGTTCGGCCTCGAGATGAAGGGCGGGCGCGGGGCTCCCCTGCGCGAGACGGCACTCGCCTATCTCGAGCTCGTCGGGCTCAAGGAGTCGTGGAACCGGCGCCCGCACCAGCTCTCGGGTGGGATGAAGCAACGCGTCGGCATCGCGCGGGCGTTGGCGATCGATCCCGAGGTGCTGCTGATGGACGAGCCGTTTGCCGCCCTCGATGCCCAGACGCGCGAGGGGATGCAGGTCGAGCTGCTCGAGATCTACGCGCGCACCAGGAAGACCATCCTGTTCGTGACCCACGATCTCGACGAGGCGGTGTTGCTCGCCGACCGGGTCCTGGTGATGCGCCAGGGCCGCATCGAGGCCGCGATCGAGGTGCCGCTGTCGCGCCCGCGCGACGATGTGGGCCGCATCCGCGGCCTCGCCGAATTCGCCGAGACGCGCTATCGCATCTGGCGCGCCCTCCATCCCTCGGGGGATGCGCCATGAGCGGCGCGGCAGGGCGGCGCCGGACGTTCCCGCGTTGGGCGGTCACGCTCGCGTCGCTCGTGGTCGCGATCGGCCTGTGGGAGGTGTTCGGCCGCCTCGTCAATCCGATCTTCGGCTCCTACCCGAGTGCCATTGCCGTGGCGTTCTGGCAGCTGGTCGAGAACGGCAAGCTCGCGACGGCGCTCGCCCAGAGCCTCCAGCCCTTCGTCGCGGGCTACCTGCTCGCGATCCTGGTGGGGGTTCCGGTCGGGCTCGTGGTCGGGCGCTTCTGGGTCGCCGAAGCCGCCCTCGGGGTCTACATCACGGCGGGCTACGCCATGCCGCTCGTGGCGCTGGTGCCGCTCCTGATGCTGTGGCTCGGGCTCGGCTTCGCGGTCAAGGTCGCGGTCGTGTTCCTCATGTCGGTGTTCCCGATCACGATCAACACCTGGCTCGGGGTCAAGGCGGTGCCGCGCACCTTGATCGAGGTGGGGCACTCCTTCGTCGCCTCCGACGCGACCATCCTGCGGCGCATCGTGCTGCCGGCGACGCTCCCCTACATCATGGCCGGGATCAGGCTCGCGGTCGGGCGCGCGGTGGTGGCCATGGTGATCGCCGAGTTCTTCACCGCGATCTCCGGCCTAGGCGCCATCATCATCAACTCCGCCAACAGCTTCGACACCGCGACCATGTTCGTCCCCATCGTCCTCCTGATGGCGATGGCGTGGGGCTTGAACGCCCTCATCGGCGTCATCGAGCGCCGCGTCGCCCCCTGGCAAAGCGAGATCGCCGGCGGCGACGAGCGCTGAGGCGCGCGCGGGCGCGAGGCTCGTCCGGTCAGCGGGTGACCTTGACGCCCGCGCTCTTCTTGAGCGCCCGGTCGGTTTCCTTGACCGTGAGGAGGGCCGTGGTCCTGGTGCGCAGGACGCCGCTCGCACTGCCCGAGATCGCGACCGCGCACATGGCCTCGAGCGACGGCATGTCGCAGATGATGATCGCGTCGTCCTCGCCGAGGGCGAAGTAATAGGACTCGAGTTTGCCGCCGGCACCCTCGAGCATGGCCGCGATCCTCTTCATGCGCCCGGTTGCACCTTCCTTCTGCAGGATCTTCAGGCCCTCGGCCGTGTAGCTGGTATGGACCAGGAATTTCGGCATTTTTTCCTCCCTCGTCGATCGTTTTGTCGCTCCGGCACCCATGCTAGCCCAAGGGCCGGGGCGGGCCAACCGCGACCCTTCGAGACCGTTGCCGCGCGCCGCATTTCGCGGCAGAATTCGCCGCCGCGGGCGTGAAGGGGGGACGATGGATTTCACGCCGGTCTATGTCGCCTATTGGATGTTCCTGGGCGTCGGACTGTATTTTTTGCCCTCGATGATCGCATGGCGCCGCCTTCTGAAGTCGGCGCCCCAAATCACCAAGGTGAACGCCGCCCTGGGCTGGACGCTGGTGGGCTGGCTCGTGCCGCTGGTCTGGGCGCTCAAGCGCTCGCACCGCATCCGCCGCCCGTCGAACGCCGAATATGGCCGGAAGCGCATGGCGCGCGCGGGCGTGTGGACGATTCTGGTCCTGTCCGGCCTCTCGGCGATCACGGTCGCGGGCGGGATCGACCTGTTCCAGCCGGTCGAGACCGTCGCGTCGAGCTTCGGCGGCGCGGGAATCTTCGCGATCACCGAGGAGGGGCTGCGCGCCGATTTCGAGCGCCAGGGCCTCGCGGCGGTGAAGCAGGCCTACGAGACCGGCCAGCTCACCGGCACCGACCGTGCGGCGGCGAAGCGCTGGCTCGGCGAGCAGAACGTGCCGGCGAGCGAGCTCAAGGGCAAATAGCGCCCGCGTTCCCGCGGGCCCGGCTCGGCCGCGCCGCGGCCGGCCATGCGACCGAGTTTCACGCGCGCGACATTACACGCCCAAGAGGGCCTTGTAGGCCGCGAGCGTCGCGCGCGTGAGGCCGGGAAGGGCTGCCATGAGCTTCACGAGATCGGCGCTGCGCCGCTCACCCGCCGCGCGCTCGATCGCCTGCGCGAGCTCGGCGAGGTCGGGGGCGCCGTAGGAGCGCGAAGCACCCTTGAGCGAATGCGCCTCGCGCGTGAGCTCGGGCCAGTCGCTGGCCGCGTATTTCTCCGCCATGCGCCCGATGCGCGCGTCCGTCTCTTCGATCATGCCGAGGATCAACGTGCGCAACGTCTCCGCGCCGATGTCGTGCACCAGCTGCTCGAGAGTCGCGCGGTCGAGCGCCGGGCGCAGCCCGTCTCCCGACGGCGCGGGCTCGTGCGGACCCTCCGGCTGGCCTTGGCTCATGGCGTCCTCCCGGCTCTTGGGCGCTTCGATCGAAAGATATCGGCCGAGGGCCGCGTCGAGCGCCTGACGCGTCACCGGCTTCTCGAGATAGTCGTTCATGCCGGCCTCGAGCCCGCGCCGGCGGTCCTCGTCGCCGACCAGGCCGGTGAGGGCGAGGATCGGGATCCGGCCCGCCTTTCCGGGCAGCGCCCGGATGAGGCGCGTCGCCTCGATGCCGTCGAGTCCGGGCATGGTAACATCCATCAGGGCCAAATCGAAATCGCCGTCGCGCACCCGCTCGACCGCCTCGTCGCCGCGCGCCGCGGGCTCGACCTCGACCGGCCGGTCGCGCAGCATGGCGATGAGCACTTCGCGTAGCGTAGCGTCGTCGTCGCACAGCAGGATACGCGGCTTGCGCGGCCCCGCCGCCTCGATGGGCCCAAGCGCGGAAGCAGGCATCGGCCCAGGCAGGGCCGGACGTGGCGCAATCGGCGCTACAGGGATCGGCGCGAGGGGGGCGGGCGGACTCTCGGCGCGCCCCTCGGCCGGGGCGAAGGCCACGGTGAAATGGAACCGGCTGCCCTTGCCGTATTCGCTCTCGAACCCGATGGTCCCGCCCATGAGACCGACCAGCGCCTGGCTGATCGAGAGGCCGAGGCCGGCGCCCGGGCGCGGCTTGGAGGCGGGGCGGTCGAGCCTTCCATGGGTCGTGAACAGGCGCGCGCGCTTGTCCGCCGGGATGCCGATGCCGGTGTCGCGTACCTCGAAGCGCACGAGCCGGCGTCCCTCCTCGATGCCAAGGGCGCTCACCTCGACGTCGATGCTGCCGGCGTCGGTGAATTTGAGCGCGTTGCTCACCAGATTGACCAGCACCTGGCGCAATCGCCCGCTATCGCCCTCGACGAGGCGCGGCACGTCGGATGCGATGTCGAGCTTGAGCGCGACCCGCTTGTCCTCGGCGCCCGCCGCGAAGAGCGCGACCGCCGCCTCGGCCGCGGCGTGAAGATCGAACGGGGCGCGCCGGAGCTCGAGCTTCCCGGCCTCGATGCGGGCGAGATCGGAGGCGTCGTGCAGCACCTCGAGGAGCCCATCCGCCGCGTGGATCGCGACCGCGACATGGTGGCGTTGGGTCGGGTCGAGCTCGCTTTCCTCGAGGAGACGCAGGATCCCGATCATGGCCGCGAGCGGCGTGCGCAGCTCGTGGCTCAGGGTCGCGAGGAAGCCGCTCTTGGCCTCGTTCGTCGCCTCGGCGCGCTCGGCCGCGTGGCGCAGCGAGTCGATCGCCGTCTCGTCCTCGCTGCGGTCGAGCAACGATATGAGCCGGTCCGCGCCGTCCGGGCCCGCGATCGCGACACCCGCGACCTCGGCCGAGAAGGCGCTGCCGTCGAGGCGCAGGAGGCGCAACCGCAGCGAGCGCGGCTTCGCGCGCCGCTCCAGATCCTTGCCCGAAAGCTGGACCGCAAAGCGCGCCCGGTCGGCGGGATGGATCACGCTCTCGAGCGCGCGCCCTTCGAGCTGGTCGGCGTCGATGGCGCCCAGGAGCGCGATCGCGACGCCATTCGCGCGCCGGATGCGGTCGCGCTCGAGCACCAGGATCGCGCAAGGCAGCCGCTCGAGGGTCGCGGCGAAATCGAGGCCGAGCGGGCTCGGCTCGAGCGCGCCCGCGGGCGCCGGAGGCGCGGGCGGGATGAGTGCCCGCTTCGGCGGCCGGCCGCGTGGGCGACGCGGCCGCGCAAGCTGATCCGCGAGCATGCCGGGCCGCGCGTTGAGGGCGCCGAGCATGCGCCGCGCACCCTCGAGGGTGAGGGCGGGGTAGGTGCCGAAGGTGACGCGGCGCTTGCGCCCGTCGCGCTCGATCATCGCGACCCAGGATTTGGTGCCGCCTTGAGACACGCGCAGCCCGAGGCCGGAGGTACCGCCGTCCCAATAATCGACCTGGCCGCGCGCGGGCAGCGGCAGGGCTTCGGGCGCCATGGGATCGAGGGCGATCTTCGGCATCGGCTCCAGTCCCAAAAGCGGACAGAGTACCTAAATCACTCAGTTAATGCAATAATATCAGGAAGGTCCTGATTTAATAGAATTTAGGTACCAACTATCATGATTTAGGTACTTATTTCCGTGAATTGTGACGGGCGCGAACGCGCGAACCTCCATAACATATTGATCGAACGGAAATTTTCGATTTTCGGCGCGCACCGAACGGTTAGGCGGCGTCCGAATGGTAGCTGCGATAGGCGCCGTAGGCCTCGCGCCCACGTCCGCCATATTCGTAGAAGGCGTGCTTGCGCATATCGACCTGGGTCATGACCAGGCCGGCGATGGTGCCGCCCGATTCGGCGACCTGGCGCAGCGCCGTATAGACCAGCTCGCGCGAGGTCTTTTGCCATTGCACGACCATCACCGTCTGGTCGATGAGGCGCTGGAGCACCAGCGTGTCCGACACCGCCATGACCGGCGGCGAATCCACCACTACCAGCTCGAAGGTCTCGCGCAGTGCCTGGATCAGGCGTTGGAGCCCCTCGCTCGCGAGCATCTCGCTCGCGGTCGCGACCGGGCTGCCGGCGGTGATGTAATGGGCGCCCGAGAGCGGGTCGGTACGCACCACCTCGTCGATCGTGGCGCGTCCAAAGAGATATTCGGTCAAGCCCGGGGCGCGCGGGCAGCCGAGCGCGCCGTGGAGCGAGGGGCGCAGCACGTCGCATTCGACGATCACGGTATTCTTTCCCGCGCGCGCCGCCGAGGTCGCGATCGCCGCCGCGGTCGAGGTCTTGCCCTCGCCGGGCACGGCCGAGGTCACCATGATCGCGCGCAGGCCCGCCCCGCCATGGATCACGAACAGCGTCCCGCGCAACGCGCGGATCGCCTCGCCGTAAGTTGAGTTGGGCTGCTCGAGGGCGCGCGTGTGGGGCGCCTTGCCGTCGGCGAGGCGGCCGGCCGCGGGCACGAGGCCGAGCACGCCGAGGCCGGTCGCGAGCTCGAGCTGGGAGCGCGTGCGGAAGCCGGGCTCGAGCAGGTCGGCCGCGAGCGCGATCGAGATGCCGATGAGGAGCGAGACCAGGAACGCCCCGCCCACGATCAAGAGCTTGGGCGGATAGGCGGGCATTGTCGGCAGGGTCGCGGCCGAAACCAGGCGCACGGTCGCGCTCTTGGGCGCGGGCGTCTGCTCGGCGTTGCGGAGTTGCGTCACCGCGAGATTGTAGGCCTGGCGCGCGTCCTGGATCTCTCCTTCGATCTGGGATTTGGTCGCGGCCGCCTCGTGCTGCTGCTGGATGATCGACTGCACGCGGTCGACCTCGCGCGCGAGCTCGCGCTCGTGCATCTTGGCTACGTCCGCCTGGGTCGAGAGCACGACCGCGGCCTTCGCCACCTCGGCGCCCAGCTTCTCGCGCGTTTCCCTGATCTGCTGGATCATGTCCTGGATCTTGGGATAGGTGTCCTTGTAGATGGTGCGTAGCGTCGTGAGCGTGTCGTTGAGGCGCGCGAGCTGGGTGCGCAGCTGCTGGATCGCGGGCACGCTGTCGAGCACCGGACTGGTCGCGGCGTTCTCGGGCGACGCGGCGAGCTTCTGCGCCTGCTGGGCGCGGTTGTTGGCGTCCGCCGTGACCAGGCGCGCTTGCGTCAAATCCGCCTCGAGGCGCGCGAGCTGCTGCTCGTAGACGTTGCTGTCGCCCGACGGGATCGCGGCGGCGCTTTGCTGGAAATCGCCCAGCTTCTCCTGCGCGGATGCGAGGCGCGCGCTCGCGTCCTTGACGCGCTGGTCGAGGGAATCGGTGGAAGCGAGGCCGGTATCCGCGAGGCCCGCCTGCTGGGCGAGGTAGAGGCGCGCGGTCATGTTCGCGGCGCGCATCGCGAGCTCGGGGCTCGAGGAGCGGAAGCGCACGTCGATCACCGGCGTCGCCCCTTCGGGCACCACCCGGAGCGACGCGAGGAACTGGTTGATGAGCCGATCGTGGAGGGCCGCCGCGCGCTCGGCCGGCGTCGCCCCTTCCATCGAGAGCGGCTCGGCCGCATTGCCGAACACGCCCGAGAGCCAGTCGAGCACGGCCGATGCCGCGCCGCCGACGGACCCGAGGATCCCGCCCTGGGCGGGCCTGGGCAAGGCGGTGTTGAAGCGGGGATCGGTTGCGAGGCCGAGCTGGTCGACGGCTTGGCCCGCGATGCCGCTCGAGGCGATCTCGGCCGCGCGCGTGAGGGTGCCGACCGCGGCCCCGGTATCGAGCGGGTTGAGCGGCATGGAGGCGCTGTTGTTGCCCGAGCTCGGGAATTGGATCACGAGGCGCGCCTCGGCGACGTAGATCGGCGTTGCGAGAAGCGCGTAAAGCACGGCGAGTGCCGTGATCGGCAGGGCCGCGCCCAGGATCACGAGCCGCCGGCGTCGCAAGAAGCCCGAGAACAGGATCATAGTCCGGTCGCGCCGCGGATCGAGCCAGGGCATGGCTTGAGCTTGCGCTTGCGCGAAGGCGTGAGGGCTCAGGGGCGCTTCGGCCGCAGGCTCGAGTTCCGGCCTGTCTTCGGGTTCCGCTTGCGGCCTGGCCGGCGCGGGCTCGCCCGACGCGGCCTCGTCTCGTGCGGCCTCGTCTCGCGCGGCGTCGCCAGGGGCCCTGGCCTCGGTATGCTCGACGCGCTGCTCCGGCGCCTCGGCGCCCGGCTCGTGGCTTCGATCGCTCATCTGACGCGCATTCCAACCCCGTCGCGGCCGGCACGCCGCCCTGGCGCGCGCCGAACTCGCCTGGACTATGCCAAATTATGGTGGCAAAAGCGAATTTTCCGATCCGCGCGGCCGGCGCGAGCGGCCGGCGTCGAGCCTGGTGGGGCGGCCGCGTCAAATTTCTGTGACCGGCCTTGGAACCCGGGCGCGGGCCCGGTCTATAGGGTGTAGATTGGCCCCTGCGGGCCGGAGGCGCGCGGCGGCGCGTCGTTCAACGGGAGGAACCCATGGCATCGATGCACGGCAAGTTGAGCGCGGCCCTGGCCGCGATCCTGATCCTGGCGGGGGCGGGTGCCGCACCGGCGCTGGCGATGGACAGCGGCACGCCCGCGGCGACGGCGCCCAAGGCGGACGATTATTCCGAGGGCGTCAAGGCCGCCCATAGCGGCAATTACGCGGACGCGATCGGCCATCTCGACAAGGTGGTCGCGAGCGATCCCAAGAACGCGGATGCGTGGAACATGATCGGCTACTCCGAGCGCAAGCTCGGCAAGTTCCCGGAATCGCTCGACGCCTACGAGAAGGCGCTAGCGATCGACCCGAACCATCTGGGAGCCAACGAATATCTCGGCGAGCTTTATCTCCAGATGGGCGACATGCCCAAGGCGGAGGAGCGGCTCGCGAAACTCGACAAGCTGTGCGGCAGCGATTGCGTCGAGTACAAGACCCTCAAGGGCCTGATCGACGCCAAGAAGAAATCGAGCTGAGCGCAGGCGGGAAGCGGGCGCCCGAGCGTCGGGCGCGCGCGCCGGCATGCCGGCATGTCAGGGCGCGTGACTGCGCTCGTATACGTCGCGCCGCCGAAGCCCCTCGGTCAGATCGTTCGGCTTGAGCTTGGTGCTGGTCTCCATCTCGTCCATGGCAGTGACGGCCTGGGGAAAATGGGCGTCGCGCGCGATCGAGAACCATTTGATCGCCTCGGCGGTGTCCTGCTTCACGCCCTGGCCGTTCAGGTACATGATCCCGAGATCGTATTGCGCCTCGGCGTCGCCGTTCTCCGCGAGCGGCCGCCAGTAATAGAGCGCAGTCGCGAAATCCTTTTTCACATACGCGTTGTAGCCCGCGAGGAAGCGGTCGCTCGTTTGGGCGTGGGCGGCGCTCGGCGCGGCGAGGAAGATGCCGAGCGCGAGCAACGCGCCCGCGAGCGCGCCGGGAAACGCCCGTCTCATGGCGCGCGCGGTGCGCGGTTGGTGGGGTCGGATTGTTTGCATACGCGCATCATAGCACCAGGGACGCGGCGATTTCCAGGCGGAGAAGGGGGGCGCGCGCGGCAGGCGCTCACGTCGCCACGCTGGTTTCCGCGCGCAGCTTCACGAGCTTGTCGGGGGAATCGACGTCGATCAGGACGCCGTCATCGTCCATCTCGACCTCGGCCACCATGTCGTGGTGCTGGCCCAAGAGCGGACGCGCGCCGGTGTCGCCCGAGAGGCGTTGCATCTCGCTGAAATATCTCTTGGCGAGCAGCACCGGATTGCCGCGCTTGCCGCGATAGGTGGGGACGCAGATGGCGCGCCCCTCGACGGGGTTGAAGGCGGCGATCAGCCGGTCGATCCCGGCGGGTGCGATGCGCGGCATGTCGCCCAAGCAAATGAGGGCGCCGTCGACATCCCCTGGGAGGGATGCCAAGCCGCGTTTCAGCGAGCTCGCGAGCCCCTGGGCATAGTCGGGATTGTGGACGAAGCCGAGGGCGCGCCCGGCGAGGGCCGCGCGCACGCGCTCCGCCTCGTGGCCGGTCACGACCAGGACCGGCGACGCCTTCGAGGCCAGGATCGCATCGGCCGCGCGCGCGACCATGGGGGCGCCGTCGATCTCGGCCAGGAGCTTGTTCGCCTTCCCCATCCGGCGCGAGAGGCCGGCCGCGAGCAGCAAGGCCGCGATCTTGGGCGCACGCGGCATGGCGGCGGGTCCAACGCCGGCAGCCGCGGTCGCCAACGCGCGCGGCAGGCCGCGGCTCTCGGTCTCGGCCAAGAGCCCGCCCGCACCCATACGCGCGAGGTCTTCACGCGCGATCGGAACTTCGGCCAGTAAGCGCCTAAGAATCCAATCGAAACCGTTGAACTTCGGCGAGCGCGCGCAGCCCGGAAGGCCAATCGCCGGCACGCCGTTTTCGAGCGTTCCCACGAGCAGCAGGTTGCCCGGGTCGACCGGCATGCCGAAATGCTCGACCCGGCCGCCCGCGCGCTCGATCGAGGCCGGGATCACGTCGCGCCGGTCGACGATGGCGGAGGCGCCGGAGATGAGGATCGGGTCCGCGCCCAGCCCCTTGAGCTCGTCGATCGCCGCCGCGAGCGAGGCTTCGTCGTGGGACGTGCGGCGCTCCTCGGCCAAGCGGCTCCCGAGCGCCTCGAGACGCGCCTCGATGGCGGCGCGGGTCTTCTCGAGGGTCGCTTCCTTGGTGCCGGGAAGGCGCGTCTGGATGAGCCCGGCGCGTTTGGTCTGGAAGGGTGCGATACGCACGAGCGGCTTACCCTCGCGCGCAATGGCCGTCGCGCGGGCGACCAGCGAGCGCCCGACCGCGAAGGGGATGATCTTGACCGTGGCCGCCATCTGGCCCGCTTCCGCCACCTCGTAGGGCGTGAGGGTCGCGATGGTGATCGCCTCGTCCACGAGGTTGAGCGCGTCGACCCGCGCGCGGTCGATCACCGCGAGCCCCCTTACCTCGGCGAACAGGTTGCACCGGCCGGTGAAGGCCGGGCTCGCGCTCACATGCGCTCCGAGGCACGCGGCGGCGATCGCGGACGCCGCCTCGTCCTCGCCCATCTCGTGGGGCTCGAGGCGCGCGGCCACGACCGAGGCGAGCCCCGCGTCCCTGAGCGCTGCAACGTCCGCGGCCGAAAGCCTGCGCCCCTTCTTGAACGACAGAGCGCCCGCGCGCAGCGAATGGGCGAGCACCGCACCCTCGGCCTCCGCGAGCGGGGTCGGGCCGAAGATCACGGCGCCTCCTTGGCGAGCTCGCGAGCGCCCGGCTTTCCGGCCTCGCGCGCGGCTTTGGCCTCGGCCATCTCGCGCCCATGGAGCACCTGGGTGATCTGGGCCAGGATCGAGATCGCGATCTCGGCCGGCGACTTGGCGCCGATCGAGAGACCCACGGGCCCGTGGATGCGCGCGAAATCGGCAGCACCAAAGCCCTTCGCGCCGAGACGCTCGAGCCTCTTCGCATGGGTGCGCGAGCTTCCGAGGGCGCCGACATAGAACACGTCCGAGCGCAGCGCCGCCTCGAGTGCCGGATCGTCGATCTTGGGATCGTGGGTGAGGGTCACGATCGCCGTGCGGCGGTCGGGCGCCAATTTGGGCAGCACCTCGTCGGGCCATTCGTGGCTGATCGCGACCTCGGGGAAGCGCTCAGGTGTCGCGAAGGCGCGGCGCGGATCGATCACGGTCACGGCATAGCCGGCGAGGCTCGCGATCGGCACCAGCGCTTGGGCGATGTGCACGGCACCCACGACGATCATGCGCAGCGGCGGATTGAAGACCTGGACGAAGAGACGCTTCCCGCCCGCCTCGATGGCGCCGCTTTTGTCGTCGGCGAGGCTCCGGCGCACGGAAGCGAGCGCCTGCGCATCGAGCGCGAGGTCGCCTTCGGCAGAGTCCGGCGTCACCAGCGCCTGGGCGCCCGACTTGAGATCGGTCGCGAGCGCCACCGGACGCTTAGCCGCGCGCGCGGCTTGCAGCGAGGCGAGGAGGGGCGTCTTCATTCGACCTTCTCGACGAAAATCTGAATCTTGCCGCCGCAGGCGAGGCCCACGTCCCAAGCCTGCTCGTCGGTCACGCCGAAATCGAGCAGACGCGACTTCCCGTCCTTGATCGCGGCGAGCGCCTCGCCCACCACGGCACCCTCGACGCAACCGCCCGAGACCGAGCCTTCCATCTTGCCCTTGTCATCGACCACGAGCTGGCTCCCGACCGGGCGCGGCGAAGAGCCCCAGGTGGTGACCACGGTCGCGAGCGCCACGCCGCGTCCTTCGGCGCGCCAGCGCTTCGCGAGATCGAGGGGATCGGCCTGGGCATCGCTCATGAGATCGCTCCTTGGGCTGCATTGGCGCGCGCGTCCGCGCGCACGAAGGCGCGCCCGGAATCGCCCCAAGCGCTCACCCCTTCCTCGCGCCGTCCGGGCGCCGCGCGCAACGCGTCGGCGAGCTGGGTCAGGCTCTCGAGATTGTGCACGGTGCGGAAATCGTCCACGTGGGGCAGGATCGCGCGCATGCCGAGGGACTTGGGCTCGAATCCCTCGTAACGCAAGAGCGGGTTGAGCCAGACGAGGCGGCGGCAGGATTTGTGCAAGCGCTCCATCTCCTCGGCGAGACCCTCGCCCGCGTCGCGGTCGAGCCCGTCGGAGATGAACAGCACCACCGCCCCCTGGCCGAGCACGCGGCGCGACCAGTGCCGGTTGAACGCGCCGAGGGCGGCGCCGATGCGTGTCCCGCCGGACCAATCCTCGACCGCGCCCGCGACCCGGTCGAGCGCCACGTCCACGTCGCGTGCGCGCAGATGGCGCGTGATGTTGGTGAGGCGCGTCCCGAACAGGAACACGGACACCCGGTCGCGGTCGTTGGTGAGGGCGTGAAGGAAATGGAGCAGCATGCGCGAATAGCGGCTCATCGAGCCCGAGATGTCGCACAACACCACGAGCGGCGGCCGGCGCTTCCGTTGCGTGCGCCGCCGGAGGTCGATCTCGTCGCCGCCGCCGCGCAAGCTTCGGCGCAAGGTCGCGCGCATGTCGATACGCGGGCCGGCCCGGGCCGTGCGGAAGCGTCGCGTCGGCACCTCCATGAGCCGGAGCCTGAGCCGCGCCATCGCGGCCTTGGCGGCGCGCATCTCGTCCGCCGACATCTGCTCGAAATCCATCTTCTGCAAGAGCTCGCGGTCGGAGTAGGTGAGGGACGCGTCCGCGATCACTTCGGGCTCGGGCGGCTCGTCGTCGCTTCCGCCGCGCCCGCGCGCCTCGGCGAGCGCGTCGGCGAGACGCCGGCTCATCGCCTCGCCCGGCTCCTCGCCCGGCGGTGGCTTAACCTGCGGCAGCATGAGCGCCATCATGCGCTCGAGCAGGCGCGGGTTGCGCCAGAACACGTGGAACGCCTGGTCGAAGAGGGCGCGCTGGTCGCGCCGGTTGACGAACACGGCGTGGAGCGCCCAGTAGAAATCCTCGCGGCTCTCGATGCCGACCGCGCGCACCGCCTCGACCGCCTCGATCACGCGCCCCGGCCCGATGGGCATGCCGGCGCGCCTGAGCGCGCGCGCGAAATGCACGATGTTCGCGACCAGCTTCCCGCCCTCGGGCAGGTTTCCCGTGAGCCGGGTCGGGATCGCGTCGCCGCTCATGCCTTGCGCTTGGCGGCGCTCGCCGCCTCGGCGGATTTGAGCTCGGCCTGGATTTGCGCGAGGATCGCCGCCGCCTCGCTGCCTTGAATCTTGGCCACGTCGTCCTGGTACTTGAGCAGCACGCCGAGTGTGTTATCGACCGCGGCCTGGTCGAGCTGCACCACGTCGAGTTGGGTCAACGCATGGGCCCAGTCGATGGTCTCGGCGACGCCCGGGAGCTTGAACAGGTCGCGTTGGCGCAACGCCTGGACGAAGCCCACCACCTGGCGCGAGAGCTCGACCGGCGCCTCGGGCGCCTTGAGCCGCAGAATCTCGAGCTCGCGCGCGGCGGACGGATAATCGACCCAGTAATAGAAGCAGCGCCGCTTCAACGCGTCGTGAATCTCGCGCGTGCGGTTCGAGGTGATCACGACGATGGGCGGGCGCTCGGCCTTGACGGTGCCGATCTCGGGAATGGTGACCTGGAAGTCCGAGAGGATTTCGAGGAGATAGGCCTCGAACGGCTCGTCCGCGCGGTCGAGCTCGTCGATCAGCAGCACGGGCGGGCCGGCCGCGTCGCTTTCGAGCGCCTGAAGCAGCGGGCGCTTGATCAGGAAACGCTCGGCGAAAATGTCGCTCCCGAGCGAGGCGCGATCCTTGCCGCCCGCGGCCTCGGCGAGGCGGATTTCGATCATCTGGCGCGCGTAGTTCCATTCGTAGACCGCGGACGCGACGTCGAGCCCCTCGTAGCATTGGAGGCGCACCAAGCGCCGGCCCAGGGTCTCGGCGAGCACCTTGGCGATTTCGGTCTTGCCCACCCCCGCCTCGCCCTCGAGGAAGAGCGGCCGGCCGAGCTTCAGCGACAGGTACACCGCGGTTGCGAGGCTGCGGTCGGCAACATAGCGCCCCTCGGCAAGGAGCGTCTCGGCGGCATCGACGGAAACGGGCAGGGGCATTGATCGGCTCTCACTCGCGGCGGGAATCTGTTCGATTTGGGCGAAAATATAGACCCAAAATGGGGCCATGGGGTGCCGAAAGGCAAGGGCGGCGCCCGCAACCGCCGTCCCAGGGCACGGATTGGGAATTGCGCGAGGCCTGTCCTCGGAGAACGCGCGGGACCCGCAGTCGGCGCCGACAGGCCGGCGTTTGGCGATGACCGGTTGGAAGAATCGCGGTAAGATCGCACAGATATTCAACCGCGACGCTTCGGGCCTCGAACACGGGCGCGCGGAATACGATAGGGAGGGGTGCTGTGACCAACTCGGCGGGCGGCATGAAACGGCGGGACTTTTTGGCGGGCGTGGGGGCGACGGCCTTCGCACTACCCCTTGCGGCGCGCGCGGCCTATGCGCAATCGGCCTCGAACGAAGCGCCGGCGGACACCAAGATCCACCGGCTCGCGATCTATCCGCCGCTCGGCATTTCTCGGGTCGGCAACAGCGCGCTCTGGTTCCGAGCACCCGAGGTGCCCGGCGTTCCGGCGTTGCCCAAGGGCGACTACAAGGAGGGGCCGGACAAGATCAAGAAGCAGGTGCAGCGCTTCCGCATCTATGCCTTCAACGAGCAGGGCCAGGTGATCCGCGAGGTAACCGCGGCCAATGCCAGCATCGAATGGGCGGTCGAGGTCGCCAACACCAAGGCCGCCTGGTACGGCTTCAACAACCCGCTCGACAACGGGGCACTTGCCCCCGGCCTTCCGGGGCAGAAGCGCAACCAGTTCATCGTGCCCGACGGCGAGCGCGCGGCGATGCTGGTGATCAAGTCGAAGAAGGTCGCGATCTCGGGCCGCTCGGTCAATGCACGCGGAAGCGACCCGGCCTACGCGCTCGGCGGCACCTTCTGGCGCAAGCTCGACGTCCCCCTCGGCCATCTCCAAACCGACGCCGACGGCCGCCTCGAGGTGTTTCCCGCGGACGGCGTGTCGCGCTCGGCGGTGGCGAACAATCCGATCAGCAATTTCTCCGACAATGACGGCTGGCAGGACGATTGGTGCGACGGGCCGGTCGAGGCCAAGGTCACCATCGGCGGCACCGCCTACCAGGCGGACAATGGCTGGATCGCCTGCGTCGGGCCGCATTTCGCGCCCGCGATCCCGCCCTTCATCTCGCTCTTCGACATCGCGACCGACGTCGCGGTCGAGGCGGGCTGGATGAAGCCGCCCGAGGGCAAGCTCTCGTTCCGCAAATACATCTATCCGCTGTTCCGCGCGATCGGCCTCCTCAACTGGGTCGCGGCGGCGCAGAATTTGAGCGAGCGCTGGATCGACGTGGGGAATTTCGCCGACCCGGCCTACATCAAGCGCCTCGCCGACCCGAAGCCAGAGGCGCGCGCGCTCAGGACCCACGTGTTCCGCGCGTTCCGCAACCCGAACGACAGCGCCCAGCAGCAATACAAGCTCCCCTACATGCTGGGCGACGGCATCAATTACGACGGCTCGCCGCTGTTCTGGTTCCGCATCCCGAAGCAGCAATACGCCATCCTCCAGAAATGGGAGGCGGGCGATTTCGTCGACGACATGGGGCCGCTGCCCTGGAAGGACGAGGCGCCCGAGTTCGACAAGATCCCGCTTTCCGAGCAGCCCGAGGCGCTCACGCGCGCGGCGCTCGAAATGTGCTCGGGCGGCGCGTTCCATCCGGGCGTCGAGCTCACCTGGCCGCTGCGCCACAAGGAGCTCTATTGGGCGCCTTATCGCATCGCGCTCTCGACCAAGCGCGATCCGACCCTGATCCAGGATCTGGGCCAGCTCTTGACGCCCGAGCTCGCCTTCAAGGGGACGGCGGCCGTGCCGCCCGCGATCGCACCCCAAATGCCGGGCGACCTCACGCGCTGGATGGGCATCCCCTGGCAATGCGACGCCTTCAGCTGCCAGCAGGTCGTGTTCTCGAACGATTTCCCGAACGCGGTCTGGTGGCCGGCCCTCTTGCCGATCGACGTGCTGCCCGAGGTCTATTACGACGCGGTCATGGACCCGAAGCTTTCGCCCGCCCAACGGGTCAAGTTCTTCGACAGCCGCGTCGCCTGGTCGCGCGGCGTGGCCGGCATCGGCTATCACGCCGAGGCGAGCTACACCGACGGGCTCAACCAGATGATCTATCTCTGGCACCGCATGGGCTTCGTGGTCCAGCGGCCGGGGCCGCGCGACCGCGACAAGCTCCCGGGTGTTCCGGCCGAGCTGTTCGTCGAGGTCGATCGCGGCTCGATGAGCCTGACGCCGTCCGAGCCGCCGTTCCGCGGTCCGCCGCGGCCGTGACGCGACGCCCCGGCGTTGCCGTCCTCGGCGGCGGCGTCGCGGCCGCCGCGGCACTGCTCACCCTCGCCGAGCTGGACGTTCCGGCGTGCGGGATAGCACCCCCATCGCGCGCGGGGGAGCGCGACCGGCCGGGCGAATCCCTCTCGCCCAAGGCGCTGCCGATCCTGGCCGAGCTCGGCCTCGCCGAGCGCTTTGCCGCGTTGCCCCAGCGGCCGGCCCATGCGACCTACGCCGCCTGGTCGACGTCGTTCCTCGCCGAGCGCAACGCCTTCGCGTCGCCCGACGGGCCCGGCCTCGTGATCGACCGGCCGGCGTTCGACCGCATGCTCGAGGCGGCGCTCGAGGTGCGCGGGGTCGATCGCGTCGCGGGCGAAATCGTGGAGGTCGAGCGGCATGGCACGGGCTGGCGTATCGCGCGCGCGGACGGCGCCGCCCTCGAAGCCGACTTCGTGATCGATTGCACCGGGGCGCGCGCGGTCGCGGCGCGGCGTCTCGTGCAGCGCCGGCGCGCGGACCGGCTGGTCGCGGCGGTCGCGTTCCTCGACCAGATCGACGCGACGGTCGAGCCCACCAACGCGACCCTCATCGAGGCTGCGGAGCAAGGCTGGTGGTACGCGACCTTGCTGCCCGACGGGCGCTTGGCGCTCGCCTATTTCACCGATCCCGATTTCATGCCGCGCAACCTCGCGCGCGACCTTGGCGCGTGGCGCGGCCTCGTCGGCGCGACCCAGTTCATGGCGCGCTGGATCGAGAGCGCCCGCTTCGCGCTCGACGAGCCGCCGCGACACGCCTCGGCCGGCACGGTCTGGCTCGAGCGCTCGGCGGGCGAGGGATGGGCCGCCGCGGGCGACGCGGCGGCTGCGTTCGACCCGCTTTCGTCCCACGGCATCACGACGGCGCTTTGGGCGGGACGGCGCGCCGCGCTCGCCGCCGCCGCTTGGCTCGGGGGCGACCGGGTGCCGCTCGATGCCTATGGCGCGACCCTGGCGGAGGCGGTCGAGGCGTTTCTGCGCGAGCGCACGCTGGTCTACGGGAAGTCGCGTTTCCGCGCGGCACCGTTCTGGCGCCGGCGTTGCGCCGTGCCGGAAATGTCCGAGCTCGCGCGCGCGACGCCGCGGTAACGAAACGCGCCTAAGGTCTGCTCCGGCTAGGTTTGACAGCCCCGCTCGTCACCCCCGCGAAGGCGGGGGTCCATCTGAAGGCGTGGATGCCCGCCTGCGCGGGCATGACGGTCCGAGGGTTCGATTCAATTCATTCGAACTACACGCTAGGCCGCCCGGCTCAGCGCGTCGCGCGCTTCGGCGGCGATCTCGAACGAGCGCAGCCGCGCCGCGTGGTCGTAGATTTGGCCTGCGACCATGATCTCGTCGGCCCCCGTGCGCTCGATGAAGGATTTGAGGCCGCGGCGCACCGTGTCGGGCGATCCCACCACCGCGCAGCTCAAGGCGAGGTCGAGAATCATGCGGCCGCGCGCATCGAGCCCCGCCTCGAAGCCGGCCAGGGGCGGCGGCAGCTGGCCCGGCCGGCCGGTCCTGAGATTGATCACCGCCTGCTGGTGCGAGCTGAACAGGAGGCGCGCCTCCTCGTCGGTCGCGGCCGCGAAGACATTCAAGGCCGGCATGAAATAGGGCTTCGCGAGGATTTTCGACGGCTCGAATTGAGCGCGATAGAGGGCCGCGGCCTGGTCGAGGTCGGTCGGCGCGAAATGGGACGCAAAAGCGTAGGGCAGGCCGAGCATCGCCGCGAGCTGGGCGCCATAGAGGCTCGAGCCCAAAATCCAGATCGGCACCTCGAGCCCCGCGCCGGGCACCGCGCGCACCGTTTGGCCCGGCTGAGGCGGGCCGAAATAGGCCATGAGCTCGACCACGTCGCGCGGGAAATCGTTCTCATCGGCGGCCAGGCTGCGACGGAGCGCGTGCATCGTGACCCGGTCGGTGCCCGGCGCGCGGCCGAGCCCCAGATCGATGCGGCCCGGGAACAGCGAGGCGAGAGTGCCGAACTGCTCGGCCACCATGAGGGGCGCGTGGTTCGGTAGCATGATGCCGCCGGCCCCCACGCGGATGCTTGAGGTGCCGCCCGCCACATGCGCGATCACGACCGCGGTCGCCGCACTCGCGATTCCGGGCATGTTGTGATGCTCGGCGAGCCAGAAGCGCTTATAGCCCCAACGCTCGGCATGACGCGCGAGGTCGAGCGAGTTCGCAAACGACTGGGCCGCGTCGCCGCCTTGGCGGATCGGGGCGAGGTCGAGGACCGAGAGCGGGATCATCGCGCGGACATGGGGCGGAAGTCGCGGGCGGTCAAACGGTTACATCCCAAATCGTCATGCCCGGACTTGTCCCGGGCATCCATGTCCTCAAACCGGGGATGGCCGGGACGTGAAGCTTGTCGCCGCGCGGGCCGACGGCCGAGCCCGGCTATCCACGAATTGAAGAAGACGTGGATGGCCGGGAGAAGCCCGGCCATGACGCGTTGAGAAGGGCGATTTGCCGTGCACGCAACTCAACAACGCTCTTTACCCAGCCGCCTGGACCGCGCGTTTCGCCATCACGGTGACGAGATGGGCGCGGTATTCGGCGCTCGCGTGGATGTCCGAATTGAGCCCGTCCGCCTTGACCTTGAGCCCATCGAGGGCGCCCGGCGTCCAGCTTTTCGAAAGCGCCGCCTCGGCGTCTTTCCAGCGGAACACGCTCGGCCCCGCGCCCGTGACCGCGACGCGCACGCCCGACGCGCTCTTGGCCGCGAATACGCCGACCACGGCGTAACGCGAGGCCGGGTTCGGGAACTTGGCGTAGCCCGCCTTTTCCGGGATCGGGAAGCTCACGGATGTCACGATCTCGCCCGCGCCCAACGCGGTCTCGAACAGGCCCTTGAAGAACTCGTCGGCCGCGATCTTGCGCTTGTTGGTGATCACGGTGGCGCCGAGACCCACGAGCCCCGCGGGATAGTCCGCCGCCGGGTCGGCGTTCGCGATCGAGCCGCCGATGGTGCCGCGATTGCGTACGGCGGGATCGCCGATGCCGTCGGCGAGTGCCGCGAGCGCCGGGATCGCCTTTTTGACCTCGGCCGAGGACGCGACGTCCGCATGGCGCGTCATGGCGCCGATCGCGATCGCGCTCCCCTCGCGCTTGATGCCGGCCAGGGCGGCGATGCCGTTCAAATCCACCAGGTCCGAGGGCTTGGCGAGACGCTGCTTCAAGGTCGGGATCAGGGTCATCCCGCCCGCGACCAGCTTGGCCTCGTCCTTGCCGGCCAAAAGCTTCGCGGCGTCGTCCAGGCTCTTGGCCTTGTGGTAGTTGAAGTCGTACATCGGAGTTCTCCCTTAAGCCTCTGTCTCAGGCTGCTTTCTTGGACTTGGCCGATTGGATTGCGCGCCACAGGCGCTCAGGACTCGCGGGCATGTCGAGCGAAGCGATGCCGAGCGGCCGGAGCGCATCGAGGATGGCGCTCATGATGCAGGCCGGCGCCCCGATCGCGCCCGCCTCGCCGCAGCCCTTCACGCCGAGCGGATTGTGGGTGCAGGGCGTATTGCCGGTATCGACCCGGAAGTTCGGCAGATTGTCCGCGCGCGGCATGCAGTAATCCATGTAGGAGCCGGTCACGAGCTGGCCGCTCCCATCGTAGATGCAGCCCTCGTAGAGCGCCTGGCCGATGCCCTGGGCGATGCCGCCATGGACCTGGCCCTCGACGATCATGGGATTGATCACGTTCCCGAAATCGTCCGCCGCCGCGAAGCTCGCGACCTCGACCTTGCCCGTGTCGGGGTCGATCTCGACCTCCGAGAGGTAGGTCCCCGCCGGATAGGTGAAGTTGAGGGGATCGTAGAACGCGGTCTCCTCGAGCCCGGGCTCGAGGTCCTTCGGATAATTGTGCGGCACATAGGCCGCGAGCGAGACCTCGGTCAGCGATTTCTTCTTGTCGGTGCCGGCGACGCGGAACTCGCCGCCCTTGAACTCGACGTCCGCCTCGGCCGCCTCCATCAGGTGCGCCGCGATCTTCTTTCCCTTGGCGATCACCTTCTGCATGGCGTTGAAGATCGCCGTGCCGCCCACCGCGAGCGAGCGCGAGCCGTAGGTCCCCATGCCGAAGGGGATCTTCTCGGTGTCGCCATGGACGATGTCGACGTTCTCGATCGGCACGCCGAGGGTCGAGGAGACGAGCTGGGAGAAGGTGGTCTCGTGGCCCTGGCCGTGGGAGTGGGAGCCCGTGAAGACGGTCACCGACCCGGTCGGATGCACGCGCACCATGCCGCACTCGAATAGGCCGGCGCGGGCACCGAGCGAGCCCACGACCGCCGAGGGAGCGATGCCGCACGCCTCGATGTAGCTCGCGATGCCGAGGCCGCGCAGCTTGCCGCGCTTGGCCGCCTCCGCGCGGCGCGTCTCGAAGCCCGCGTAGTCGCCGAGCTTCAGCACCTTGTCGAGGGTGGTGACGTAATCGCCCGTGTCGTATTGGAGGGCGACCGGCGTCTGGTACGGGAACTTGTCGCGCGGCACGTAGTTGCGGCGCCGGATCTCGGCGCGGTCGATGCCGGTGATGCGCGCCGCCTCGTCGACCACGCGCTCGACCACGTAAGTCGCCTCGGGCCGCCCGGCGCCGCGATAGGCGTCGACCGGCACCGTGTTGGTGAAGAGGGCGCGCACCGAGACGTGAATCGCGGGGGTCGCGTAATTCCCCGCGAGCAGCGTGCCGTAGAGATAGGTCGGCACGCAGGGCGCGAAGGTCGAGAGATAGGCGCCGAGATTGGCCTTGGTCTCGACCTTGAGGGCGAGGAATTTCGCATTGCCGTCGAGGGCGAGCTCGACATGGGTCACGTGATCGCGCCCATGGCAGTCCGAGAGGAAGGATTCCGAGCGGTCGGCGGTCCACTTGATCGGGCGCGCGATCTTCTTCGACGCCCAGGTGACGATCGCCTCCTCGGCGTAGTGGTAGATCTTGGAGCCGAAGCCGCCGCCCACGTCGGGCGCCACCACGCGCAGCTTGTTCTCGGGAATGCCGAGCACGAAGGCGCCCATGAGGAGCCGGATCACGTGCGGGTTCTGGCTCGTCGTGTAGAGCGTGTGCTGGCCCGAATTGATGTCGTACTCGCCGATCGCGGCGCGCGGCTCGATCGCGTTCGGGATGAGCCGGTTGTTGACGAGATCGGCCTTCGCGACCTTGGCAGCGTTCTTGAACGCGGCCTCGACCGCGGCCTTGTCGCCGAGCTCCCAATCGTAGCAGGTGTTGCCGGGCGCCTGGTCCCAGACCAGGGGTGCGCCGGGCTTGATCGCGTCCGCGATCGAGGCCACCGCCGGGAGCGGCTGGTACGAGACCTCGATGAGCTCGCTCGCGTCGCGCGCCTGGGACTTGGTCTCGGCGATCACGACCGCGACCTGGTCGCCCACGTAGCGCACGCGCTCGATCGCGAGCGGCGGGTGCGGCGGCTCGACCATGGGCGAGCCGTCCTTGGAATGCACCTGCCAGCCGCACGGGAGTCCGCCATGCTTGTCGGCGGCGAAATCCTCGCCCGTGAAGACCGCGACCACGCCCGGCGCCTTCTTGGCCTTGGACGTGTCGAGCTTCGCGAGCTTCGCGTGCGCGTGAGGCGAGCGCAGGATGTAGGCGTAGGTCTGGTGCGGGCGGTTGATGTCGTCGGTGTAGGTGCCCCGGCCCATGAGGAACCGGGAGTCTTCCTTGCGCTTCACCGAAGCGCCGATTCCGGTGTCCGGCATGTCACTTCCCCCTCATCGCGGCAGCACCCGCTTTGATCGCCTTGACGATGTTGTGGTAGCCCGTGCAGCGGCAGATGTTGCCCTCGAGCCACTCGCGCACCTCGTGCTCGCTCGGCTCGGGATTGCGGTTCACGAGGTCGATGGCGCTCATCACCATGCCGGGCGTGCAGAAGCCGCATTGGAGCCCGTGATTTTCGCGGAACGCCTCCTGCATCGGATGCAGCGCCGTACCGTTCGCGAGCCCTTCGATGGTCGTGACCTTCGTCCCGTCCGCCTGGGCCGCGAGCAGCGTGCAGCTCTTGACCGAGCGCCCGTCGACATGCACGACGCAGGCGCCACACTGGCTCGTGTCGCAGCCGACATGGGTTCCGGTCAGGCCGAGCGTCTCGCGCAGGAGCTGAACCAAAAGAGTGCGCGCCTCGACCGTGGCCGAGACGGGCTTCCCGTTCACCGTCAGGGAAACCGTGACAGCGCTCATGCGTCCTCCCTAAAAATTTCTCAACCGGGCCTTGTGCGCGACCCTTGCAATCGCGCTAGTGTGGTCCGCGCCGTGCCGCGCCGTCAAGCGCGAGCCCGTGACGCGCGGCGGGTGCGAGGTGCCGAGTGGGACGGGCATTAATATTGCTCTCGAACGTGATCGAAAAATGACGCGCGCGGTCGGTCAGCCGGCGAAAATCACCAGCAGGACGATGATCGCGACCACGACCGCGCCGATCCAGATGGCGGGGGACAGGGTCCGCGCCTTCGCAGACGCGGGAGCGCCGGGCGCTGGGGCTTGGGCCGACGCCGCGGCGGGCGCTTCGGCGGGCGCTTCCGCTTCCCCGACCAGGCGCGCGAAGTTACCGAAGAACTCTTCGGAAAGCTTTTTTGCGCTGCCGTCGATGAGGCGCGAGCCGATCTGGGCGAGCTTGCCGCCCACGTTCGCCTGGACCTTGTAGCGCAGCAGGGTCACCGGACCGTCCGCCTCGAGGCTCACCTCGGCGCCGCCGCGCGCGAAGCCCGCGGCCCCGCCCGAGCCTTCGCCCGAGATCTTGTAGCTCTTGGGCGGGTCGAGGTCGGAGAGGGTCACGTTGCCGGTGAAGTTGGCGCTCACCGGCCCGACCTTCGCGACCACCTTGGCCTTGAAGCCGTTCTCGCCCGTCTTCTCGAGCTCCTGGCAGCCGGGAATGCATTGCTTGAGGATTGCGGGATCGTTGAGCGCGGCCCAAACGCGCTCGCGGGGTGCGGCGATGCGGTATTCGCCGGTCATGTCCATGGCAGACCTCACGATGTCAGGGGCGCGCGCGCCGGGAGACGGCCGTCGGCGCGGCACAGTAGCGGCGCGGGCGGCCGCGGGCAAGCGTCGGCGGCGCGGGATTTGGCTTCCCCGGGTGCCGATCATTTGTCATATGTGACGGCGCCATATCTGGGGCGGAAACGGTCGACGGCAAGGGCGCGCGGCCTGGAAGGCCAAAAAAGGAAAGCGAGAGGGTATGGGCGCGAATGCCGGGCATCTGATCTTGGGGCTCGACCCCATGTGGATCGCGAGCGCGATCCTGATCCTCACCTACATGCTGATCGTGACCGAGCGCATGAACCGCTCGATCATCGCGCTCCTCGGCGCCGGGCTGATGATCGTCTCGGGCGTGCTCAACCAGGACCAGGCGATCCAGGGCATCGACTTCAACACGCTCGCACTGCTCACGGGCATGATGGTGCTGATCTCGATCGCCCAGCGCAGCGGCATGCTCGAATGCCTCGCGATCTGGTCGGCCAAGCGCGGGCGCGCCCAGCCTTGGGCCATGCTGCTGATCCTCTCGCTCACCACCGCGGTGGTCTCGGCGTTCCTCAACAACGTCACCACCGTGCTGCTGATCGCGCCCGTGACGCTCGCGATGACGCGGCGGCTCGAGGTCCCGGCCTATCCGTTCCTGTTCGCGGAGGTGGTCGCCTCCAACATCACCGGCACCGCGACCCTGATCGGCGATCCGCCCAACATCCTCATCGGCTCGGCGGTGAATCTGAGCTTCGACGATTTCGCGACCAACCTCGCGCCCATCATCGTCCTCGTCATGGCGGTGCAGCTCGTGATCACCCACGTGATCTGGGGCCGCAAGATGCACGCCACACCGGCGGCGCGCGCGCGCGTGATGGCGCTCGACGCGCGGAAGGCGGTGACCGACTGGCCGCTGCTCTACGCCTCGCTCGCGGTCATGGGCGCGGTGCTGGTCGCGTTCGTGTTCTCGAACCAGCTCGGGCTCCAGCCCGGCACCATCTCCATGCTCGGCGCCGCCGTGCTGATGCTGCTGCACAACATCGAGCATCACCGCGAACCAGCGAAGCAGATCGAGAAGGTCAACCGGACCTTCGGCGAGGTCGACTGGATCACGATCTTCTTCTTCGTGGGCCTGTTCATCGTGGTGCATGGGCTCGAGGTCACGGGCGTGCTCAAGCTGCTCTCGGCGAAGCTGGTCGCGGCCACGGGCGGCGACTTCTCGCTGACCGCCTACGTCATTCTATGGGCGTCGGCGCTCCTGTCGTCGGTGGTCGACAACATCCCCTACGTCGCGACCATGATCCCGCTGATCAAGGACACGGCACCCGTGTTCGGCGGGCCGGACAAGCTGGTCCCGCTCTGGTGGGCGCTTTCGCTCGGCGGCTGCCTCGGCGGCAACGGCACGCTGATCGGCGCCTCGGCCAACCTGGCGGTCGCAGGCATCGCGGAGGCCAACGGCATCCCGTTCGGCTTCTGGAAATACACGAAATACGCGTTCGGCATGATGCTGCTCCACGTCGCGATCTGTAACGTCTATCTATGGCTGCGCTACCTGTGAGGCCGCTCCGGGCATTTTCGGCGCTCTGCCTCGCCCTCGCGCTCGCAGCACTCGTCGGGCTCGCGTCCGCGCGCGCCCAGGCGCTGCCGACCTCGACCCTCGACATCGTCACCGCCGCGGGCAAGACCTACCGCTTCGAGGTCGAGATCGCCGCGACCGAGGAAACGCGCGCGCACGGCCTCATGGGGCGCGACAGCCTCGCGCCCGACGCGGGCATGCTGTTCGAGTTTCCGGAATCGGCGGTCGAGGCGTTCTGGATGAAGGACACGCTCATCCCGCTCGACATGCTGTTCATCGACAAGACCGGGCGCATCGTCCACATTGCCGAGCGCGCCGTGCCCTACGACGAGACGCCCATCTCCTCGGTCGTGCCGGTGACGGGCGTGCTCGAGCTCAACGGCGGCACAGTCGACCGGCTCAAGATCCGGGACGGCGACCGGGTCGTGCAGTCGTTTTTCAAGCCCTGACCGGCTTGGATACTTGAGCCGGGCGCAGCACGGCATCGTCAGCCGCGGCTCAGCCGAATCAGCCGCTGAATTTCGTCGATCGCGCGATTGCCCATGAGCGCCTCGCTCCAAAGACGCGCCGCGAGCGTCTCGTGGAGGCGCAATGCCTCGTCCTCTCCGCTGATCATGGCGACGCCGTAATGGAGATTGAGCGGCTCGCCGAGACGGAACGGACTCGTCACCAGGAGCTCGCCGGTGCGGATGCGGAGAAGCTGAAAGCCCGCGGTCGGGAGCGGGCGCGCCGTGAGACCGATCTGGACCCCCATCGGCGGTTTCGCGATGAGGGACGCGAGGTGATCCATCTCCTTGACCGCGGCGCGCCGGGCGGCGGCGCGCTCGGCCGCTGTGCCGCCGTCACGCACACCGAGGCCGTTCTCGAGGTAGCGCCGGATTTCCGCGACCGGCACGATGTTGACGAAACTCGGGCGGCGCGTGCGGAGCACGGCCTTGCGTCGGCGCAGGGCGCGGCGCAGCCGCTCGAGGTCGCCCGCGGAAAGGCCATCGCCCGAGCGGCCATCACTGGGGCGGCCATCACCGGGGCGGCCATCGCCTGGACGATCGTCGCCGGCGAGCGCCTGGAACAGCGCCTGGTCGTAGGCGTCGGTGGTGAGCGCGTACGCGATAGGGCCGAACACGACCGTGATGTGCTCCGCCTCCTGCTCGAGGCGCTCGACCTGCTCGAAGAACTGCAGGCCATTGGTGAGATATTCCGGTCCGGCGCTCAGGATCGCGGTCGCGGTGGTGCCGTAGAGGCGGGCCAGGCGCTCGAGGGTCGCGAGCTTCACGATCTCGCCCGCCTCGTAGCGGTAAAGGAGCGCGCGCGAGGCGCCCACGGCGCGCGCCGCTGCCTCGATCGACAGGCCCGCGGCGGCGCGCATCTGGCCGAGACGCCTGCCGGCTTCCCTCACGGTGACCACGGTTCGCGCATCCTTTGCCCAAATTTGGGACGGAGCGATCCAAAAATAAGACACAAAGACGAAAAACGAAACAAAGATCGAAATCGCACGTTGCTGCAAAGCGATGCGCCTCCTAGCGTCGGGGAGGCCTGGGCGCGAAGCGATTGGAGGCGGGGCATGGCCGAGATCGAGGTCGACGGCGTGCGTGTGTCCTACCGGGCGCGACCCGGGGGCGCGGTGCCGCTCGTCTTCCTCCATGGCGGCTTCGGCAGCTCGTCGGCACTCTGGGCGCGCGCGATGGACGCGTTGCCGCCCTATTGCTCGGCCTACGCGATCGACAACTTCCTCGCCTCCGATCCGCCGCCCGGCGGCTACAATGTCGGCGCCTTCGCGCGCCGCACCGCCGGCTTCGCGCGCGCGCTTGGGCTGGAGCGGCCGATCCTGGTGGGCCATTCGATGGGCGGCGTCGTATGCCAGCTCGCGGGGATCGAGCATCCGGCTGCGGTCGGCGGCCTCGTCCTCGTCTGCACCGGCCCGTCGATGACCGATCACCGGCTCGGCCGCGAGCTCCTGGATCGGTTGCGCCGCGAAGGCGGGGACGAGCGGAACATGCGCGCGATCAGCGCCAATTGGTTCTACCGCGTTCCTGAGGACGGCTTCTTCGACCGCTACGTCGCCGATGCCGCCCGAGCGCCGCTCGAAGCGATGATCGAGGTCCAGGAATCCCTGATCGCGACCGATCTGAGGCCGCTGCTCGGACGCATCGCGGTACCGACCCTCGTGGTCCACGGCGGCTACGACACGGGCCGGACCATCGAGCATGCGCGCGCGCTCCTCGACGGGATCCGGGGCAGCGAGCTCGCCGTCATGCGGCACAGCGGACATTCGCCGATGGTCGAGACGCCGCAAGAGTTCGACGCCGCGCTCCACGATTTCCTCGCGCGCCGCGCGGCCGCGCAGCCAGCCGCCATGTGAGGTACGCCATGCGCTTCCTGGGGACAGCCCTGACCGCGATGCTGCTGCCGATCCTCGTCGTCGGCGCTGCGGCAACCGCGCGCGCCGACGCGCTCGACACCGTGATGTCGACGCACAAGCTGCGCGTCGCGGTGGTGGAGGATTATCCGCCTTTCGGCTCGATCGGCGCCAACTTCAAACCCGAAGGCTATGACATCGATTTCGCCCGCCTGCTCGCGGCCCGGCTCGGGGTAGCGGTCGAGCTGGTGCCGGTGACGAGCGCCAACAAGATTCCCTTCATCGTCGCTCACCGCGCCGACGTGCTTCTCAATATCGGCCGCACGGCGGAGCGCGCCAAGGTGGTCGACTTCAGCGCGCCCTATGCGCCCTATTACATCGGCGTGTTCGGGCCCGCCGACCTCAAGGTGAAGGACGCCGCGGACCTCACGGGACGGACGATCGGCGTCACGCGCGGCTCCCTCGAGGAGCTGGTGCTCACCAAGGTCGCCCCGCCGAGCGCCACCATCGACCGCTTCGAGGACAATTCGACCACGCTCGCCGCTTTCCTCTCGGGCCAGACCCAGCTCGTCGCCCTCGGCAACATCGTCGCGGCGGCGATCGTGGCGAAGCATCCCGCGCGCATGCCCGAGCAGAAGTTCCTACTCATGAACTCGCCGGTCTGCTCGGCGGTCGACAAGGGCGAGGCGCGCCTCCTTGCCCGGATCAATGCGGCGATCTCGCGCGCGAAGAAGGACGGGACCCTCGCGCGCATGTCGCTCGAGTGGCTGAAGCAGCCCTTCCCGAAGGACCTTTGAGCGGCGCGCGACGCCTCAGTCCGCGGCGCGCTTCAAGGCGAGGGTGAGCCCGTCGCCCACCGGGAGAAGACTTAGGCTCACGCGGCCGTCGTTCTTGAGGCGCTTGTTGAAGGCGCGGATCGCCTCGGTCGAGGCACCTTTATTGCGCTTGTCGGCGACGCTTCCGCCCCACAGCACATTGTCGACCAGGATGAGGCCGCCCGGGCGCAAAAGGGTGAGGCAACGCTCGTAGTAATGCCGGTAATTCTCCTTGTCCGCGTCGATGAAGGCGAAGTCGAAGCGTCCGGCCTCGCCCATCGCGATCAAGCGGTCGAGGGTTGGAAGCGCAGGGCCGAGCTCGAGGGTGATCTTGTCCGCGAGCCCCGCGCGCGCCCAATATTTCCGCGCGATCCTCGTGTATTCCTCGCTCACGTCGCAGCAGATCATGCGCCCGTCGGGCGGCAATGCGCGCGCGACCGAGATCGAGCTGTAGCCCGTGAAGGTGCCGATCTCGATGCAACGGCGCGCCTGGATCGCCTGGGCGAGGAGCGCCATGAGCTGGCCCTGCTCGGGCGATATCTGCATCTCTCCCATCGGCAGCCGCGCGGTCTCGGCGCGCAAATCGCGCAACACCGGGTCGTCGCGTAGCGAATTCTCGATGAGGTAGGCGTAGAGCTTTTCGTTAAGGCCAAGGACGCGCTCGGGCATGGCGGACTCCGGAAAGGGAAGCCCACTATATGCGTCGGATATCCGCCGCGGCAAAGGCCGAACGTGACGGAATTTGCAGATCGACCCCGGCTTCACGTTCGAGCCGGCCCTCCGTTGCGCCTCCGAATTGTCACGGGCCGGAATTCGGGCGCGCAACGTTGCATCGGGCGCGAATTTGCTTATGTAAACCAAGGCACGAAAGGGCACACGAGCTTAAGGGAGCGCGATGCGAGGCGAGTTCACCGACGCAATCGATCGGCTACGCGGCTTCCTCGCCTGGATTCCGGGTTGGGCGTTCGCGATCGTGCTCGTCGTCCTCGCCTCTGCCGCAGCGCTTTGGCTTCACGCGCTCGCCCTTCGGCTCGTCGCGCGCACGCGCGTGGGGCAGGGGCGTTTCGTTCGCCTCCTGGTGGCGCGCGGCGCCAATCCGACGCGCTTCGCCTTCTTGCTTCTGGCGCTTGCCGCCGTCGTGCCCGTATCTGGCATCCCCGACGCCTTGCAGCGCGCGTTGGTGGCGCCGTTCACCTCGGTATTCATCCTGCTGATCGGATGGGGCTGCATCGCGACGGTCGGCCTCGCGGGCGATTTCTATCTCGCGCGCCTCACGTGCGGCTACGAGAACGCGCTCACGCGGAAGCACGTGACCCAGGTGCGTCTCCTGCGCCGCGTCGCCGAGGTTTTGATCGGCATCATCGCCGTGGGGGCCGCGATGATGTTGCTGCCGGACGTGCGCCAATATGGCGTGAGCCTGTTCGCCTCGGCGGGAGCGGCGGGCATCGTGGTCGGCCTCGCCGCGCGGCCGTTGCTCTCGAACCTCCTCGCCGGCATCCAGATCGCCATCACCCAGCCGGTCAAGATCGAGGATTCGGTGGTGATCAACGGCGAATGGGGCTGGGTCGAGGACATCACCAGCACCTACCTCGTGGTGCGGACCTGGGACTGGCGCCGGCTGATCGTGCCCCTGAGCTGGTTCCTCGAGCAGCCGATCCAGAACTGGACGCGCGAGACCGCGACCATCATCGGCCAGGTGCATTTCTTCGTCGACTACCGGACGCCGATCGAGGTGCTGCGCAAGGAGCTCGACCGGCTGGTCCATGCGAGCAAGCTGTGGGACGGCAACATCGTCAACCTCCAGGTGGTCGACGCGACCGAGAGCGCCATCCAGATCCGCATCCTCGCGACCGCGAGCGACGCGTCGCGCGCGTGGGACCTGCGTTGCGAGCTGCGCGAGAAGATGATCTCGTTCCTCCAGACCGAGCATCCCGAATGGCTGCCGCGCCGCCGCCTCCACCTCGCGCGCGAGAACGAGGGCAGGCCGGGCGACGGACGCTGGGACTATGCCGAGGCCGGGCGCGCGGGCCGGGCGCGTTGACCGCCCATCGCTTGGCCATCGAGCCCGGCGCCCGTGCGGCTCCGCGCGCGACCCGATCCACCCCTTGCGGCCTCATGCTATTATCGCTAGAAGCCCGGTATCGCTGGAAGCCCGGTCGGGCTGGGGACCGTTGCGGGACCGTTGCCGCACTCGACCCGGTCCGCGGCCCATGCGCTCGGGGCGTAGCACAGCCTGGTAGTGCGCCTGCTTTGGGAGCAGGAGGCCGCAGGTTCGAATCCTGCCGCCCCGACCAAGTTTTTCAACTAGTTAGAAGAACGCCGCGAGCCCGGTCTCACCCCGAAAAATGCCCGGGGCAACACCTGGGGCAACAGATCAATGAGGCTTAAGCTTTGGCGAAGACGCTCGCGTCCCTGTTCCCGAATCCCGACGACCTGGTCGCGCTCGAGCCAGAGGACCTTGGCGCCGTCCTGTTGGAGGTGATACCCGCGCTCCTTCAAAATGACATGGTGAGCTTCGGAGGCATCATCATGCCGCTCTATCCGCCATACGGACCATATCCGCCGGGTTCACATCGGCCGGTTCGTATCGCGCTGGCCGAGGCAATTTCCTGGCTGATAAGTCAGGGGCTGATCGCGCGCGACCCTGAGCAACCGGCAGATCAGTACCGGCTCACGCGTCGCGCGCAGACCCTGCGGAGCCGCCTTGATGTCGAGGCCTACGTAAAAGGCCGGATCCTGCCAATCGAGCTGCTCCATCCGATTTTGGCGGAGAAGGTGCGGCCGATGTTCTTGCGTGGCGACTACGACGTCGCGGTCTTCCAGGCCTTTAAGGTCGTCGAGGTGGAGGTGCGCCGGGCGGCGAATGCCAAAGGCGCGGGATACCCGGAGGACCTGTTGGGCGTCACCCTCATGCGGAAGGCCTTCCATCCCGACAACGGGCCGCTCACGGATAGCGCGAAGCCGCAGGGAGAGCGCGAGGGCGAGATGGCCCTCTTCGCAGGCGCGATCGCATGCATGAAGAACCCCGGTAGCCATCGGAAGGTCTCGATCAAGCCCGAGGAGGCCGCGCGGATGGTCGTGTTCGCCTCGTATCTCCTAGACCTCGTTGACGAGCGCGCGGCGCTGCCAGTGACCCCCTGATGCACGGAGCCGATGGCGGTAAGAATAACGGGAGGCCCGATGTCCCACGACGATAAGCTGAGCGAGAAGGGACTCCAGGAGCGGCATCAGCGCTGGGAAGAGATTGGGCTCGACGCGATCAAGGCCGATCTTTTGACTGGCGGCCACCGACTGGTGGGCGGCACGCCTGCGGTGCGCCGGGCTGCGTGGGAATGGGTGCGGCGCAAGGAGTCTGAGCGGGCGAAAGACAGCTTCCAAGTCCTTCCTGTGCGACCGACCTCTACGCCGCCCATGGAGGACGGCCCAGCGGGGCCTCACCGGCGCGAATTGTTCATCTTGCGGCCCGGGCTCTATGGCGTGAACCTCGATCTGAAGGAAGCTTGGCGCCGCGGCGTCGAGTTCTTCCGGCGCTGCAGCCGGGGCACGCGGTGATCCGTGCGATCCCGGCTCGATGAGATGGCTGCGCGCATGGTCACATTCACGACCCAAATGCTAGATGTCGTTGGCTGGCGACGATGAGCCGATCCAAGAAACCGAGGCACAAGCTGCGCGCACACAGCCTCATTCCGGCAACCGTTGGGGCGCTTGTCGAGACTGCGTTTATCCTTGCCCGGAAGGATGCCGTCGCCCCTTTGGCCGGCCTCGCGTCAACGGCGATCACGGAGGTCCTGATCGCGAATGAGGACAGGGCGGAGCGGATCCTGCGCGGCGCCGTCGAGCGCTGGGGCGTCGAGGCGCACGAGTTCGAGGCGCCCAACCAGCTCGCCGCGGCGATCATTCGATACGCGGACGTCGCGCGCCATCAGGCAGCCGCCGAAAATCTCGAGGTCCTGGCCGATGCTATGTTGGGGCTGGCGCGTCGGCACGTCCTATTCGCAAGTGACTTCCTCAAATTTGCGGAGATCGTCGCTCCGTTGAGCCGCGACGAGCTCCTGCTGATCGGCGCGTTGATGGACGAGGATGCGAAGTTCTACGCGACCCCGCGACCGCCGAACAGCCAAGGTGCGCTGTGGAAGATCGTGAGGGATAGGCTCGTCAGGTTGCCACCCGAGACAGGCACCTTTCCGGACCTAGATACCTTGAACGCTACGGCTGCGAGGGCAACACGGTCGGGATTGCTCGTTCCGCTCGCGGGTTTCGGGGGCACTACCTACGCCCTCAGCCCGATCGGCAGGAAGCTCCGCGAGATAGTCGACATCAACGCGGCGATCCGGCGGGCGGACGCCGCGCATGCGCCGTAGCTTGCCGCCACAAGTTGAGTTAGGTGTACCGGTACGGCTATTGGATCAGGGCGCTTGCTTTACTCGGCCTCTTCAGCCCGCGCACGGCGCGCCGCCTCGGCCTGGCGGTTGAGCTCGCGCGCCTTAACGATCGCGACCTCTTCGTCCTTGCCGAGAGCCTGGAACGTGAAGCCAAGCTCGCGGATCCTGCGGGCGGGCTGCCAATACCAGCCGCTCGGCCGCTTGACGAGGTATGGAATGGCTCCCTTCTGTGGCCGTGCGACGGGTCGTCGCTGCTCCACGGTGGATTTGAGACGTTCGGCCCAGGTAAGGCGTCGTGGCTCATCTTGGACCAAACCGGACAGCCTGTCATAGGCGAGGTCGACCAGTTTTCGATCCCACCGTTTCTCATGCCCGCGCCCGATCGGACGGCCTGGCGGCCAAATCCCGGCACGGCGCTCAGCATCGAACGTGGTGTCGCCGATGCCGAGATAGGCGCACACCTGTGCCCTGGTCATGCCGCGAGGCTCGATGGAGTGCTCGAGGGCGGAGCGCCGGCGGCCAGATGCGCGCATGTGAGGGTGATCTTCCTGACGATTTTCCATATGCGCCGCTCGTCGGTATCGGGGCTATTTTCGCTTGCCGCTGCCCCTCGTGGTCACCAGGTCGTCCATCGCAACGTCGAGCACGACCGCCAGCTTCTTGAGCGCGTGCGCCGAGCCGGGCTTCTTGTGGCCCTCGATCTCGGAAATGTAGCTGTTGGCAACGCCCGACCGAGAGCTGAGCTCCTGGAGCGTCAACCCACGGTGCTCGCGCCAAATGCGAATGGGATGCTCGCCACCCATGAGGCGATTCACGAGCTCAGCGGGGAGATAGTCCCGCGTATGACGCTCAAGCCGATCGGTGCGGACGCGCAGGGCATCCTCGAGATCCTCGATCCGCGCGATCAGCACCTCGTATTCGGCCCGGGTGATGGGCGCCGGCTCGGTGCGTGCGGCCTTTTGATGTGCGGTCATCGGTATGCGTCTCCTCGGGACCCGATCCAGGTCACCACCATCTCGTCGGCCGGTCGGTCGAGCCAGTAGACGGCCCGCCAGTCGCCGCGGCGGTAGCGAAAGCTATCCTCGCCCCCTACCAGCGGCTTGACGTTCGGATGCTTGGCGAAGGGGTCGGCGGCTATCTCCTCGAGCGCGTCTCTGATCGCGGTGGCGATCTTGGGCTGCATCCTCATCAGCGCCTTCACGGCCGCTTTTTCATAGACGAGCTTCACGACCACGATATTCGCTGATAGCGAATATTCTGTCAATCATCCTGTCGTGGTTTGCTGGCGGGTAAATTGGAGCCCCGCGACGGCACGTGGCTTAACGTAATAATAATAAAGAGATTTTTTCACTTCGCGACACGAAGGCCCCGGGGTCGCGAATGCCCCGCGGTACTCAATACCTCTAGGAAGGACCCGCTCGCTTTTGCCAGCTCGGCGAAGAGCGTGCGACCCACCCGGGTACCACTTGCCGCGGGCATCGTGTCGACGACCCACCCACTGCGCCTCGCCGAAGGGCCAGCGGAAGTGATCGCTGGCTCCGGTGCGGGTCGCCAGGCGGCGCCCGCGTGGTGCCTCCGCGGTCACCCGCCCCTCTGTCGGAAGACAGGGAGGCGAGCCACCCAGAACCCAGGCACCATGCACTGCGCGAGTGGGTGACGTCCAGGGCCTTTTTAAAGGCGCGTTTCACGCACACCTTGCCAAGCTATTTACTAGGCGCGGGGCAGGGCAAGTAGGCACGACCCAGAAGCGCCGAAAATCGCCAAAATCGAAACCACCGCGCTACCTCAACAAGGTAATTTTTTCCGCCGCCGGCGATCATCCCTCAAGCGCGGTCGAGCGCGGGGGAAGCTTCAGACGTGCAGCGGTCGAGACCGTGGATGAGGTGCTATGCGAGCCCGGCCGCGCGCGCGATGAGGAACACACCCGCACCGATGGCGCCGGAGCCAATCGCGCGTACCACCAGCCACCGGACGGCGCGAGACGCTCGGGGGTGATCGCGGCCGTCACGACGGCCATCGCGCGCAGGTCCATGATCCCGATGGCGACGAGGATCGCCGTCAAATTCACGCAGCGCATGCTGCAGTGGACACCGAGGCGCAGGCCGGCCAGGCCGTGGCGAAATCCACCGGCATGATGCGACCGCGCCGAGGTGATGCCCGCCACGGCGGTGACGCTCCTTCCAGGCGGCGAACTGAAATGCTCCCGCGATCGAGACGGCCGCGACAAACTCGGCGGCGTGCACCACGGCGACCACGATGCAGGCGACGTCGGCGTAGATGCCGCGGTCCCGCCCGTGGTGCACGATCGCGGTCACGAGCTGGGCGAGCGTGTCGGCATCCTCGAGATCGAGTGCCGCCTCGGCCTGCGCCCGCATGGGCGCACATATGTCGGCGATGTAGGCGACCGTGTTGTTTCCGAGGGCGGCGCCCAGCCCGCGACGACCGTCGCGGGCGTGACCGGCATCACCTCGCCCTTGCGCTGATAGTTAACCAGCGCGCGCGCCATCGCGCGCAGGCCGAAGAAGTCGGTCTGGAACGTGAAGGAGGCATCGTCGATCTGCTCGCGCAGCAGGTCCTACCGGCCCTGTCGCCCGAAATGCGTAGGTTGCCGGGATTGTGCAGTCGCTCTCCGCGGCGGAGATCGCCCGGGGCCAGGTTTGGTCATGGCTGCAGCCCTTCCGGCTTGGCCTCGATCGCAGCATGCGCGCCCTCGAGGTTGCCGATGCGCAGGTCGTGCGCGGCGATATCGTGCTTCACGCCGGTTATGTCGACATCGAGGTTAAACAGCTTGAAGAGCGCCGAGACGCCATCCACGTGCGCCCGAGGCGGCGGCCGCAATGCTATCCGGCGCGATGTCGGCGCCGGCCGGCTTCACTGCTTGCTTCCGGAGCTTCGCCACCCCGATCTCGCGAGCGTCGCAGCGAACCTTGAGCGTGAGGATCCTGCCTGTCGTCCCGCTGCCCGATGGCGCTGCCGTCGCACGTGGCGGTGCCGAGTTGCGGCGACGAGCGCGATCGCGGCAGGGCGGTGCCATGCGCCCATGAAGCCAGCCAGCCGGTCGCGACGCTCGGGCGCTTGCACAACCCCGCGAATGTGAAGGCATGAAGGGCGCGTCGGCGCGCGCATCGGCACGCTGGGCCAGCTCGTGGGCGAGTGGGAGCGCGGCGAGGTGACGCCGACGACGGCGCTGCTGCTGCGCTGGGCCGCCGCTCTCGGCTGCATCGTCCAATTCAGGCGGTGCGCGCCGTGATCGTCGTCTGCAAATCGGCCCGAAAATATACGAATCCTATACCGCGTGAGGCGCCGGCGCCCGCGCCGCAACTCGCCGCGTGGGCGGTGGTCGGTTCCTTCGGAATTTGGGCCGAGAGCATCCGGACCACGCGCAACGCCGCGATCTAGGCGGCCGTCGGCGCGGGAAGCTGGCGCAAATGGCGGCGCGAGTACCGACTGCGGTGTGTGCGCGTGAAAGCGAGCGAGGCATGACCGCCGCCCCAACCCGTCCCACGTTGCGCTGGCACGGTGGCAAGTGGCGCCTGGCGCCCTGGATCATCGTGCATTCTCCGCCCCACCGGCTCTCGCTCAAGCATTTCAGATCAGTTTGCGATTTGGAGCAAAGCGGGGACGCGTTGCCATGTCCTTGTTCCGGCACCTCATTCGAGGTCGAGAAAATTAACACGCCGCATGTCCAACCCTACGGCGGTGCCGCGTCGATGCTGCTGCGCAAGCCGCCCTGCTACGCCGAGGTCTATAACGATCTCGACGACGACGTGGTCAATTTCTTTCGCGTGCTGCGCAACCCGGCGATGGCCGCGCGCCTCATCGAGCAGCTCCGCTTGACGCCCTTCGCCCGTGCCGAATTCGAGCTTTCTTACCAGGACGCCGACTAGTCGCTCGAGCGCGCGCGCCGGCTCGCGGTGAGGAGCGATCTCGGTGTCGGCGCCGGCCGGCTTCACTCCTTGCCTCCGGAGCTTCGCCGCCCCGATCTCGCGAGCGTCGCGGCGAATCTTGAGCGTGCGGATCCTTGCCGTCGTCCCGCTGCCCGATAGCGCTGCCGTTGCGCGTGGCGGCGCCGAGCTGCGGCGACGAGCGCGATCGCGGCAGGGCGATGCCATGCGCCCATGAAGCCAGCCAGCCGGTCACGACGTTGACAGTCGAGCGGCTGGCGGCGGCACCTGCACGGCACCCGCGCGCGGCGCCGAGCGGTTCCGGAGGCGAGAAACAACCTTCGGCAAATTTGCGGAAGGTGGCGCAGTCGGATGCGGTCGAACGCCTCGGCATCTCGGCTCGCTCGGTCACCAACGCGGTCAAGGTCAAGGAAAAGACCGAGCTCGACGTGAAACACGCGATCGAGACGGGGAAGCTGCCGGGCTCGACGCCCGCCGAGATTCCCGATTTACCCGAAGCCGAGCAGCCGTGCATCGTGACGGCACCCGCCGATGGTCCCGCGCGCCACGCGCGCACGGCGCTCAGAATTCTGGCTCGCGTCGGTCCATTCGATCTTCGAGGAATCGCTCATGCCTTCAGCTCCTCGCGCGCTTGCCGGATGGCGTCGGCGATCGCGTTGAACGTGCCGGCGTCGCCGCCCCTGTCCGGGTGGTGCGCCTTGACGAGCTCGCGATAGCGCGTCTCGATCGTCGCCATGTCGCGCGTGCCCTCGGGCAGCCCCAGCGCGTCCCACCAGGGCCGCGCGAGTTGGCCGTCGGGCCCCTTGGGCGGCGGCAATGCGGTAAAGCCGCGGAAGCTCGCGCGCACGATGTTGAGGCCGCCGTGACGCAGCTTGGTCCGCTCCGCCTCGACGATGTGGACGATCGCCTGTAGGTTCTCGGCCGGGGTCGCGTAGCGGTCGACGGCGATGCAGCAATCCATGCCGAGCCAACGGAAATAGACCGCGACCCCGCCGTCCCTTGGGCGGCTCGTCATGAGCGTGACGTTGGAACTCACGATCAGGTTTTCGACCGGCTTGTCGCTGTCCTTGCCGAAGAGGCGAAGGGACTGGACGATGTTGTTCGCGGCCGTGCTGAGCTCCGACCGGAAGCCACTTTTCGCCTTGCGCTCGGTGCGGGGCATCCCGAAGGGCCAATGGAGCGGATAGGCTTGGGTCACGGGCGCCCACCTTTCGCGCGCGTCGGGAGCGCGACCGCCTCGCGGTGGTTGCCGATGCGCCGGCAGATGCGATCGATCCCCTGGCGATAGCGGTGGGCGATTGCTGCCCGTGGTCTTCCGGCCCGATCGAGCGACGCGATGCGCTGAAACGAAACACCGAGCGCCCGCGCGAGCATGATCCCGTACAGATCCTTGTCGTCGTAACACCAGGTCAGCCAGCCGAGCGCTTCGTCCATGCGCTCGATCTCGGCTGCGCTCGGGCGGGCCGGTAATTTGACCTCGAATTCGCATGGGACGGATGGGCCGTCGGTGAGCTGGAGGCACTTCAGCACCTCGCCCGCGGCGAGGAGTCGAGTGTCGATCTGTCCGGACATCGTTTCTGCCTCGTTGCAAATGGTTGCGGTTGGTTGTAACATAACGGCGTCGGAGGGCGGCAGTCAACAACCATCTGCACCCAATTTCTACCACGAGGGAACCGTGACCAAGTCAGCGGCCATCCATATCCGTGTAGCGCCGGCTATCAAAAAAGCGGCCGAAAAGGCGGCTGAGGCCGACAGGCGCAGCGTTGCCTCGCTCGTCGAGAAGATCCTGGTCGAACACCTCGTCGAGGCTGGATACCTGAAGCCAGCAGCCGCGGAGTAGCTCGGGCGCCATCTAACGGGGCATTTGCCCGCCGTGCATGGCGCCGAGATGGCTATTGCCGTCGTTCGAGGGTAGAGGGGGGCCTTGTGGGGCCCGCGGCGGCCCTGGACGGCCGCCAGCAATCGGCCCCGACCTTACCTTCGGCATCAGCTCGAGCACCGATTCCAGGTTATCAATGCTCACGGCCGGCCGCGGGACCGCATGAACAGGTGCTCGATCACGTCGCGGGCAAGGTGGGATTGGAGGGGGAGCCAATGCTCAGAATTCTGGCGTTTCTAATGGCCTTCGGGGCGATCGCGGCGGCTCGGGGTGCCGAGCTACCGACCTTCGACCCGGCGGTTGTCTGCGCCAAGGCGCCGATCGACCAGGCGAGAAGGGCCTGTATCGACAATGAAGGGCACATGCGCGCGGCGCTCGCGGCCGAGGGGCTCGACGACCGCCTTATGGCATTCTGCACCGCCTACGCCGTCTATCACCGGAACGGCTACATGGGTATGATGGAGTGCGTTCTCCAGACCCGGCATGAAGAGCAGGTCGCGCAACTCGAGAACGCTTGGGGCCTATTGGGCTCCAATTACTGTGTGAAAACCTTCCCCGAGGGACAGTCGACCGAGGCGGAATTTCTGCATTGCAGGGAGGCCGAGCGTGTAGCTCGGCTCGAATTCGAGGTCCGCGACGCGCCCTATCCGGCGCCGGCGTTCAGCGCGTGCCTGAGCAAAGCGCAGGCGGCCGGCAAGAGCTTCGTGATGCTGAACGACTGTCTCGGCGGCGCCGCAAGCAAATAGGGTGAGCGAGAGCGCGGGACCGTTGCTATTTCGACGGGCGGGCGGGCGCGGCGTCTCGGGACGCTATAAGGCGCCCCGCGTCCGTCCTTCGTGAAGGTGATGATTAAATGCCATCCGTGCTGATCTCCAAGGACTCGCGAATCCTCAAGACGAGATCGACCTCTGCCGGATCCTGGGTCCCATCCGCGTTCATGACCGCGATCGCACTGTCGAGCAGGTGGCGCCGTTCGCTGACGTCCTCTCGGCCGAGCCGCTCGAGGCATTCACCCAAGACGTCGGCGTGAGGAGTCAGGCGTCGAAGATAAGCCGCGATGGCACGGCAATCGGCGTCGCCGGATGGAATTCCGGCGCGCTCCGCACGATGGACCACATAGTCGAGAACGACCTCTATCTCCTCGTCGGCGAGATGTCGATCGGCGCGGGCCATCGCGACCAGAACCCGGAGGCCATCGCGCGCAATCCGGCGCTGCGCATAGCCCGGCTTGCCGGCTCCAACCGTCGCCGATGATCGAGCCCGCCTCGCGGAGGTCCGCTTGACGGCGACCTCCTTCACCATCTCGGGGCGCGCGCCGGGCTTGATTTCGGCAGGGCTCGTCGAGAGGTGACCAAAATCGACGTGGAGTTCCTCGGCGAAGAAACGGCGCGGGTTCCAGACAACACCATCGCCATCGATGACGTCGGTGATCCGATCGAAGCGGAAGGTTCGGAGGGCACGCCGTTCATGGCAAAAGCAGACGATGCAGACGTTCCCGGAGGGCGTCAGGCCAATTTGCCGGATCGTCACCCGCCGCCTTGTCGCGGTTCCCGCGGCGTCGCGGTACTCGATGCCGAACGACACACCCGAAAGATCGTCGTCGAGCGGCTTGAGCCAGTGCTCACGAGGCAGCGGCGGCGGCGCGATCTCGGTTTCCGGATGATCGGGAGAGTGGAGATTTTCGGCTGCAAAAGAGGCGTGCATCGGGGGCGGGGTGCCCTCCGTCCGCCTGAAAAGACCTGCGAGACGCCCAAACTGGCTCATCGCCGCCCCCTGATATCCGGGAATTATGGCACCCTGATCGGGAGTTGAACAGGGAGAGAAGCCTACAATCAATGCCATCAATTCGATCCGGCTCAAGGATCGCACCGATTGCCGGCGACCGTGAGGGTGCCCCTGGGTTCATGGCCGCTCGGATTCGCAGAAATTCACGACCGCCTTGGGCCGACGGATAAGTCCGTAAATTTGCCGACTTCGGTGCCCGGCGCGCCTGTCATCGCGAAGCTGCCGCACTACCCACACCCGCGCACCGTGGCGCGTTCGCGCGCACGACCACCCGATGCTCAGGATTCGGCGCCCGGCACTCGGCAAAATTGCCGAGACGGTTCAGTCGGTGGCGGGCTTTTTCGTCGGTCGAAGCTCCACGCCGCTCTCCTCGAGGATGCTGCGGGTGCGATGCGCGCGGCGCGCTCTTTCACTGGCATCCCGCGACAAGGGAGCGAGGGAGGACACGGGGACGGCTCTTGCAGATGCCAGGGCAGGGGCCCCCGACCACAAATCTCGTTTGAGCAGCTCGAACTGCTGCAGTGTTATCCACGCGTGTCGGCCACGCCGATGGCAATACACGGTGTCGGGATGGGCCCGGCGCAGCTCCGCGAGCCACCGGTTGAATGTGCTCCGGGGAAGCGGCCGGCCCGCGGCGCCCAGCCGCTCGCGCACCTCGTCGAGGGTGAGGATATCTCGTCGAGAGAGGGCATCCATTTCGACGTTTGACGTTCGCGTGGGCATCGACCGTTGCGCCGAGAAAAATCGCGGGACGCGGAAATATGACACCTAAACGCAGCGTTGAATAGGGCTCGGGTCACACGACCAGGCTGGCCCGGTCTCGACGATCAGCCCGCCTGCCATTTTTCCGTCTGGGTGCACGCCGGGCAGATGAAGTTGGTCCGATGCGTCGGAGTGAACATGCCGCCGTGCACCAAGCATCGGCGCAACGGCAGGTTGCCGCTCTTCTGGACCGGCTTCACGAGCCCTTTTTTTCGGAGAGCGGACGCCTGGTTCTTGATCCGATGCAGGCGCATGCCCAGCTCGCGCGCGCACTCGCGAGGGGATTTGCCGCGGTTCAACAGATCGATGAGGACCGCGACGTCCGCCGAGCTCCAGTAATCGTCCCTCATGCGATTGAGATCGCGAATGCTCCTTCAGGTGCGCGGCCGGATCCCGAGACGGTCATCCCGCCGAGCTCGCGGGCGAACCGACCTTGATGACGTTCGCCCAGAGGCCTGCGCCGGCCTGTGTCTCGATCGGCTCGGGCGTGAAAGCCTCGGGTGGCGCGAGGGCATGGCGGTCCCGGTTGATCGGTTTGCGAGGCTCGCCTGCAATTCGAGCATGTAGGAGCGGTTGGCAGCGTTGCCGATGGCGCCGGGTCGGCGGCGGGGGCGAGTGCCGCGACCGGGTTGTCGGTCCAGACCGTGAGAAAATCCATGGTCAAGGCCCGTTGAAGACGCCCGGCGGGCTGAAGTTGTTGACCCCGGGATTGATCACGGCGTTCACGTACCAGGTGTTCTGGTTGAGCGTGTTGCCGGCGCCCGGATATTGAAGCTGGAAGGCATAGCCGCCCACGTCGAGGCGCCAATCCTTGGTCTGCACCTCGACGATGGGCGCCGCGAGCCGGATCTTGGCGCCGCTGGTGAGCGTGATCTCGCCCGTCGCCGTGACCGTGGCCGGGAGCGGCGTCGTCACCTCGAGATGATCGAGGCGGAAGACGACCTGCTGGGCGCGCGCGTCGCGAAACCCGAACTCGCCCTCCTCGAGATCAAGGATGCGCAGCGCCGGATCGTCGGTGCCGAGCGCGACCTTGTGCGAGCGGTAGCCCATGATCTGGAACAGCACGAGGTCGGCGGTGACGCCGATCGGCCGCGCCGACATGCCGTAGGGAAGGATCAACTCGACGTTCTTGAAGGTCTCGCCCGCGAGTGCCGTGACCGTGAGCATGGTGCGCACCGGCGCACCCTGCGCGTTCGCGAAGTAGCTCTCGCCCGCGAGCTTCGCACGCGTGATCGTCGAGCGCACTGCCGCCGCGACCTGGGCAAAGCCGCTCACGAGGCGCCCCCGCCCGTCACCTTCTGCACGTTCGCCCAGAGGCCTGCGCCGGCCTGTGTCTCGATCGGCTCGGGCGTGAAAGCCTCGGGTGGCGCGAGGGTCAGTTTCGTGAACATGCCCTTCTCGGCATCGAGCGTGAACTCGACACCCACGATCAGGAGTTGACGATCGAGCGCCAGGCGCGGCGAGGTGACGCCGATCAGCACGTTCTTGCGCCAGACGCTCCCGGCCGCGTCGCGCCAGCCGACAACGGTGATTTCTGCCGTCATGCTCTCGCCGGTGCAGTGGAGCTTTTGCCAAGTCGCGTAGGCGGTAGCGGTGGCCGTGTCCATCGGCGTACCGGGCATCGTCTCGCGCGGCCGGTAGCGCGGCACGGCTGCATCGGTTGCCGTGCCGAGCACGTCGGTCTGGACCGCGTTGTTATTCTGGTACGTCAGACCTTGCTGGGTGCGGACGGAGTATTTCGACCAGCGCTTCGCCATCGAGAGCTTGGCCTGGGCGCGAAAGATGTTCTGCCCCTCGACCAGGCGCGACGGCGAGATCGCGCTCGAGGCTTGGGTCAACACCAGATTCCCGCTCTCGTCGTCGGTGAGCAGCACGGACCGCGCGCGCGCGAATTTCTCGAGAAACTCCCACGCGGTCTCGCAGCGTTGAATGGTAAAATCCGCGTTCGGAGCTCCCATCGACGCCTCGACCACGACGCCGATGCCGAAGGGCTGGGAAATCGTGCGCGCCATCGCGTCGAGGGTGTAGCCGATGAATTGCCCGGCCTCGACCTCCGGCATGCAGTCGACCAGGTCGCAGGTCTTCGAGCGACCAGTGATCCTGACCCGGTGGGAATCTGGATCATAACCGGGTCCATATTCGTCGACGTAGCCGGTCACGATCGGGTCGCCGTCGAGGGCGAGCACGCAGCTCGATCCTGCCGTGATCTGCCACGGCTTCTCCAGCGCGTCTTCCCATGCCTCGGACACGCCGATATCGAAATCTGCCGCGCCCGTCTTCAAGTGCGAGGTCGCGCGCAACTCCTGCCAACCCCAATATTGCTGACCGTTGATGGTGAGAGTGACCTTGTCGGTGTTCAAATCCATTTTCCGAGGTCTCCGGTCCTAAAATGCCGCCGCCGTGTTATTGCCCCATGAGTACCCGACGCTGGTCTCGGGCGGCGCCACCTTGCCGCGCGTCTCGGTGGTGACCTTGCTGCCGGGGGGCAGGTTGGACACGTCCACCTTGACCTTGACCTCGCCGTTCTGGGGCGCGGGCCCAGGCCCAGCACCGCCGGGACTATAGAGGGAGGTCGCCAAGGGCTCGTTCCCCGCCGTGCTCGGCGCCGTGACGGGCACCGAGGTCTGCGGCACCCCTTGGGCCAGGAAATGCGCCCGGCTGAAGCCTCGGGGCGCCTGGGGCAAGGGCGCGCCGGCGAGCGCAGCGGCAGCGCGTGGGACGGCGTGGGGCAGGGGTGCACCGGTGAACGAAGCGGCAGCGGGCGGCGGGAGATGGTGCATGCCGCCGCGCGCGCCAGTGCGCGACGCCACCGCCGCGGCCGCCGCACCCGCGTCGGCATGGCCGGTGAAGCGGTTGACGAGGTCAATCGCGGCGCCCAGCGGGTCCAGGATCGGCTTGATGATCGCCCAGGCCCGGCCGAAGGCGGCGGCGACCTCGTGCCAGAGCTTCACGAAGAATGCCTTGACGCCCGACCAGTGTTCATAGAGCTCGAAAGCGGCGAAGCCGAGCGCCGCGACCGCGGTGACGATGAGCCCGATCGGGTTCGCGGCCATGATCATGTTGAGCGCGGCCATCGCGCCATAGCCCGCCCGGATGGCCGTCACGAAATCCAGGATCGGTCCGACGACGAAAGCCGTTCCCAGCTTCATGACCACCTTGCCGAGCTCGAGCCCGAGGTCGCCGAGCGCTTTACCCGCGTCGTAGATCGACTTGAGGAACGAACCGGTCGCGAGCAGCGCGACGGCGCCCATCACGATCTTGAAACCGCCGAGATGGTCGACGATGGATTTGGTCGCGCGAGCGAACCACAGCGCGTCACGGGCGACGCCCGCCCAATCGACGCGCTGGAGGGCGCTCGCCACCGAGACCACGAAATCCTTGAGCTTCGTCGCAATCACCGTGCGGTTGGCGGCGATCCACCTGGTCATGCTCTCGAGCATGGGCTGGAGCACCGGGAAGAGCTGCGCGCCGATCGCGTATTGAAGCCCCTGCGCCGCCGATTGCACCTTGATCCAGCTATCCTCGAACTTCTTGGCGTTGTCGACGCCCGCCTGGCCGAGGGTGAGGCCGAGATAATCGGCCTCGGCACCCATGTTCTTGAGCGCGTCCCGCCCCTTCTCGAGCACCGGAATCAGCATCATGCCCGAGCGCGAGCCGAAGGCGTTGCCCGCGATCTCGGCGCGCAGGGTCGCGTTGGTGTTCTTCTGCACCGCCTCGGCGAGGTCGCCCCACACGTCCGCCGCCGAGCGCAGATGGCCCTGGGAATCCCGGAGCGAGATGCCGAGGCGCTGGAACATCTGGAGCGCCTGGACGTTGTGGCCGCCCGCGGCGTCGCCGATGATCTTGTTGAGGCGCGTCAACCCCATGTCGAGCGCGCCGGTGTCGACGTTGGTGAGCTTCGCCATGTAGTGGAGGCGCGCGAGCTGGTCGGCCTGAATCCCGGTCATGATCGCGGCGTCGTGCAGCTTGGCGCCGTACTCGCTCGCACTCCGCGTGAGCTCGATGAAGCCGCCCACCGCGAGCCCGCCGCCGATGAGCCCGAGCGGCTCGACCAGGCCCATGACGCTCTCGCGCAGCGTGCCGAACCGCTCGATGAGGGTCGTGGCGCTGCTCTTGAGCTTGCCGAGCCCGGCGGCGGCGCCCACCTCGCCGAGGCTCAGGCCGAGATGGCGCACCGGAGCGCCCAGCGCATCGATTTGAGTGTTGATTTTGCGCAGCGGCGCCGTCGCCTGGTCGAGAACGGTGATTACGTTACGAAAAACGGCATCTGGCATGGATTAGTTCCCCAGTTTCGTGAGCTCGAGGTATTCGGTGAGAACCATGTCCGTCTCGGCAGAGCTCAATTTCTTCGACGGCGCGCGGCCATGAGGGCAGGCTAACCCCGGCTCGTTGACGGTGCCGAAAAGGCGACACGTGATCGGGCGATCTTCGTGGATGGCGCACCCACCGCTCGAGGTGAACGGACAGAGCACACACAGGTTCTCGAGGTTGCCGCCCTTGGTCGGCATCAAGTACGGGCCGCCGGGCTCCTTGAGCAGGCCGAGATGCATGAGCAGCGCGCTCGGCACCTCGGCGAGTTCGAGGTTCCTCTCGCGGGCAGGCTTCTTGACCCGTGCCCACTCGGCCAGCGACCAGGGCACCTGGCCGCAGCAGTCGGTGCATCCCGGGATGCAGTCCATTTCCGGGATCCGACGCTCGAGCTCCCGGAGCCGGCGCGCGCGACGCGTGGCGGCGAACATCATCGCGCCCTCCCGGCGCGTCGGCACACGATCGGCCGTACGCTCGGCTTCATGCTCGAGTTCGAAGCCCCGCGCGCGCGCACGTGCACGCACACGCGTGAGGCCTTGAGGATGGGGGCGGAGACTGGGGTTGCCATCTCAGGCGTCCATCGCAAAGGTGGCTGCAGGGCCCAATTCGGGCTCACCAGCCGCGTGTGGTGCCGAGCGCTCCCCAAGTGCGGTAAGGGCTGTTACGGCACCTGGAAGAAACGCGCGCGTTCTCTCGAATACGCTCCGAAAGTCAGCCACCGAGATCAGGCCACACGCGATCGCCACTCGAACCCAAGTCCGGGATGCCTGATCGAAAGCCCGCCGGTGGGCCGGCGAGCAATAGACTTGCGGCTTGCCGCCGTGCCGGGGCTCGAACGATTTCCCGCACCAGGCGCAGACGGAAATCATGGCGCGAGCCCTTGTGCCGAGCCGGCTCCGCGCCCGCGTGCGGTGGATTTCGCTGTACGGCTCCGACGCTTGCGTTGGGCGGCCTGGTGCTCCGGCTCGGCGGTCTGGCCGCGCGCGAGGATTTCGCGAAGCTGGGCGAACCCTCGAGTGATCGCCGGCCGATCGCGTTCGATCTCGGCGCGTCGCGCGGCGTCTCGGCGGCGGCGCTCATGCTCGGTTACCATCGCACGAGCTCGTCTGAGGGCGTATCGGCGCTGGCCCAAGTATCCATCGGCGATCGAGACGACCGCGGCATTCGTCAGGAAGCGGATCTCCCGACGCGCGCGGCGGACGGTGGTGGCGAGGATGTCGGGCGGATATGGCGCGAGGTCCTCCTGGAGACCGAGCGCCATGATCTGGACGTCGAATTGAGCGACGTTTCGCATCACAGACGCGAAGGCTCCGAGCAGCTTTGCGACCTCTTCACGGACGATCGTCGGCGAGGCAGGCGCGGTGAGCTGCTCGAGGTCGCCGATCACCGCTGGCAGGCGCGAGAATGGCACGAGCGACGAAATCTCGAGCGGCCGCTCGTCCGTGAGCAGCTCGTCGAACTCGGGATTCGGCGGGTAGGCGCGGGCGATCGGTTCGGCCGACGCGCGCGGCGTAAGCGCGGTACCGTTCATCATGCCCTCCCGGCCTTGAAGGCGGTTTCCGCGATGCCAAGCCGTGCGTGCCCAGGCGCTGCCTGGCGTTGCTCCCCGAGCACCCAGTTGATCCAGGTTTTTCGCCAGTCGATCTTCGCGGCGGCGTTCCCGGCCTTGGCGTGCCAGTAATTGGTGAACTTCTCGGCGACCAACGCAACGTTGTCGAGCTCACGGAGACCATGGCGGGCGAGGGCATCCTGGGCCGCTCGGATCCACTCGGGCGGCATTTCGAAGTTGGCGGGCAGTCGTGTCGCGCGCGTCGACGCGCGCCCCTCTGGATTCTCGCTTCCCTTCGCTTCCCTTCCCTTGCCATCGCCAGGCATTGGCTGTGCTATGGCTGGACCAGTGCCACGGCTATTCCCGGCGCTCGATCCCCACCGACGCGCGGCGCCGGCGATGCCCTTTTTCCTCGCCGCGGCTCTTCGCGCCCAGGCCTCGAGCACAATCTCCGTGACGACCGGGTGGTACAGTCGTCCATCGCTGTGCCGCAACCACCCTCGAAGGGCGATTTCGCGAATCGTCTGCCAACTCGCTACATCGCGGCCCAGATCGGCAAGGCGGGCAAGCTCAACGTCGCTGTCGGGCAAGCTGCCGGCCGGCGATTGATCCCAGGCCCGGAGGAATAGCGTCACCCCGGCTCGCCACTCGGCATCGCTCGCATGGGCGGTGAAGGACGAGCCGAATAATCGCGCACGGTAGACCGGTGTGAAGGGGAAGTTTCGGAGGTCGACCTCCGGCGTGATCGGCGGTGCGGGCAAATCGTTCTCGCGAGTGCCGCTGCGACCGCCGGCGATCGGCATTATCAGCGCCCGTTGCCCATCGGCGATTGGATGGGCTTGCGCCGTGGCATCCCTTGCCCGTGCACGGCGGGGCGCGGTCATATGCGCACCACGGCGTCGCGTTGACGGATGCTTCCGCGATCGGTATGTTCGCGGTGGGCTTGATGCCCGAGAGAGCGAGCGATTTCAGAAGGCCGGCGGCAGCAACCCGCCGGCCTTCGCCATTTCGAGGTCATGAGATTGGACCTTCACGCTGCGGCTTGGGGTTCGGGCGTGTGGTACGAGCGCCTCGGACGATTCCGGAGATGCTCGTCGACCTCGTCGCGAAACCACGCGACCGAGTTTGCACCGAGCTCGATAGGCGCGGGGAACCGGTCGGCGCGGATGTCGCGCCAGAGTTGAACCCGACTGCGGCCGGTGTATTCCTGGAGGGCACGGTAGCCCTTGATCAATCGCCGCTCCGACATCGATTCCTCCGGACAACAGGGTGAGATTACCGATGACCCGAGGAAACAAGATGCAAATTCCGCCGTCAAAATCCGCGAGCGGCAGGCATTCGCTTTTCGGCGGAATTGTTTTCGGCGGAATTTCGGAGTGTACGACCTCAACCGCTTGGTCAAGACGTCAAGGCGACCCTAATCGCGTGCGCGGCGGCCTCTCCGTGTCCAGTCGGCCGGCACCAAATTCGACCTTAAATCTCTGATCATTTTTCGAGACACTCGATCACCATAGTGCTCGTGAGCGGCAGCTACATCCTGATCTTCCGACGACCGCTCGCCTCTTTCCGTCAGTGAGTCCCTGCGTGCGATATACCAGGCCTTGACGTCGGCGACCGTGGCCATTCGTCTCACGCTGTTTCGCTCGTTGGATTTCAGACCTTTAACAACTCGGATATTTTTTGCCACGACCAGGCCGTCGATCGTGACCGTGTCCTGGCGGTGATCAATGCTCATCGACGGAGCCTGAGCTGCGGAAAACTCCACCGGCTCGCCGGTCGCCGGGTGCTCGCCGACGATGCTTATCTCTCCCCGGCTCAGCTGGACAAGAAGCGGGTTTTCGTTCCAGGCGCACAGGCGCAGCGGGTACGTCCAGCGCGGGATTAGATTTGCCAGTCCTGTCGGGAAACTGCTGCGAATAGAATTCATCGCGGCCAAACTTGGCTCGACGGCTGGGGCAAGGCGGGCCCCAATCTCGGCGACCGCGGACAAGGCGCGCAACTGCGCCTTCGCCAAATTCGATTGATCGAGGCGCGTGATCGTCGCCGGATCGGCGATTTCCTTGAGCGCGTCCGCCGCCGTTGAACCCTTCCGCTTCTTGGGCCCTGCCATAGGTGGCTACTCCACCAGTTCGCATTTCGAAGTGTCGAGGCGACAGGCCTGCGCGCGGCCGGCTCTTCCGGTGTTCCCATCCACCGCGGTCATGTCAGGCCGCGAGCTTCGAGCGCCAGCCGGCGTCGGTCTCCTCGAACGTCACGCGGTTGAATCCCCGCGCCTTGAGCTCGGTCAGGCGCTCGATCATCTCCCAGATCTTCGCGTTCCCGTCGCTGCGCTCACGATACAGCGCCCGGACGAATCGATCGGCGGTGACAGGCACGCGGCCACGGCGCTCCCAAAGCGCGACCGTCTGGGCATCGTTCCCGAGCAGCTCGGCGAGCGCACCCTGCGTCAGGCCGAGCTCCTTGCGCAGGTATCGGAATTCCGCGCCGCTGAGCTGGGACTTGTACGCGATCAGGACCTTGGCGATGGCCGCATGGAGGCCCTCAAGGTTCTCGATCGCCACCGCCTTGCCGTGGGGTGTCGACTTCAGCCGATAGCCGTTCGCGAGCCAGATGTTCTGTAGCCCGCAGCTCGTGTAGTGGAACATGGCCTTCCTCACATCGCGCTCTTGATCACCAGGTCGCCATCATCGTCGATCACGACGGCGACCTTGACCCGGTCGCCCAGCACGATCCGTTCGACCGCGCACTCCCAACCGCCCTTGAGGCTTGGAGCCGGCCCCTCGGTGATCGCCCCGTTGAGCAGGCATTCGATTACCTGCCGGCGCGTGATTTTCCGCTGGAGCAGCCTCGCCTCGGCGTGGGCGGTGAAGAAAACGCGCGCGCTATCGCCGGCCGCGGATCGAATCAGCCGCAAGGCCTCGGGCCTGGACATCCGCGTCGGCCGCCCGCCAGCCATCACGAGAACCCATAATTATTATAGGTTGCCGGTCGTTTCAAGGTGTTTCGGTGCGGCCCGCCGATCGGCGCGCTCATGTCACGATGGCCGCGCATCGCAGCGCTCGGCCGCCCGGTCGGCAATCCAGTCGTCGATCTCGTCCTCAAGCCAGCCGATGCAGCCGAGGCCGAGCTTGATCCGGCGCGGGAATTCGGCGCGCCCCTCGAGGCGGTAGATGGTCGAGAGGCTGAGGCCGACCTTCCCGATGACGTCGCGTTTTCTGAGAACCTTCATGGCACGCTCATCCCTGAATAGCTTTTGGGATGAGAATATGGGTTCGTTTTGGGAATCCGGTCCGCGCGCGCATGGCGGTCGGATCGAGGGTGCGACACCGCCGGCGCGGGCGATCGGCGGGCGGGGAAATTCGGGTTGGATCACGCCGGCATACGCGGTTTGAATTCGACGATGTTTTCCCCCGACGACGGTTGCAGGATGCCCTTCAGCTTGACCTCCCAGAGCGTGAGCAACTGGCGCTTTTCCTCGAGGTAGGCGTAGAGGTCGTAGATGCGATGAAGCTGCGACATGGTGTGCCCGATGACGAGCTCGCGCACGATGTCTTCCGATGGAATGCCCGAGAACTCGGTGCGCACCGTGCGCCGGAGATCGTGGAACCTCCATGGCGCCGGCCCGAGGAGCCAGTGGGTCGACGGCGCAATCGCCTCAAGGGTCCCCACGATCCGCCCCGTCGCCTTGTCGGGGGCGCCAACTTCAGTCAGGCGGATGTAGCCCCATCGATCTTTATGTCGAACCGCCAGGATCTGCCCCGCGGTGGCCGCGGCGAAAGGCGCATGGCCTCGACTTGACAGTTGGATTTGCTTCCCGACCTTTCTTGAACTCCCCGCCAACGTGATCGTGGGCGCGCGCGGTTCCGGCAGCTCGGCCAGAAGGTCCTCCGTGATGCACCGGTCCAGAATGTCCTTGGCTCGGCTGAATGCCGAGCATGGCCGCGCACCGCCCGTCGTCGAGAGAAGAAAATCGCCCTCCGACCAGCGGGGCAAGGACTGAAGCAACGCCAAGGCCTCGGGCGGGATCGGCACCAAGTGTGCGGCATCGGCCTTCATGCGCTCAGCCGGAATGGTCCAGAGCGCGCGCTCGAGATCGAACTCGCGCCAGGACGCCTCGGCGACCTCGGAAAGCCGCTGGCCGGTGAGCAGGAGAAGCCGCGTCATCGTGCCAAAGGGGTATCCGACGCGCTCCGTCGCCTTCCACAGGCGCCGGATTTCCTCATGGGTGAGGGTGCGGTCGCGTTCCTCTTCGGGACCGACCAGGGCGTCTATCTTGATCCGGTCGCACGGCGACGATTCGATGCCGTAAATCTCCTGGGCGATTGCCCAGTTGTAGAGCCCCCGGATGTTCTTGAGCAAATGCCGGGCCGCGTAGGGCGTGCCGCGTTTGTTGACCTCGCGCACGAATTCGACGATCTCCCGACGCGTGATGTCGGTGATCGGCCGGGCGCCAAATCGGGGTAGCAGCTCGCGCGCGAAGTTGGACCTCACGTCGGCGCCGCTCCGCAGGTCCTTGACCCATTCGGCGAGATAGTCGGCGGCGATCGCGGCGAAGGTGTTCTTGCGCTGCACCGCCGCATCGCGGAGACCTCGCTCCGACTCTTCCTTCGGATCGATGCCGCGCTGCATGTTCTCGATCGCCCGTCGCGCCTCGCGCCTGGCCGCCTCGAGCCCGATAGCGGGGTAGGTGCCAAGGAAGCGCCGCAGTAGCCGTCCCCGCACGCGCCGCATCACCATGAACGTGATCCGGCCCCGGTCGGTCACCCGGACACCGAAGCTGGGCACGAGGGCATCCCAGACGTAGAAGCGCTTGCCCGCCAGCGCCGGTTTGAGCGCCTTCAGCGTGCGATCGGTGATAACCTTGTGGTCCATTTTGCCTCGCTCGGGGGCCGACGACGCGTCCGGGGCAACACCGGGGCAACAGATGGTGCCGGAATTGCGTGATAGTCCCTGAAACGAGATGATATAGCTATTGTACGAGTTTTCAAGGGATTACGTGGCAGGTAGAGGATGAATTGAAACTTCCTGAAACGGCGAGAAAGTGAATGCCTACTGCTTTGGGAGCAGGAGGCCGCAGGTTCGAATCCTGCCGCCCCGACCATCGGTTTTCGCCATCGTGCTGATCGCCGCCTTCATCGTCCTCGGAGTTGCGCTCCTGCTTGGCGCCGTGCTCGCGCTCTCGTATTTACGCGAGGGAAGCGGTGCCGCGCCGTCGCGCGCGCTCGCAGCACTCCATGGCGCGATGGCGCTCGGCGGATTGGGCTGCCTCGTGCTGGCGATCCAGGGGGCCACGCGCGGGACGGCCACGGGCAGCGCCGATTTCGGCGCGATCGCCGCCGTGATGATCGCGCTCGCGGCCGCGATCGGCGGGACGATGCTCGCGATCCATCTCCTTCGGCGGCGGGTTTGGGGCGTGCTGGTCGCGATCCATGCGAGCCTCGCCATCGGCGGCTTCGTCATCCTCGCCGTCTACCTGATCGCGGGATAGGGCGCGCCGCCGCGGCCTTGCGTCCCGGGCCTTTCCCCGCGTCCCCGGTCCGTGCTACGCGCTGCGGTCCCGAGCGGACCCGAAGGGCAACCGTGACCCTCGCCTCGCGCAAGACCCGCCTCGATCCCTTCGCCGCCGCGACCCGGTCCGCGACCCACGCACTCGGGAAAAGTGCGATTTCCTCGGGAGGTGACGATGATCGTGAAGTTTGCGAGATGGATCGCGGCGGCGGCGCTCGTCGTCGTGCTTTTGGGCGCCCTTCCGTCGGCGCGCGCGGAATTGGCGCCCGACAAAATCGGCATCGTGATGATGCACGGCAAGCTCGGCACCCCTCTCGGCGGGCCCAACGCCCCCGGCGGCCGGATCGTCTTTGCGTTGCGCCATGCGGGATATCTGGTCGCGACGCCGGAAATGTGCTGGTCGCGCTATCGCCGGTATGACAAGCCCTATCCCGATTGCGTGGCCGAGGTCGACAGCGCGATCGCAACGCTCAAGTCGGAGGGCGCCGTCGCGATCGTGGTTTCGGGTTTGAGCCTGGGCGGCAACGCGACCCTGCGTTATGCCGCCACACACCCCGAGCTGCTCGGCGCGATCGGCTTCAATCCGGCGGACGACCCGCACAACAAGGCGCGCAACCCGGAGGTCGCCGCGGTCGTCGCGCATGCCCAGGCCCTCATGGCGCAAGGCAAGGGCGACGAGACGACCGAGTTCTTGGACACCAACACCGGCCCCCAAGGCGCTTACAAGGTGACGCTCGACACGACCCCGCGCATCTATCTGAGTTTCTACGGGCCCGGTGCGGTCTCCGGCCTCGCCGACAATGCGGCCCAGATCAAGGTGCCGCTCTTGTGGGTCAAGGGCGGGAAGGACCCGACCCAGCGCAACGAGCCCGAATACGCCTACGACAAGGTGCCCGCGAACCCGCTGAATAAATTCATCGTCGTGCCCACGAACCATATCGAGACGCCGGACGCGGCGGTCGAGCCGGTGCTCGCGTGGCTCAAGGCGCTGGCGGCAACCCGATAGGAGTAGGACGGGGCAAGGCTTCGGCCGCGGTCGGCTTGGCTTCGGTCGCCGATCCGTGCTACGCGCTGCGGTCCCCGAGCGGACCCGAAGGGCAACCGTGATCCTCGCCTCGCGCAAGACCCGCCTCGATCCCTTCGCCGCCGCGATGCTCGTGGTGCTGTGCGCGAGCTGGGGCGTGCAGCAGGTCGCGGTCAAGATCGCGAACGAGGGCATTCCGCCGGTGCTCCAGGTCGGGATGCGCTCGCTGATCGCGGCACTTCTGGTCTGGCTCTGGGCGCTCGCGCGTGGCGTGCCGCTGTTCCGGCGCGACGGCACGCTCGGCCTCGGCGCGCTCATCGCGGCGATCTTCGGCAGCGAGTTCGTGCTGATCTTCCAGGGGCTCCATTACACGACCGCGTCCCACGGCGTGGTGTTCCTCTACAGCGCGCCGTTCTTTGTCGCTCTCGGCGCCCATTGGTTCATCCCGGGCGAGCGGCTGAATGCGGTCAAGGCCTTGGGGCTGGTGGCGGCGTTCCTGGGCGTCGCCTTCGCGTTCGGCGACGCGTTCCATCTTCCGTCGCGCACCGAAATGCTGGGCGACGGCATGCTGCTCATCGCCGCCATCCTGTGGGCGGCCGATACGGTAATCATCAAGGCGAGCCGGCTCTCGACCGTGAGCCCGGTCAAGGTGCTGTTCTACCAGCTCGCGGGCTCGGCGCTCATCTTCCTCCCGCTCGCGCCGCTCGTGGGCGAGCCGGGCCTCGGCACCCTCACGCCCGCCGTGGTGACCGCGTTCCTCTACCAGACTGTCTGGGTCGCGGCGATCACCTATCTCGCCTGGTTCTGGCTCATCACGCTCTATCCCGCCTCGGTCCTCTCGGCCTTCACGTTCCTGACCCCGCTGTTCGGCGTCATCGCCGGAGCGACGATGCTGGGCGAGAAGGTGACCCTGTCGCTGCTCCTGGCGCTGGTTCTGGTCGGCTGCGGCATCTATTTGGTCAATCGCGGGCCGCGTCCGGCGGCCGTGCGCGCTTGAGGGCCGCAAGCCGAGGCGAACCCTTGAAGAACGGCCGCCCGTGCCGTATAGCTTGGGCCCTGCCGCAACCACGATTCGGCGATCGGGCGAAGCTTCGGGGAAGAACCATGGCGAAGGTGCGCATCTACCGGCCGGCCAAGACCGCGATGCAGTCGGGCTGGGGCAACACGCGCCAGTGGGTGCTCGAGTACGAGCCCGGGCGCGAATGGCACGACCCGCTCATGGGCTGGGTCTCGTCGGCCGACACGAATCGGCAGGTGCATTTGAGATTCGCGAGCGAGGCCGAGGCGGTGCAATATGCCGAGCGGCACGGTCTCGACTACACGCTGGTCGAGCCCAACGCGCGCAAGATCAAGCCCAAGACCTACGCGGACAATTTCAAGTATAATCGCGTTCTCTAGGCGGGCGCGTGCTTTAGGCGAGTGCGCGCGCTCCAGGCGGGTCGGCGCGCCAGGGGGATCGGCAAGGGCGCGCGGCCGGCCC
>DATJLQ010000091.1:0-7255 GCA_035509415.1 Alphaproteobacteria bacterium
AAGGAAGATCACCTTGCCGCGCCGCGCGATCGCCTCCTGCATGTTGCTCGCGGTCTTCTCGAAGAGGGCGTCCGAGGGCGCGATGACGATGATCGGCACGCCGTCGTCGATGAGCGCGATCGGCCCGTGCTTCATCTCGCCGGCGGCGTAGCCCTCGGCGTGGATGTAGGAAATCTCCTTGAGCTTCAAGGCCCCCTCGAGGGCGATCGGAAAGCCCGTGCCGCGCCCGAGATAGAGCACGTCGCGCGCCTGCGCGATCTCGCGCGCCAAGGCCTGGAGCCGGTCGTCGTGATTGAGCACCTCGGCCGCGCGCGCCGGCACTTCCATGAGCGCGTTGACCAGCGCGCGCTCGCGTTTCGCGTCGATGGCCCTCCGCGCGCGCGCCGCCGCGACGGCCAGGCACGCGAGCACCATGAGCTGGGTCGTGAAGGCCTTGGTGGAGGCGACGCCGATCTCGGGCCCTGCCACGGTCTGGAGCACGCCGTCCGACGCGCGCGCGATCGAGCTCTCGGGCACGTTGACGACCGAGAGGATCTTCTGGCCCTGCCCGCGCGCGTATTTGAGCGCCGCCATGGTGTCCGCCGTCTCGCCCGATTGGGAGACGAAGAGCGCGGCCCCACCCTTCGCCATGGGCGCCTCGCGATAACGGAATTCGGACGCGACGTCCGCCTCGCAAGGGAGGCGCGCCAATTGCTCGAACCAGTATTTCGCGACTAGGCCCGCGTAGAACGCCGTGCCGCAGGCGGAGATGGATAGCCGGCTCACCGTCGCGAAGTCGACCGGCAGGTCGGGGAGGCTCACCTCGATGGTCGCGGGATTGACCAACGCGCGGAGCGTGTCGCCCAGCACCTGGGGCTGCTCGTAGATCTCCTTCAGCATGAAATGCCGGTAATTGCCCTTGCCCGCGATCTCGCCCGTGAGCTGGGTCTCGAGCACCGGGCGATTGACGCGCCTTCCCAATTCGTCGTGGATCGCGGCGCCGTCGGGCGAAAGCGCCACCCAGTCGCCGTCCTCGGGATAGGCGATGCGGTTGGTGAGCGGCGCCATGGCGAGCGCGTCGGAGGCGACGAACATCTCGCCCACCCCGTAGCCGACCGCGAGCGGCGCCCCGCGACGCGCGCCGATCAGGAGATCGGGCCGGCCCGCGAACGCGACCGCGAGCGCGAAGGCGCCGTGGAGACGCGGCATCGCCTTCGCCATCGCCTCCTGGGGCGAAAGCCCTTCGTCGAGATAGTGGGTGAGCAAATGTGCGACCGCCTCGGTGTCGGTGTCGGTCGAGAAGTTGCGCCCGCCCTTCGAGAGCTCGTCGCGCAGCTCCTGGAAATTCTCGATGATGCCGTTATGCACGACGGCGACCTTGTCGGTCGCGATCGGATGGGCGTTGTTCTCGGTCGGCGCCCCATGGGTCGCCCAACGGGTATGGCCGATGCCGGTGGTTCCTTGGATCGGGCTCTTCTCGAGGAGCGAGGCGAGGTTCGCGAGCTTTCCCTCGGCGCGGCGACGCTCGATGGTGCCGTTGCGCAACGTCGCGATGCCGGCCGAATCGTAGCCGCGATATTCGAGGCGCTTCAGGGCCGCCACGAGCCGCGGCGCCGCTTCGCTTTTGCCGAGAATGCCGATGATGCCGCACATGAATCCGACGTTCCCAATTTCGCGCGCTTGACGCCTGAACCTATCGTCCTGAAGCGCACCCCCACCCAGCTTCGGGTAGGGCTCGGCTGCGCCTCGCCAACCCTGCGCAACCCTCCCCCCTCGAGGGGGAGGGTAGGGTGGGGGGCGACGGTTGAAATGCCTGCGTCGATCTGAGCGGACTGGACATCAATCCTCGACGCCCGCCTTGGCCCTGGGTTTCGCGACCGGGGGCTTCGCGGCCGGGGGCTTCCCGACCGGCGCTTTGCGCGCCGCCTTGGCCGCGCGCTTCTGAGCGCGGAACTCGGCGGCCCAGCCGGGCACTTCGCCCTGGCGCGCGCGCTCGAGCGCCAGCGCATCGGGCGAAACGTCGCGCGTGATCACGCTGCCGGCCCCCACGATGGCGCCGTCGCCCACCTTGACCGGAGCGACCAACGCCGTGTTCGAGCCGATGAAGGCGCCCTTGCCGATTTCGGTCGCGTGCTTGTCGAAGCCGTCATAGTTGCAGGTGATGGTGCCGGCGCCGATGTTGGCGCCCGCCCCCACCCAGGCGTCGCCCAAATAAGTGAGGTGGTTCGCCTTCGCCCCTTCCTCGACGGTCGCGTTCTTGACCTCGACGAAATTGCCGATATGGGCGCCGCGGCCGATGTCCGCTCCCGGCCGGAGACGCGCGAAGGGGCCGACGATCGCGCGCTCGCCGATGCGCGCCCCCTCGATGTGGCAGAAGCCCCTGATCTCGACCCGGTCCTGGATCTCGACGCCGGGGCCGAAATAGACGTTGGGGCCGATGGTCACGTCGCGACCGAGGCGCGTGTCGTGGGCGAGCCAAACGGTCTCGGGCGCGATCAGCGTGGCACCTCCCGCCATCGCGCGCGCACGCAGCTGCCGTTGCATCGCGGCCTCGGCGGCGGCGAGCTCGGCGCGCGAGTTGATGCCGAGGAGCTCGTCCGCGCGCGCCTTCACGTAGGCGCATTGGAGGCCCTGGCGCCGCGCGAGGCCGACGATGTCGGTCAAGTAATATTCGCCCTTGGCGTTGCGGTTGCCGACCCGGTCGATGAGCGGCCAGAGCTGCCGCCCGTCGATCGCCATGACACCCGAATTGCACAGATTGATCGCGCGTTGGGTGATGGTCGCGTCCTGGTACTCGACGATCGCCTCGAGCTCGTCGGCGCCGGTCGTCACCAGGCGCCCGTATTCGCCGGGCTCCGGCGTCTGGAAGCCGAGTACCACGATCGCGGGCTGCGGCTTCCTGTGGCGCCGCTCGATGAGGAGGTTGAGCGTCTCGACGCCGATCATGGGCGTGTCGCCGTAGAGCACGAGCACGTCGCCGGTGAAATCCTCGAGCATCTTGCGCGCGGCGAGCACGGCGTGGGCGGTGCCGTGCGCCTCCTTCTGGACCGCGGTCGCGTGAGGCGCCACCGCGGCCGCGAGCTCGTCCATGTTGGGGCCGATCACCACCACCGAGCGGCGCGGACGCAGCTGGTCGACCGCCGCGAGCACATAGCCCACCATGGGCCGGCCCGCGAGCGGGTGCAGTACCTTCGGAACGTCGGACGCCATGCGCTTGCCCTTGCCCGCGGCAAGAACCACAACGGCGAGATTGGCCTTGGTCATCGCGCTCCCAACAGGCACGTTAAGGGTTGCACAACGCGGCCCCGAACCCGCTCGGACCCGGCCGGCTCGGCCCCGGACCGGCGCGGGATTTGCCGGGCGGCGTTCCGCGGACGGCGAAGGCCCCTCGTCCCGGGGACGGACGAGGCGAACGTGACATAGAGGCCCGCTCGGCGCCAAGTCAAGATTTGTAAACGATTGTAGGGCCCTAATGGCGAAACTCCGCCCTTCCCGAAGCTCCCGCGCCAAGCCGAAACAAGGCTCCGGGCCCCGCTTCCGGGGCCTCTCGGGCCCTGAGTCGGGGGCGCCGTTCCGGGCCCTCGTCTTCGACCTCGACGGCACGTTGGTCGACAGCGCGCCCGACATCCGTACGGCCTTGAACCGCACCCTCGCGGAATCGGACCTGAAGCCGGTTTCCCTCGCGTCCGTGCGCGCCATGATCGGCGACGGCGCCGAGACGCTGGTCGCCCGCGGCTACCGGGCGCATGGCGTCTCGCTCGAGGGGAAGGCGCTCGCGAAGCGCTACGCGCGTTTCATCGACTTCTACCAAGGTCGCGGTGCGGCGATGCTGACGCGGCCCTATCCGGGCGTGGTCGCGACCCTCGAGCGGCTCGCGCGCGCGGGCTTCCGCCTCGGTCTTTGCACCAACAAGCCCGCGATCGCGACAGAGGCCGTGCTCGCGCATCTCGGGCTCGCGCATTTCTTCGCGGCGACCCTCTCATCCGACGAGGTCGCGTCCCATAAGCCGGATCCCGCCCATTTGCGCGCCGTGCTCGCGGCCCTCGGCGTCGGACCGCGCGAGGCGGCGATGGTGGGCGACAATCGCCACGACGTCGACATGGCCCATGGGGCGGGCGTGGTCGCGATCGCCGTCGCCTACGGCTATGCGGGTGGGCCGCCGGCCGATCTCGGCGCCGATCTCCTGATCGAGCGTTTCGACCGCTTGCCCGCGGCATTGAAGCGCCTCGCCGCGCGGAAACCGCTTCCTTGACAGTCCGCTGACAGCGCTCTTATATGCCTCGAAGCCCATCAGGGGCGGGCGCTTAGCTCAGCGGGAGAGCGTTCCCTTCACACGGGAGAGGTCCCAGGTTCAATCCCTGGAGCGCCCACCATTCCCGCCGCCGCCAATCTTCCAGACCCGAGATCGAAGATCTTTGCGCCGCGCCGCGCGCGGCCGCGGTCGCTATTTCGGCCCGATATAAAGCTGCACCCTGATCGCGACCTGATTCCCCGGCACGTCCTGGGGCAGCGGCTGGAACGGCGCGCTGTTCTGGATCGCGTCGGTGCCCGCGCGGTCGAGCGCCGTCGAGCCCGAGGAATCGACGAGATGGAGCGCGATCAAATAGCCGCCGCGCGACACCAGCATCACGTAACGCGCAACGCCGGTGGCGCCTTGGGCCGCCGCGGGATAGATGAGGTTGCTTAGGATCAGGTCGCGCATGGCGTTGAGGTAGCGGTTGCCGCCACCCTCGCCGACGCGTCCGCTTTGGTCGAAATCGGGAGCCGACGCCGCGCTCGAATCCGGCGCACCCGGCGGATAGGAGAGGATCGGCGTCCCTTGCCGCTGGGGCAGCGACGCCTGTTGCTGCGGCGCCTTCTGCTCGGCATTCCGCACCAGGAACGGCGTCTGGTATTGGGACTGCGGCGCCGGCTGCGCGGGCTTCGGCTCCGGCACGTCCTTGGTGACCGCCGCGAGCTTCGGGCTCTGGATCTCGGCCGCGCGCGGCGCCACGTTGGGCGGCACGGGTTTGGCGATCTCGCCACCTTGTTTCGGCGCTGCCTTCTCGGCCGGACGGCCGGCGAGGAGATCGGGATTGCCGCCCGATTCCAGATTCATCGGCGCGGGCGCGGGCTTGGCCGCGGGCGGCGGCGGCTTCGGCGCCTGGATCGGCCGCGCCTTGGGCGTGGGCGGCGGCGTCATCACCACCTCGACCGGGATGGGTGGCGGCGGCGGCGCGGGCTCGTGCCAGGTGGCGCCCAGGATGAGCAGCAGCAGAATGAGGAAATGGAGCAGGAACGCGGCACCGCGCGCCTCGACGCGGCGCCACCACTCGGCCGCGTCCTTGGACGGCTCGATGCGCGGCGCGCGCTCGCTGAACAGGCCGCCGCGCCGCGAGTCGAGGCTGATGACTTTCTCGGTGTTCGTGCTCGCCATCGGCGATTTGCCCACGCGCCCAGCGCTGATCGGCCCTGCCGGCCCGGCTCCCGACACTCTTGATACGAGCCGGAGCCGCCCGTCCGGCGCCATCATGCCCCAAGCGGGGCCCGGCGCCAAACGACTGATTTATGGGCGCTTCCCGCGCCGGACAAGGTGAGGCCGGACAAGGTGAAATAGAGACAAGCTCATGGGGGCAAGCGCATGGGCCAACGTCAGAGGAGGCGCGGCTCGCGCGCCTTGTCGGCGTCCTTCGTCTTCGCGTTTCCGCGTTTGGCCGGCTGCGCCTGTGCGCTTTCGGCCGGCGCGGGCGCGGCCGGCGCGATGCAGCCCGCATCGTCGTTGCGCACCGAATTCACGCGCGTCGAGACCGGGTAGGCGATCATGGCGTCGGCGGGATAGGGCCTGAGGAGCGCTTCGGCCTCGGCGCGCGGCGTCTCGGGGGAGAGCCAACGCGCATAATCCTCAGGTGCCAGGATGACCGGCATGCGCGCATGGATCGGGCGCAGTAGCGCATTCGCGTCGGTCGTGACGATGGTGCAGCTCTCGACCGGTTTTCCGTCCACCGCCTTGTCCCAACGCTCCCAGAGGCCGGCGAAGGCGAAGAGCGGCATCGCCTCGGGCGCGCCGCCCTTGAGGCCGACGCGGTAGGGAAGCTTCCCGCCCGGGCGCTGCTGCCATTCGTAGAATCCGTCGGCGGGCACGAGGCAGCGGCGCTTCTTGAACGCGTCGCGGAACGAGGGCTTGTCGGCGACGCTCTCGCCGCGCGCATTGATGAGCTTGGCACCGATCTCGGTATCCTTTGCCCAAGACGGCACCAGCCCCCAACGCAGCTGCGCGAGCGAACGCGCCCCCGACCCGTCGAGGCGCACCACGGGCACGCTCTGGGTGGGGGCGATGTTGTAGCGCGGCGGAAGATTGGGCAGCGGGCCGATGATGCCGAGGAGGCGCCGCATCTCCTCGACCGTGGTGGTGAGCGAATAGCGTCCGCACATGGCGCGCTCAGGCGAAGGCCGCGAGGCGCACGGGCTGGCGCTTCGGGCCCCAGCTTCCGGGCGCGGCCTCGAAGCGGCCCGGGCACGGCGTCGCGCAGCTGCGGCATTTTCCCTCGGCGTCGAGGTTCCACGTGCCCAAGCGATACCAATCGCGCTCGATCAAGAGCGCGCCGCAGCCGCTGCAATAGGTGCTCTGGCCGCGCGCGTCATGCACGTTCCCGGTATAGACGTGATGAAGGCCGTTGGCCTTGGCGATCTCGCGCGCGCGCGTGAGCGTCGCCTGGGGCGTTGCGGGCCGGTCGGTCATCTTCCAATCGGGATGGAACGCGGTGAAATGGAGCGGCACGTCGGGCCCGAGCGTGTCCGCGATCCAGCGGCACAGGGCCTCGGTCTCCTTGGGATCGTCGTTCTCGCCCGGGATCATGAGGTTGGTGATCTCGACCCAGACGTCCGTCTCGCGCTTGAGATAGACCAGCGTCTCGAGCACCTCGGCGAGCCCGCCCGAGCAGACGCGCCTGTAGAAATCCTCGCTGAACGCCTTGAGGTCCACATTGGCCGCGTCCATGTGGCGATAGAACTCGGCGCGCGGGGCCGCGCACACATAGCCCGCCGTGACCGCGACCGATTTGATGCCGCGCGCGCGGCACGCGTCGGCCACGTCGATCGCGTATTCGTGGAAGATCACCGGATCGTTGTAGGTGAAGGCGACCGAGCGGCAGCCGAGCGCCTCCGCCGCGCGCGCGATCGCGTCGGGCGACGCCTGGTCCATGAGCCGGTCCATGTCGCGCGATTTCGAGATGTCCCAGTTCTGGCAGAAGCGGCAGGCGAGGTTGCAGCCCGCGGTGCCGAAGGAGAGCACGGGCGT
>DATJLQ010000092.1:0-20632 GCA_035509415.1 Alphaproteobacteria bacterium
GCCGAACCCATGCGCCGGGCGATCAACGAGCCTGGGCGGCACGCTTCCTCGGCAGCATGCGTTGCATGACGCGGTCGCGCCAGACCAGGGCGTGGGCGAGCGCCGCCGCGACATGGAGGCCGACGGCCGCCAGCAGCACCCAGATCAGCGTCGAATGCCAATGCCCGATGGCGCGGCCGGTCGCCGAGCCCTTGGCGAACAGCGCCGGCAGCGGAGCCAACCCGAACAGGCTCGGCTGCCAGCCGCGCACGCTCGCATTGCTCCAGCCCGTGAGCACGACCGCGAAGATCAATAGATAGAGCACGCCGTGAAGCGCCTCGGCGGCCCGCCGCTGCCATGGCGGCAGGCTCGCCTCGGCCGGCGGCACGCCGTTCACGAGACGCCATCCGAGCCGCACGAGCATGACCGCGCCGATGAGGAGGCCGAAGCTCAGATGCAGGCTCGCGAGCGTCTCGGGCGGCGCTCCCGGCCTTATGTGCGGCATGAGCCAGCCGAGCGCGTATTGGATCAAGAGCAGCGCGAGGACGAACCAGTGAAAGCTCTTCGCGACCGCGCCGTATTCGTCCCGTGCATTCATTCGTCCGACACTCCTCGACCTCGACGGCTTGAAACGCCAATCTGCAAGCGCCTCGCATTTTCAAGACGTCGCGCAGACATGGAAATCGGGCCGATCGCGGTCGGCCCGACGCTCTACATTTGGTGCGGGCTACACTTGGTGCGGGCGCGGACCGCGACAAGACGATCACGCGGTCACGAATTCGTGTGGCCGAATTGACGAGAGATGCGCGACGGCTTGCGCATTCGGGCCTGCGCGCGAAGCGTTCTCATTCGCTCGAGCGCGGGGCGGATGCGTCAGAGCGCCGGCGGCCCGGAGAGATGCATGATCTCGCGCGCGAAGAAATGCTGGGTGCGCCGCTCGCCCACGTCGGGCGTCAGGATTTTGAGGTCGACCAGCTTCCGGATGTTGCTCTTGGCGGCGTTGTAGGAGAGGCCGCACGTCCGCATCGCGTGGGGGATGGTCACGGCCGGCACCGCGAAGAGCCCCTCGAGCAGAACGTCGAGGCGCGGCGAGGTGCGCGCGGCGCGCACGCGTCCCACGTAATGGACGCGCAACGCCTCGATCGCGCGCGCCTTGGCGACCGCATGGCGCGCCGTCGCCTCCACGCCCGCGAGGAAGAAGCCGATCCACGCGTCCCACGCGCCCGCCCGGCTCACCTCGGCGAGCAAAGTCCCGTAGTCGCGATGATGGCGCTCGAAATACGCGCTGAGATAAAGCAGCGGCGTCGCCATCATATGGCGCTCGTACAGCATGAGCGGCACCGCGAGGCGCGCGATGCGTCCGTTGGCCGGCGGGAACGCGCCGATCGCGAGCAGCTGGTAATGGACCAGCGCCGCCTTGACGAGCCCCGGCAGCTCGCCGTCCGCGCGCGCGATGAAATCCTCGAGCTCGCCCAGCGCGTCGATCGCGACCGCGGTCGGCGCCCCGGCCGGGCGGAGATTACGCACCAGGCTCGAGCGGATGCGGCTCGAGAGGCGCCGCCGACGCGCGATCGGGAACGCGGCGCCGCCTTCTTGGCCGACGCGCTCGGTGAGCATGCGGTGGATGTCGCAAAAGAGGCGCTTCGAGAAGGGCGCGTGGCGCAGTTGCTCGATGCCGTAGGCGAGCGCGTGGGCGTAGTTGGCCACCGCGCGCGTGTCGGGACGCACACGCTCGGACTCGGGCGCGATCTCCAGGGCGAGAAGGTCGGGGAGCGACGCGAGCACGCCGTCGAGCCGGCAGGACGCGATCGCCTCGATGCGCGCGAAGGCGCGCGTCAGTGCCGCGCGGCCGGCCTCGCCGCCGCTCGCGCCATTGAGCTCGCCGAGCGCGAGCGTCGCGCGCTCGAGCGGCGCCGAAAGCGTCGCGAGCCTCAGGTTGGGCGGCGGCAGCGCGTTGGGCACGAAGACCGCGTGATTGCGCGCGGTCGGGACGAACCGGCCGGCGGGCATGTCCTTGACCTCACCCAGCTCCATGGTGCCCATCCTCGGCCTCTCGGCGCGCGCTCCTTCCATCCTTCCCCGCGTCACGACGCTTGCGCGCTATCCGAGCCATCGCGCACCAGGAGCCCGAGCACCACCGGCATCGCGAGCAAAACGAGCGGCAATTGCACGATCATGCCCGCGATGATCGCGATCGCGAGCGGCTGCAGCATCTGGTCGCCCGAGCCGCTGATCGCGGCCCCCAGCGGCACCAGCGCCAGGATCATCGCGAGCGTGCTCATGACGATCGGGCGCAAGCGGTTGAGGGCCGCCTCGTAGAGCGCCTGGCGCGGCGGCATGGACTTCGCGAGCGCCTGATATTCCGATACCAGGAACACCGCCATCTCGGTCGCGATGCCGACGATCATCACCATGCCCATCATCGCGGTGATGTTGAGCTCGACCCCGGTCGCCCAGAGGCCCACGAACACCGCGCCGGTCGAGATCAGCGAGCTCAGGATGATGACGATCGGGATCGAGAAGCGCTCGTAGAGGAACAGCAGCAGCACGATCTCCGCCACCACGGCGGCCGCGAACACCTTGATCATGCCCTCGACCGCCATCTGCTGTTGCTTGTACTCGCCGCCGATCTCGTACCGCACGCCGGCCGGAATGAGGCCGGGCTGATCGAGCTTCGCCTTCACCGCCGCGATGGTCGAGCCGAGATCGTGGCCGCCGCCGATGACGCCGGTGACCGCGACGACGCGCTGAAGGTTGTCGCGCGTGAGCTCGGGCTGGCCGGCGATGAACTTCACGTCGGCGACCGTGCCGAGCGCGAACACGCGCCCGTCCGACGAGCGGATCGGCAGCTTCGCGATCTCGTCACGGCGGATCTTCTCGTGCGGCGGGTCGAGCCACAGGCGCACGCCCACGTTCTCGCCCTGACCGAGATAGGTCGTCACCACCTCGCCGTGGAGATAGCGGTCGAGCTGGGTACGCACCTCGGCGGGGGTGACGCCCATCATGGCGGCGGCCGCCGGATGGACGTGGATGTCGAGCGCGTCGCCCGCGGGCACGATGCCCGGGTCGACCGAGGCCGGCTCGATGCCCGGCACCTTCGAGATCGCGTCCGCCACGTTGTTCGCGACGTCGTCGAGCACCTCCGGATTCTTGGCGCTCAGCTTGATCACCACCGGCTGGCGCCGGCCGACCATGTCGCCGATCATGTCGTTCAGGAGCTGGTGCGTATCGAAGTCGACGCCGGGAACGTTGTTGGTGACGTTGTTGGTGATGTCGTCCATCACGTCCCAGATCGGCGGCCGCTTCGAGGGATCGACCAGGCGCACGAAGAAGTCGCCCTGGTAGGTTTCGTTGAGGTCGCCGCCGAGCCCGGCCCCGGTCCGGCGCGAATAGGTATAGACGTAGGGATTGGCCTTGAGGATCGCCTCGACCTCCTCGAGCTCGCGGTTGGTCTCGGCGAGCGAGGTGCCGGGGTCGGTCTGGTAGTCGAGCACGAAGCCGCCCTCGTCCATCTTCGGGAGGAAGCCGGTGCCGACGTTCGCGTAGCCCACATAGCCGATCGCGATCAGGGCCGCGACGCCGGCGCCGATGATCCAGGGCTTCGCGAACAGGGTGCGGAGCGCCTTCCCGTGGACGCGCCGCGTCCAGGTCTCGCGCCCGTGCGCCGGATCGTGCCATTTGGAGAAGTCGATGATGCGGTGCGCGAGCAGCGGCACCACGAGCGCCGTGAGCGCGTAGGAGATGATCAGCGACGACGCCATGGTGAGCGAGAGGAACTTGAAGAAGGCACCCGTGATGCCCGAAAGGAACGCGAGCGGCGCGAAGATGATGATCGTCGCCAGGCTCGAGCCGGTGAGCGGCGGCAGGAACTCCTGCGCCGCGCGCAGCACCGCGCGCTCGGGCTCGTGCAGGCCCGGAATGCCGGCGCGCCGCGCGATGTGCTCGATCATGACGATCGCGTCGTCGATCAGGAGGCCGATCGCGGCCGCGATGCCGCCGAGGGTCATGATGTTGAAGGTCATGCCCAGGACCGAGAGCAGCAGCACGGTCACCAGCACCGACATCGGCACGATCATCATCGCGACCAGGGTCGCGCGCCAATTGCGCAGCATGCCGAGGATGACGAGGGCCGCGAACACGAGGCCGATCAGGATCGCCTCCTCGACCGCGTCGATCGACGAGCGCACGAGCTGGGTCTGGTCGTACCATTTGTAGAGCTCGATCGCCTTCGGCTGGGCCTTCATGAAGTCGGCGAGGCGCGCGCTCACCGCCTTGGCGAGCGAGACGGAATCGGCGCTGTCCTGCTGGTAGACGTCGAAGGTGACCGCGGGCCGGCCGTTGTCGTTGACCAGGAGCCATTGCGGCTCCGAGCCCATCTCGACCTTGGCGATGTCGCCGAGCCGGACGATGCGTCCCTTGCCCGCGCGCAGCACGACGTCGCGCACGGCCTTGATCGAATCGAACGCGTTGTTGCTGATCGCGAGATAGAGGAGCGCGTTGTCCTCGATGCGGCCCACGGCCTGGACGCTGTTGGTGGCGGAAATGGCGTCGGCGATGTCCGACACCGTGAGCCCGTACGCCTCGAGCTTCTCGGGGTCGACCGTGACCTGGACCTCGGGCGTCTTGCCGCCCAGGACGCCCACGCGCCGGATGCCCTCGATGCCCAGGAGGAGGGGCGCGATCTCGCGCCGCGCGAGCTGGCGCAGCTGGGCCGACGGCACGCTCTTCGAGATGAGCGCGTAGGACACGAACGGCATGATCACGTTCGGGCTCATCTGGATCACTTCGTAGCCGGTCCCCGCCGGGAGATCCGGGAGCTCCTGCCCGAAGGCCGCGTCGACCTTGAGGAGCGCCTTGTTCATGTCGTAGCCCCAGGGGAAATCGATGAAGATTTCCGCCGAGCCGCGCGAGGTCGTGGACTCGATGTCGATCGCCCCCTCGACGGCGCGCCCGACCCGCTCCAGGGGCTCCGTCACGTCGATCAGCATCTGGTGCGCGGGCATGCTGCCCGCGTCGACCTCGACGCGGATGCGCGGGAAGCTCGTGACCGGGAACAGGCCCACGGGCAGCACGTAGCCGGCGTAAAGGCCCGCGAGCGTGAGCGCGAAGGCAACGAACAGCAGCGACCTGCGATGATGCTCGACCCAGTCGACGAATTTCATTTGTCGGCCTTCTCGTCCTTGTCGTCCGCCTTCGCCTTGTCGTTGGCGAGGCGCATCTTCGTCCCGTTGTCGAGCTGGTGGTTGCCGGCGAGCACCACGGGGGCCGCGAGGTCGAGCTTGCCCTCGATCAGGTCCTGGTCGTCCTCGGAGTCGAGCACCTGGACCGCGACCTTCTTCGCGACCATCTTGACCGCCTGGACGATGTAGGTGTCGCCGTCGTCGTTCACCAGGATCGCCTCGTGGGGCACGATGTAGCCGGGCACCTCGCCGGTCGTGATGACCGCGCGCGCCTTGTCGCCGAGGAGGAACTTGTTCGGCGGAAAGCTGATCAGGATCGGCACCAGCCCGTCGTCGGCGTTGATGACCGAGCCGCGCTGGAGCACGGTCCCGGTTACGCTCGCGTCGCTGCCGAGGCGGTTGATTGCGACCTTGTCGCCCACCGCGATGTCGGCCGCTTGGCTCGGCAAGGCGCCCACGCTCAAGACCAGCTCGTTGGGCCGGATCAGCTCGACGAGCGGCGAGCCCTGCGCGACCACGGCGCCGAGCGTCGCGTCGACCTTCATCACGATGGCGTCGAACGGCGCCTTGTAGGTGGTCGACCCCGCCGCCCCCTCCTGCTCGAGGACCGAGAGGTTCGCGCGCGCGGTCGCGGCCGCGTTCTCGTCGCGCGCGAGGTCGGCCGCGGTCGCGAGGTGCGCCTTGACCATGGCGCGCGTGCGGTCGGCGAGCTGGTTCGCGAGGTTGAGGGCGAGGCGCGCCGAATCGTAGGCCGCGCGCACCTCGGGGCTCGGGGAGACGGTGACCAGCGGCTGGCCGCGCGCGATCTGCGCGCCGACGCGCACCAGCACGTTCGAGACCCGCAGCGTCACCGGCGCGGTGATGCTCTCGATGCCGGTCGAGGAAGGCACGATCTCGCCGTATGCGGTGACGTTCTTGGGCAGCGTCCCCTTCTTGAGCGGCGTGAGCTTGACCAGGACGCTCGCGTTGGCGTTGTCGCTGTCGTCGGCCCGGGCGCTCGGCACCGGGTAGGCGAGCGGCCCGAGCGCCGCCGCAATCGCAAAAACGAAAATGAGGGTGCGCATCATGGCTCTTTCACCTGATCCGGAAGGGCGAGCGTGACGGAGGGCAGCCCGAGGCCGAGCTCGACGAAGAGGGCGAGCGAGCTCTCCTCGAGCGTGCGCTCGTCGTCGGCGACGTCGAGCTCGCGGTCGAGGGCCGTAGTCTGGTAGTCGGTGAGCTCGCGCTGGCCGAGATTGCCGGCCGCGTAGGCGCGTTGGGCCGAGTCCGAGAGGTCGGCCGCGGCGCGTGCGGCCTTCTGCGCGCGCGCGAGGTCGGCCTCGAGCGCCGCGCGCCGCTCGATCAGGCTGCGCGCGGTCCCCTCGGCCTCGTCGAGGCGCGCCTGGTATTCGGCGCGCAGCTCGACGCGCGTCGCGCGCGCCGAGGCGATCTTGCCCTGATTGCGGTCGAAGATCGGGAGGTCGAAGGTGAAGAGCGGGCCGGCCGAGGAGACCGACGAGGTGTCGGAGCCGCCGCCGAAGCCGAGGCTGAAGGCCGGGAACTGGCCGAGGATCGCGGCGCGCACGTCGGTATCGGCCGCCTGATAGCCGAGCCGCAAGGCGACGAGATCGGGCCGGCGCACCGGGAGCGTCGCGATGGCATGGTCGAGATCGTCTGGCAGCGCCATCGGCTCGGGGGTCGCGACCGCGAAGCGGGCACCCGGCCGGAGCCCGAGGATCGCGTCGAGGTCCTGCCAATCCTTGAGGCGCGCGAGCTTGGCGCTCTCGAGATCGATCTCGGCCGAGGCTTCGGACGCGCGCAGCGGCGCTTCGGCGGTGAGATCGAGATTGCCCGCCTCGGTCGCCGAATGAACCTCCTTGAGCTCCTTCGAGAGAAAGCCGAGCTCGCGCTCGCGCAACGCGATCGTCCGGTCGTCGTCGTAAATGTCGACCGCGAGCAGACGCGCCTTCTGCGCCGCCTGCCATTCCTGCCACATCAGGTCGGCATTGACCGCGCGGTAGCGCGATTTGGCGGCGTCGACCGTGTCCTGGTAGGTGAGGATCGAGCGGATGTCCTGGGAGATCGACGCCGTGAAGGAATCGGTCGTGCCCGGCCCGCCCAAGAGCCACGCGTAGCCCGCACTCACCGACGGGTTGGGGAGGATGGTCGCCGACAGCCAATCGGCCTTGGCGACGCCGATCTTGGCGCGCTCGGCGACCAGGTCCGGATCGTTCGCGATCGCGAGCAGGCCGACCTGGTCGGGGGTCAGCGGCCGGCTCGGGTCGAGCGTGACCGGTGCCGCGCCGGGTGCCGTGGGCGGAAGCTGGAGATTGAGCCCCGCGAGGCTCGACGTGAGGTTGGGCCGCTCGGGCAGCGGCAACGCATGGTAGCTGCTGCAGCCCGCGAGGAGGAGGGCAAGCGCCGTCGCCGGCGCGGCCCATTTGAGGGTTCCGGACGCGCTCATGGGCGCATCGCTCCGTAGCCGGCCGCAACGCGCGCCGTGCGCCGCGAGGCGGGAGCGGAACGCGTCCTTGGGCCCGTGCGCCTGCAGCACGCAAGCACGCGACGCGGCGTGCGCCCGACGAACGCGCGTTCGCCGACGTCGGCGCCGATCCCCGAACGCTCAGCCATCATTCCTCCCGCGCGCCCCGTTCGTTACGACGACGAAGCTTCCCCTTCTTGTACCCGATCGTGCCATGCCGATTCCATCGCCCCGCCCGCCCGGGACGGCCCGCGCCTCGGAGGCACGGGGCCGCGGGCGCGTCCGCCCCACAAGGCGCCGCCCCGACGTTAAGTCGGAGCGGCGAAGTGGGCATGCCGGCATGAGCGTCTCGACACCGCTCGCGCGGGCATGCGGGAGGACTGCGTTTGGTGGCTCGCCGCTGGAATTCTCCTCGCTCGCGCACCCGTTCGACTCGAGCCCGGCATCGCCGGCTCCGTGCCCCAAAAGCTCAACCATCAATTCCTTCCATGCGCCTCGCCATCGCCGACGACGAGGCCCCCCTGCTGCAAACGTCGCGGCCTTCGATCCCGATCGAGCTCTCGGCCGTTGAGCGCCACGGAGCGCTCCGCGTTGGGAGGCCGATCCGACCGTGACGGTCGAACCGGCCTACCCGAGTTGAGGCCTGGCTCACCTGGTCGGCTTGAATACCATGACCTGGCGGTCGTTGCCGCAATAGGCAAAGACCAGGTGGCTCTCCGGATCGACGTCGCCCGTGTGGGTCTGGCCGATCCCCGTGGAAACGAACGCCACGTGCTCCATCGTGTTGGCGTCGTAGACGTCGAAGCCCTTGGCGCCGCCCTCGAAGGCGTAGACCAGCCCGAGGCCGGGATCGAACGCGACTACGTCGACGCCGCCCTTCTCCGGAATCTTCTTGATCACGGCCAGCGTGTCCGGATTGAGCACGAACATGCCGGGATTGGGATTGGTCGTGCCGACCCACAGGCGATGGTTCTTCGCGTCGTAGATCTCGCCCTTGGTGCCGCCCTTGGAGGTGAGCGTGACGCCGGTATCCATGTGGCGCTCGATCGCGCCGGTGGCCGTGTTGACCACCTCGACGTACGAATCGTCCGATTGGAAGATCGAGTGCAGCGACGGCACCGCCATGGCGACGTCCGGCCCCGTAGAGGGGCGGTCCGGATAGAGCGGCCACTTGGCCTTGAACTGCGGATGGTCGCCGGTCGAATAGACCTCCATGAAGTTGTCGTCGTCGCTGTCGACGTAGATCAGGTTGTCCTTGCGATCGACGTGGATCCAATCGGGCGACGTGCCCTGCGTCTCGACCCGGCCGACCTCGGTCCAGGTCTTCTTGTCGATGACGACGATCGCGTTCGTGTTCAGCGGTCCCGGCCCGTCGGCCGCGGCGACGTAGACGTGGTTCGCGTCCCAATCGCTGCCGTTCGGGGACGGCACGTCGTCGATGTATTTGACGACCCGGTCGGTGTGCGTATCGACCACGTTGAGCCCGTTCTTCGCCATCGAGACGTAGAGCATCCCGTTCGACGGATCGAAGGTCGTGATGTCGCCGTGTCCCGTATTGCCGTCGAGGCGAATGACGGCAACCCGCTCGAAGTGATACTCCGCCGCGAGCGCCGGCAGCGTCATCAGCGCGGCCGACGCCGCCAACCCCACAAGAAGTGGAACTCCACGCATGGTTTCCTCCCTGACTCTTGTTCTTTTATCCGGGACCGCCCGGACCGGCCCTCACCCTTGAGGACCCGGCCCGGCGGCTCGATCGACGTGGCACGCCGCCGCCCCCCGCTAGCGCGATGGGCGGCGCCGCGTTACCTGACAGGCTTCCAGACGCTGACCGCGCCCGCGTCGCCTTCGTAGGCGTAGACGAGATGGCTCTCCGGATCGACGTCGCCGGTATGGGTATTGCCCGAGCCGGTCGAGACGAACGCCACATGGCTCATCGTGTTGGCGTCGTACACGTCGAAGCCCTTCGCACCCCCCTCGAACGCGTAGACCAGCTCGAGGCCGGGATCGAACGCGACCACGTCGACGCCGCCCTTCTCGGGGATCGTCTTGATCACCGACATGGTGTTCGGATCGATCACGAAGATGCCGGGATTCTTGTTGGTGGTCCCGACCCACAGACGGTCGTTCTTGGCGTCGAAGATCGAGCCCTTGGTGCCGCCGTGCTTCAACAGCTTGACGTGGGTGTCGACCTTGGCCTCGATGGCGCCCGTCGTCATGTTGAGCCTGAGCTCCCAGGAATCGTCGGACTGGAAGATCCAATTCTTGGACGGCACGACGGTGAACACGTCGGGCCCGGCGACCGGATTGTCGGGATAGAGCGGCCATACCGCCTTGCGCTCGAGCTTCTTCCCGGTCTTGTAGACCTCGAGATTGTTGTTGTCGTCGCTCGCGACGTAGAGGAGGTGGGACTTGGGCTCGACCACCAGGCCGTCGGGCGAGGTGCCGTCGGTCTGGGCGCGGCCGACCTCTTTCCAGCTCTCCTTGCTGATCACGATGACGTCGTTGATCTTGCCCGCCCCCGCCCCGTCGCCGGCCGCGACGTAGACGTTGTCGGCATCGAAGCTGCTGCCGTTGGGCGACGGGATGTTCTGGATGTATTTGACGACCGAGCGCGAACGCGTGTCGACGACGCACAGACCGTCATTGGGCATCGAGACGTACAGCATCTGATCCATGGGATCGTAGGTCGTGATGTCGCCGTGGCCCGTGAGGCCCGGCAACTTGATGGTCGCGACCCGCTCGAAATGGTATTCGGCCGCCTGCGCCGGGACCGCCAGGAGCGCGGTCGACGCGAGCAAGCCCATCAGGGGAAGGAATCTCTGCATGGCTCTCTCCCTATTCCGTCACTTATTCTTGTCCGCGCCGCCGCGGCGCGCGCGGATCCCGCGGAGTGCGCGCGCCCGGCATCGGCTTTAGCGTCGTCCCGGCCCGCCCCTCCGGAATCCCGGAGGGGCGTCGCCGGCGATATCCAGCGCCAGCGCTCAGTCGGCGCGCTGGCCGATCAGGAAGCCGACCTCAACCAGGCCGACCCACTGATCCGATTGGGTGCCCGTGTTGCCGTAGCCATCGCCGCTATAGAAGTTCGCGAGGTGCGTATAGGCGATCGCGGGACGGACGAAGAAGTTGTGGAACTGCCAGGTCGGATTGACCTGGATGCCGAACATGTCCGAGCCCGGACCGAAGGTCCCCGGAACGCCGCCGGCAGCGCTCGTGTTCAGGCCGAGGAAGTTGCCGTACGCGTCGGCATTCGGATCGGCCCGATCGCCATGCTGGGTGATGTACTGTGCCTGGGTCCCCACCGACCAACGCGAGTTGATCTGGTAGGTCACCGTCACCTGCATCGCCGTGTTGCTGTAGGTCGTGAGCGGCGCATTGGGTCCGCTCAGCGAGTCCTTCGGCAGCCACTGGTACTCGATCTCGGGGCTGATCGTGAAATTGCCGATCACGTAGGCGCCGCCGAAGCCGATCAGGTTGGCGTTGACCGTGCCGAAGCCCGCAACCGGACCCACGTCGGTCGAGCTGTCGCCCGTGACGTAGCCCACCGTGTGCAGGCGCGTATGACCGAAGCCGATGATGTTGTCGCTACCGTCCGAGGTCAGGTTCCACAGGCCGGTGAAGCCGAGCTCGTTGGGCCGGCCGGTCTTGTAACCGTCGGCGAGACGGATCGTGAGGGTCGAGCCGTAGTGCGGCAGCCACGCGATCTTGTCCCAGGCGCCGGGCGTGATCAGGTTGATCTGCCCGCCGTCGCCGACCGTCGTCTGCATGTTGTTGAGGTCGGAGACGAACGCGGTCGGGTTGAACCAGTCGACGCCCACTTCGGTGCCGTCCGGCGACGGCAGGCGGCCCGCCTGAAGGCTGAACCACTCGATCGGCTGGTAGGTGAAGTAGCCCTTGAACAAGGGCGAGGCCTGGCCGGTGGCGTTCAAGCACGTGTCAGAGCCGGTCTTGCCGCACAGCCCGTGCAGGTTCGGCGACACGTTGGTCGAGGTGTAGCCCATGACCGGCGTGTTCGGCGGCAGGCCGAGCCAGGTCGTGAACTGCAGCTGACCGTCCGTCTTGTTGATGATGACCATCGCGTTGTCGGCCGTGATGTCGGCCTGGGTGCTACTGTTGGTGTGGGGGATGGCGGCGTTGCTGTTCGTGGCGTCGTTGTTCCAGATCGAGGCGATGCCGCTGACACCACCCGACAAGGCCCAGTTGCCGAGCGGGCCCATGTCGTAATTGAAGGGATCGGGCAGCCCCAAGGCATGGCCCGACGTGCTGAATCCGACGATGCCCAATGCCACGAGGCCAACGGCGGATAGCCAAGATGCTCTTAATTTCATTGATGCCTCCCAGTTTCGCGTTTCGGTACCGAATGGAGTCGTGACGCAGCTCCCGTTTCGGGTCCCCCGGTGCATCGCCGGGGCGATCTCGTATGTGGTCGACCACATACACTATGGCACATTTATTTATCTCGTTAAAATATTATCGCGTTAGATGATTCTTTATTATTGATAATCGCATTATTTTATTCAATATTTACATTGTGATTTCTCAACATTGTCAGATTTCTGCCAGGTCATTACTTGAGATGTGTCAAAATGCATGTTGCCGATCGGCAATGTTTGTCGATTCCCAATGTTGTATTTCGTGGCGGTCAATATTGATGCTCTTTGATTAATAGTTCCCGCTTGCGAGACCGGGTTGTTCTGTAATTCCTTGCCCTTAATCTTTGGTTACGTTATACGGTCGACCATACACAAGGGCGAGCCGCGGACGGTGCCGGTGTCGGCGATGCGGCTTGGCCAGGGGGAAACGAGGCGGCTCCGCATCCCGATCGGCGCCCGGCCGCGGTCCCTCGAAAATCGTGCCGTCCGGGGCGTCGAGCGCTGCGTGGCGCACGCCCCGTTTCCCACCCCAAAAAGCCACGGAGCGGTCATGACCGACATCGTCAATGGGAGCAGCAAAGAGGCGGTCGCCTACGCCCTGATGCTGGGCATCGCGCACCACGCCAAGAAGACCGACCTCGTGGGCGGGTTTCCGGTGGTCAATGCCGACGAGCAATGGGTGCTCGGCACGTTCCAGAAGTGCCTCGCGGTCGTGAGCGGCTACGAGCTCTCGAGCAACAACTAGCCGGCCGGCTTTCGGGCCCTACACCGCGGCGGTCGCCTGGGGCCGCACGCGGCCGCAGCCGGCGGGCGGCGCGCCGAGCTCGGCGTCGGGATAGGCCGGGTAGAGGCCATAGAGGCGCGCCTTCTGCTCGACCAGCGCCCAGATGGTGTCGATATAGGGCGTCGACACGTCCGCGATGCGTCCCATCTCCTGGACCGCCTTCAAGAGCGCATCGAGCTCGAGCGGGCGCTTGCGGTCGAAATCCTGCAGCATCGAGGTCCGATGGGCGCCGACCGAGGCCGCGCCGGCGATGCGCCGCTCGACGTCGACGCGGAAGCGGATGCCGAAGCGCTCGCCGATCTCCTGCGCCTCCAGCATCATGTGGCGCACCAGTGTCTGCACGCCCGGATCGGTCGCCATCACGTCGAGGGTCGCGTTGGTCAGGACCGAGATGGGGTTGAAGCACAGATTGCCCCAGAGCTTGATCCAGATGTCGTCGCGGATCTCCTCGTACACCTTGGGCGCCAGGCCCGCCGCGCGCAGCATCTGCGAGAGGCGGCTCAGGCGGTCGGTGAACATGCGGTTGGGCTCGCCGAGCCCGAAGCGGTCGCCGTAGATGTGGCGGATGACGCCGGGGGCGACGATCTCGGTCGCGGGATAGACCGTGCAGCCGAGCACGCGCTCGGGCCCGATCGCGTTCCATTGCCGGTCGCCCGGATCGACGCTCGCGAGCCGCGTGCCCTCGAACTCGTTGCCGTGGCGGTAGAAGTACCACCAGGGCACGCCGTTCTGCGCCGTCACCACCGCGGTCGAGGGCCCGAGCAGCGGACGCATGCGCTCCGCCGCTTCCCATGCCTGATGCGCCTTGAGCGCCACGATCACGAAATCCTGCGGCCCGAGCTCAAGCGGATCGTCGGTCGCCGGCATGCGCTCGACGCGCTCCTTGCCGTCGATCACGAGCTTGAGCCCGTGCTCGCGGATCGCCGCGAGGTGCTTCCCGCGCGCGACCAGCGAGACCTCGACGCCGCTCCGCTTCAGGAGCACCGCCATGTAGCCGCCGATCGCGCCGGCGCCGTAGATGCAGACCTTCACGGGCGCGCCTCCTAAGACAGCGCCCGCTGGCGCGCGAAGGGCGCGAACCAGCCGAGCCCGTCCAGGGTCGATTTCACGGGCTTGTATTCGCACCCGACCCAGCCGCGATAGCCGAGCGCGTCCAGCCGCTCGAACAGGAACGGGTAGTTGATCTCGCCCGTACCCGGCTCGCCGCGGCCCGGATTGTCGGCGATCTGGACATGGGCGATGCGCGCGAGGTTGGCCGCGATCGTGCGCGCGAGGTCGCCCTCCATGATCTGCATGTGATAGGCGTCGTATTGCAGGAAGAGATTGTCCGAGCCGACCTCGGCGATGAGCTCGAGCGCGTCCTTGGAGCGGCTCAGGAAGAATCCCGGCACGTCGCGCGTGTTGATCGGCTCGACCAGGAGCCGGGCGCCCGCCGCCTCGAGACGCGCCGCGGCGAAGGCCAGGTTCTCGGCCAGGGTGGCGCGGAGCCGCGCCGGCTCGACGCCGCTCGGGGCGATGCCCGCGAGGCAGTTGAGCTGGCGGCAACCGAGCGTGCCCGCATAATCGATCGCGCGCGCAACCCCGCCGCGGAACTCCGCGACCCGGTCGGGCAGGATCGCGATGCCGCGCTCGCCCGCGGCCCAGTCGCCCGCGGGAAGATTGTGCAGCACCTGCTCGAGCCCGTGGCGCGCGAGGCGCCCGGCGAGAATCTTCTTGTCGAAATCGTAGGGAAACAGGTACTCGACGGCGGCGAAGCCGGCCTGGGCCGCCGCCTCGAAGCGGTCGAGGAAGGGGTGCTCGGTGAACAGCATCGAGAGATTGGCGGCGAACTTCGGCATCGCACTTCCTTCCGCGGGCGGGGGTTGTCTCCTCTAGGGGCGGTGCCGGGCGCGCGGCACCGTCAATGCGCGTCCTCGAGCGCGGCGACCTCGGTCGGCTCGAGATCGAGCGTCTCCTCGAACTCGACGATCTTGTCGATCTCGGTGCCCATCGCGATGTTGGTGACGCGCTCGAGCATGATCTCGACCACGACCGGCACCTGGTACTCGGCGGTCCAGGCGCGCGCCTGGGCGAAGGCGTGGGCGAACTCGTTCGGGCTCCGGACCCGGATCGCCTTGCAGCCGAGCCCCTCGGCGACCGCGACGTGGTCGACGCCGTAGCCCTCGACGTCGGGCGCGTTGATGTTTTCGAACGAGAGCTGGACCTGGAAATCCATGTCGAAATTGCGCTGCGCCTGGCGGATCAGGCCGAGATAGGCGTTGTTCACCACGACGTGGATGTAGGGAAGCCTGAACTGCGCGCCGACCGCGAGCTCCTCGATGAGGAACTGGAAATCGTAGTCGCCCGAAAGCGCCACGATCTCGCGCTCCGGATCGGCGACGCGCACGCCCAAGGCCGCGGGCAGCGTCCAGCCGAGCGGCCCCGCCTGGCCCGCGTTGATCCAGTGGTTGGGCCGGTTCACCTTGAGGAACTGGGCGCCCGCGATCTGCGACAGGCCGATGGTCGTGACGTAGCACACGTCGGGGCCGAAGGCCGCGTTCATCTCCTCGTAGACGCGCTGGGGCTTCAGGGGGATCTGGTCGAAGCGCGACTTCCGCAGCATGGTCTTCTTGCGCGCGAGGCATTCGGCGCGCCAGCCGCCGCGGCGCTTGAGCCGGCCCTGGGCCTTGCGCTCGGTCGCGGCCTCGATGAAGAGCGCGAGTGCGGCACCCGCGTCGGACACGATGCCGTAATCGGGCATGAAGACGCGCCCGATCTGGGTCGGCTCGATGTCGACATGCACGAACGTGCGGCCTTTCGTGTAGACGTCGATCGAGCCCGTATGGCGGTTGGCCCAGCGGTTGCCGATGCCGAGCACGAAATCGGATTTGAGGAACGTCGCGTTGCCGTAGCGGTGGCTGGTCTGGAGCCCGACCATGCCGGCCATGAGCGGATGGTCGTCCGGGATCGAGCCCCAGCCCATGAGGGTCGGGATCACCGGCAGCTCGGCGATCTCGGCGAACTCGACCAGGAGGTCGGACGCGGCGGCGTTGATGATCCCGCCGCCCGCGATCAGCACGGGCCGCTCGGCCGCCTCCATCATGTCGAGCGCCTTCTCGATCTGCCGGCGCGTCGCCGCGGGCTTGTAGGCCGGAAGCGGCTCGTAGGTCTCGGCGTCGAACTCGATCTCGCCCATCTGCACGTCGATCGGAAGATCGATCAGCACCGGGCCCGGCCGGCCCGAGCGCATGAGGTGGAACGCCTGCTGGAACGCGCGCGGCACCAGCGCCGGCTCGCGCACGGTCACCGCCCATTTGGTCACCGGACGCGCGACCGATTCGATGTCGAGCGCCTGGAAATCCTCCTTGTAGAGGCGCGCGCGCGGCGCCTGGCCGGTGATGCACAGAATCGGGATCGAATCCGCCTGGGCGGAATAAAGGCCGGTGATCATGTCGGTGCCCGCCGGGCCCGAGGTGCCGATGCACACGCCGATATTGCCCGCGCGCGCGCGCGTGAAGCCCTCGGCCATGTGGGACGCGGCCTCGACGTGGCGCGCGAGCACGTGGCCGATCGATTGGCGCGCCCGCAACGCCGCATAGAGTGGATTGATGCCGGCCCCCGGAACGCCGAAGGCGTGGGTGACGCCCTCGCGCTCCATGACCCGGACGGCCGCTTCGATGGCGCGCATTCTGGACATGTCTCGATCTCCGGCTCGACCTTCGCTCGTGGCGCCATGATGCGGGGCCGGGCTTACACGTGTCAATTTTTCCGAAATATTTTCCGCTAGACGGAATGAATAATATATTCTAGTTATAACAGCGCAGTATGTTATTCCATCCGAGAAAATTCACTACGATGGAAAAATATTCCGAAAGCTAAAATCACAAACGTCCGTGGCCGCTGGGTGACCGTGACGCACGTCGCAACGCACTTGGAGGGAGGTCCGAATGGCCCATGCGATCGAACAACGCCGGAAGCGCGGCCGGCCACGTCTCGTCGATGTCCCCCACCCCGCGGGCGGGCCGATCCAGACCATCGACCGGGCACTCGGGGTGTTGCGCATTCTCGCGGGGGCCGAGGGGCTCGCGCTCACCGACCTCGCGCAGCGCGCGGGCCTCGCGCCGTCGACCGCCCATCGCCTGCTCGCGAGCCTCGGCGCCCATCGCTTCGTGTTCCACGACGAGGAGCGCAGCCTCTGGTTCATCGGCGTCGGCGCCTTCGAGGTCGGCACCGCGTTCCTGCGCAGCCGCCGCCTCGCGGGCATCGGCCGCGTCACCATGCACGCGCTCATGGAGAGCACGGGCGAGACGGTCAATCTCGGCATCGAGGACAATGGCGAGATCGTGTTCATCTCCCAGGTCGAGAGCCATGGCGCGCTGCGCGCCTTCTTCCGCGCCGGCACGCGGGCCGCGATGCATGCCTCGGGCGTGGGCAAGGCGCTGCTCGCGCAATATCCCAAGCCGCGCGTGCGCGAGATCCTGCACAAGCGCGGCCTGCCGCGCTTCACCGCGCGTACCATCGTCGAGCCCGAGGCCCTGTTCCACGTCCTCGCCGAGACCCATGAGCGCGGCTGGGCAGTCGACGACGAGGAGCGCACCCTCGGCATGCGCTGCCTCGCGGCACCCATCTTCAACGAGCATGGGGAGGCGATTGCCGGAATCTCGCTCTCGGGCCCCGCGGTCCGCCTCACGCCGGAGCGCGTCCACGAGTTCGGGCCGCTGGTGCGGCGCTCGGCCGAGGAGATCACGGCCTCGATCGGCGGCCGCGCGCCGGCCGCTCGAGCGCTCTGAACCCAAACGGCGCCTCACGCGACCTGCGGCTTGTGCGCGCCGAGCGCGTCGCGCATGACGGCGCCGACCAGATGGGGGCTCGGCACGATGCGCACGCCCGCGGCGCGTAGCGCTTCGATCTTGGCCTCGGCGCCGCCCTCGCTTTCGCCCGCGAGGGCGCCTGCGTGACCCATGCGCCGGCTATGGGGCGCATGGCGGCCGACCACGAGGGCGACGACCGGCTTCGGCATGCCGTGGCGCGCGAGGAAGGCCGCCGCCTGCTCTTCCTCGGTGCCGCCGATCTCGCCCACGATCGCGACCGCCTCGGTCTCGGGGTCGGCGAAGAAGCGCTCGAGGCAATCGACGAAGCCGATGCCGTGTACCGGATCGCCGCCGATGCCGACGGTGGTCGATTGGCCCAGCCCGACCCGCGTGAGCTGGCTCACGATTTTGCTGGTGAGGGACGCCGAGCGCGAGACGACGCCGACATGGCCCACCGACGCGCGGCCGGTCGCCATCACGCCGACCTTGCAGAGGCCGGGCGACAGCACGCCCTGCGAATTGGGCCCGACCAGGAGCGTGCGGCTACCCACGAGCGCCTCGCGCACGCGCAGCATGTCGAGGATCGGGATGCGCTCGGTCACGACGACGACCAGCGGCATCTCCGCCTCGATCGCCTCGATCATCGCGCGCGCGGCGCTGTCGGGGGGAACGAACACGGCGCTCGCGTTGGCGCCCGTCGCGCGCATCGCCTCGCGCACGGTCTCGAACACCGGGAGCCCGATATGGGTGCTCCCACCCTTCCCCGGTGTGACGCCGCCCACGACCTCGGTGCCGTAATGGACCATGCGGTCGGTGTGGAAGGTTCCCGCCCAGCCGGTCATGCCCTGGCAGACGAGGCGCGTGTCGCGGTCGATCAGGATCGACATCACATCCCTCCATGCGCGATCGCGACCGCGCGCTCGACCGCTTGCGCCATGTCGGCGAGCTCGACGATCGGCAGCTTGAAGCTGTCGAGGCGGAGACGCGCCAGGTCCTCGTTCTTGCCGCCGAGGCGGAGGATGGTGGGGAGCGCGCGGCCCTTGCGCCGGACTGCGATCGCGAGTCCCTCGATGATCGTGTCGCAGGCTTGCATGCCGCCGCCATAGACGTTGACCAGCAGCACCTTGGCGCGCGGATTGTCGAGCACCAGGCCGACGCCGTGGGCGATGTCGAGGCTCTTCGCCGTCGTGCGGATGTCCATGAAGTTCGCGGGCCGCCCGCCGGCATCGAAGATCATGTCGACGGTCGCGAGGCCGAGGCCGGCGCCGTTCACCACCAGGCCGATGTCGCCGTCCATCTGCATGAAGTTGAGCTGATGGCGCTGGGCCTCGAGCTCGATCTCGTCGACCTCGTCGTCGTCGCGCAGCTGGGCGAGCTCGGGGTGGCGGAACAGCGCGTTGTCGTCGATCTCGATCTTGGCGTCGACCACGGTGAGCGCACCCGCGGCGTCGACCACCAGCGGATTGATCTCGATGAGGCGCGCGTCGAGGCCGATCATCGCCTGGTGGAGGCGGCGGATCGTCTCGGCGCCGTCGCGCGCCACCTGCCCCTCGAGCCCGATGCGCGCGCAGAAGCCCGCGACGTCGCCACCGAGCGTCTCGCCGCGCGTGTTGAAGCGGAGCGTCTCGAGCGTCGCCGCACCGCTCCTGTGGCGTTGCTCGATGGCGCTGCCGCCCGCGGCACTGCCGATCAAGAGCAACGTGCCCGTCGCGCCGTCGACCGCCATGGTGAGATAAAGCTCGCGCGCGACCCCGATCGCGGCCTCGACCAGGACGCGGTGCACGACCTGTCCCTCGGGGCCGGTCTGAGGAGTGACGAGGGGCTTCCCCAGGAGCTCGCGCGCGATCGCGCCCACCTCGGCGGGCGACCCGGCGGCGCGTACGCCACCGGCACTCGCGCGATCGCCGGCCAGGATCTGGGCTTTCACGATGAGGCGCTCGGCGCCGATTTCGGCGGCCATGGCCTGGGCTTCGTCGGCAGTGATCGCGACCCGTCCCTCGGGGCACGTCAACCCATAGAGAGACAGCACGCGCTTCGCCTGAAATTCTTGCAATTTCATGCGTGTTCCTCCCATGAGCGCGACCGCCGGAGGCTTTCGCCTCTCTTTGGAACCCAGCGTTTCCGCCAGATCCGCGACGCTTAGGTATACAATATACCAAGACTCAAACCAGCAAGCAACGATCTTCAATCGCGCTCGTCGCGCGAGAATGAAATCAATCGGGATCGACGACGATGAGGGTGCCGCTCGGCGCGCTTCGCGCCGCCCTTATGCGACAACGGCGATCATTGCGCGCAAATTTGCTGGCAATATTGGAAGAGATGGCCTCGGTCGAGGCACTCATACGCGCATTTATAATCGACCTTCGGACCCGGCGGCGGCGCAGGCGTCGCGGCGGCCGCGGCAGCGGGGATGCTCGACGAAGCCGAAGCCGGCTTCGCAGGCGTGCCCGGTGCGGTGCTCGGCGCGGCACCGGTCGCAGTGCCGGGAGCCACGACACCGCCCGCGGGATGGGATTGCGCCGGCGCCGACCCGCTGCCGCCCGTGATCCAATCGGGCAGATCGGGCAGATCCGGAATCATCGGCCCCGTGCTTGCCGGCGGCGTCGGCAAGCCGTTGCTGCAAATGGCGACGCATTCCTTATAGAGCTTCCCGTGCGCGAGGCATTTGTTCACGCACATGAAGTCGGTCAGCGCCGAGGCGGGCGGCGACGTAAGCAAGACAAGGATCGAAGCGAGGGCGACCAAGATCGACGCACGCATGGCTTCCCCTTACGCCGTTGCGCGCCCGACGGCGCGCGCGTGCATTATAGGTCGATCGTCGGGGGATTGTAACGGCCTTGGGCGTCCGCCCGCCCCGTGCGGGGCGGGCGGTTCGCATTGCATTGCGGCAACCCTATTCCGCGGCGCGTCCCGCGGCCGAGTAGCCCGCCGCACCCTTCCAGACGGGCGGGCTGTTCTTGAGCGGGATGATGAGGAGGCCGGCGCAGATCGCCATGACCGCCCCCACGCCGATCGCGAACGGGAAGCCGTTGGACGCGATCAGCACCGCCGAGAGCACGCCGCCATAG
>DATJLQ010000093.1:0-5637 GCA_035509415.1 Alphaproteobacteria bacterium
CTATGGCGGCGTGCTCTCGGCGGTGCTGATCGCGTCCAACGGCTTCCCGTTCGCGATCGGCGTGGGGGCGGTCATGGCGATCTGCGCCGGCCTCCTCATCATCCCGCTCAAGAACAGCCCGCCCGTCTGGAAGGGTGCGGCCAACATGGCGGGTCAAGCCGCGGAGTAACAACGATCGTCTCGGCCTGACCGAGACGCGAAGCGATCTTCGGCCGCCCATTCCGAAAGGGATGGGCGGCTGATCTTTTTGGGGCTGGCTTTTTGGGGTTGGCTTTTTTACGCCGGCTTTTTGGAGTCGGGCGCGCCCGCCCCTCCATCCCACCCCGTCCCATCTCCTCTCGACCCATGGCCCAAGGGGCCCGGGACAGCCGCTTATGCGGCACCTTGGGACATCCTCGATTACGATATTCTAAGTACCGGAATGTAAGCCGAAATCGGCAAAGTGTATGAATTCACAATGATTGTTGCTATTTCATTGCTTGCGAGATGGCATGGCATATAGAATACCAACGCAACCAAGCGCCAAAAAGCGCCGGTCAACGGCGCCTGGGTCGGGATCGCGACCCAGCGAAGGAAGATTAGGGAGCGAAACCGCCGGCCCACGCGCCGCGCCCCGTCGGTGTTGCCTCCATCTTACCGAACCATGACCGAGGCCCCGGCAACGGGGCCACAACGATAACGACGAGGGAAGGAAATCAGCATGTCCTACACCGCCGCTCCCGCCGGTCGGGTCTCCGACGCCTACCGCTGGGGCCAGCTGATCATCGGCATCGTCTGCATGATCATGATCGCCAACCTCCAATATGGCTGGACGCTCTTCGTCCATCCGATCAACGTGGCCCACGGCTGGTCCGTGGCCGACATCCAGATCGCGTTCAGCATCTTCGTCGCCCTCGAGACCTGGTTGACCCCGGTCGAGGGCTGGATCGTCGACTATCTCGGGCCGGAGCGCGGGCCGAAGATCGTGGTCGCCGTCGGCGGCATCTTCGTGGCCCTCGGCTGGATCGTGAACTCGCACGCCGAAACGCTTTCCGTGCTCTATTTCGGCGCGGTGCTCTCGGGCATCGGCGGCGGTGCGGTCTACGCGACCTGCGTCGGCAACGCGGTCAAGTGGTTCCCGGACAAGCGCGGGCTCGCGGTCGGCCTCACGGCGGCCGGATTCGGCGCCGGTGCCGCCCTCACCGTCATCCCGATCCGCGAAGTGATCGCATCCAGCGGCTACCAGGCCGCGTTCTTCTGGTTCGGCCTCATCCAGGGCGCCATCATCCTGGTGCTCGCGATGTTCGCGCGCTTCCCGTTGCCCGGCCAGGTGGCCGGCACCCACGCGCCCAAGGTGATCCAGTCGAGCCAGAGCTACAAGCCGTCCGAGATGCTGACCTCGCCGGTGTTCTGGGTGCTCTACGTCATGTTCATCCTGGTGTCGGCGAGCGGCCTCATGGCGACGGCGCAGATCGCGCTCGTCGCGCGCGACTTCAAGGTCTCGGACACGGTGCTGCTGCTCGGCGGCACGACGCTCACCGTGGCGTTGCTGTGCGACAACGTCGCCAACGGCGCCGCGCGTCCGCTGTTCGGCTGGATTTCCGACCAGATCGGACGCGAGAACACCATGGCGATCGCCTTCGGGCTCGGTGGCGTGAGCTACTGGCTGCTCGGCTACCTCGGCACCTCGCCCTGGGCGTTCGTGATCTTCGCGGCCCTCATCTTCCTCACTTGGGGCGAGATCTTCTCGCTCTTCCCGTCGACCTGCACCGACACGTTCGGGCCGAAATACGCGACCGTGAACGCGGCCTTCCTCTACACGGCCAAGGGCGCTTCCGCGTTCCTGGTGCCGCTCGCGAACGTGCTCAAGGCCGCGACCGGCAACTGGCACGCGGTGTTCACCGTCGCGGCCCTCATGAACTTCGCCGTGGTCCTCCTGGCGATCTTCGTGCTGCGGCCGATGCGCTCCTCGCGCATCGCCTCGGGCTCGGCCCACGCGGCGGCCGGCGACGACTGAGTAAGCCCGCCTCAGAAGGCGGATAGGAATTGGGCGGGGCCTCGGCCCCGCCCTTTTTTTGCGCGCGCCGGCGCAAACGCGCGTCGCAATGTTCGGAATCGAACATAGCCCGGCCAAGAAATTGCCATGCCAACTTGATCCAGATCAGTGCGATGGCGAACAGTCGCGCGCATTCTTCCGGCAATAACTCGTATCAGCTTCGGAAAAAGGAAACGCACCCCGGAAAATCTCGGCGTCGGAAACCGCAACGCTTGTCGGCTCGCGTGCTCGGGAGGTGAGCAATGGCTACCGGTTCGGTAGAAGTCATCTATCGCGGCGTGTTCCAGAAAACCCTGGCGAAGAACATCTGCCGCGAAATCGTGTTCGCGGCGCGCAAGCGAGGCAAGGTCGGCATCGCCTTCGCGCGCTACAGCGACTCGCCCGAGCGCAACGGCATCCCCGCGAAGCAGTTCGCGGTCGTCGCCGATACCGACGACGAGATGGAGGACTATCTCGCGCGCTACGAGCCGGGCAACAACGACGCCACGATCGTGTGCGACGACACGCTCTGCAAGGGCATCGAGTCCTGGGGCTGGAGCGGCGTGCAGCCGATCCACAATCTCCTCAAGGCGAACGGCACGCTGCTCGTCACCTCGACACGCTCGCCCAACAGCCTGATCCGCGACATCCACCGCAAGGGAACGCCCTACGCGCTCGCGATCGTCAAGGGTCCCGCGAGCTTCTCGGGCATGTGGGTCTATCGCGACGACCATACCGACGCGCGCCTCTTGGGTGCGCTGGCGAAGGTGGCGCCCAACGTGCTCACGCTCGACTCGCTGATCGCCTCGCTGAACGCGTCGAAAAAGAACGACGCCAAGGTCGCCTCGGCCCAACGCGCCTATGACGCGCTCGCCTCGACCCCGGTCGACGCCAATCAGGGCAGCGAGGCGGTTCCGATCAAGTTCGAGCTGCCGCCCATCTCGCGCATGGAGGAATGCCTGGTGGTGCGCGGCGAGGCCGTGCGGCAGGAGATGCCCGGCTGGCAGGGCGGCTACCGCCCCGGGCGCAATCCGGTGTTCAAGAAATTCGCGACCCGGACCATGCGGCCGGTGATCGATTTCGAGACCTGCACCAAGTGCTCGTTCTGCTGGCTGCAATGCCCCGACAGCGTGTTCGACGTGACGCCCGACGGGTATTTCGACGCCGACATGGAGGCGTGCTGCGGCTGCGGCATCTGCAAGGAGGTTTGCCCGGTCGAGCAGTGCATCGCCATGGTCGGCGAGGAAGCCTTCACCGACAACCGGAGCCAGTGGGAGGCGTGGAGCAAGGACAAGCGCGGCTACGCCGAATGGCTCGCCGAGGTGCGGCGCGCCGAGATCACGCGCAGCCACGGGCTGCACCATGTCGGCCAATACGCCGAGGAAATCGCAGCAGAGGAGACGCGCAAATGAGTATCGCAGAAGCTGGCACGCGGGCGGATGCCAAGCGCATCGTCGCGAAGCGCGCCGAGACCGAGGCGTTGGTCAGCGGAAGCGAGGCGGTCGCGCACGCCATCCGGCTGGCCGACGTGGACGTGATCACGGCCTATCCGATCCGCCCCTACGACACCGTCATGCAGTTCGTCTCGAAGCTGATCGCCGACGGCGAGTTCGACTGCGACTTCATCGTCGCCGAAAGCGAGCATTCGCAGTTCGAGGTCGTGAAGCACGCCTCGGCGGTGGGTGCGCGCGTGTTCGCGGGCTCGAGCGGGGTCGGCTGGTTCTACGCCTTCGAGGCGATCACGGTCACCGCGGGCCTCAGGCTCCCCATGGTCGCCATGGTCGGGAACCGCGCACTCGACGACCCGGGCGCCTTCGGCACCGAGCACAACGACGCGCTCGCGGTGCGCGATCTCGGCTGGCTGATGTGCTGGGTCGATACCGCGCAGGAGGCGCTCGACACGACGCTCATCGCCTATCGCGTGGCCGAGGATCCGCGCGTGTTCCTTCCCTGCGCGATCAGCTGCGACGGCGCGTTCCTCACCCATTCCCAGGCGATCGTCAAGCTGCCGAGCCAGGCGATGGTCGATTCCTTCCTGCCGCGCTACGACCGCGGCGACAAGCGCCTGCACCCGGACAATCCGGTCACGATCGCGCCGCAGGTGAACGAGGATTGGCTCATGGAGTTGCGCCGGCAGAACGATCTCGCGGCGCGGCGCGCGCGCGGCGTCCTGATCGAGGCGTACGCGGACTTCAACGACAAGTTCGGGCGCGGCGGCGAGCCGTTCATCGAGCGCTACATGATGGACGACGCCGAAGTCGCGTTGGTCGGGATGGGCACGCTGGCGCTTCCCGTGCGGGTCGCGGTGCGCAAGATGCGCGCCGAAGGGAAGAAGGTCGGCTTCGTCCGGGTGCGTTGGTTCCGCCCCTTCCCGACGCCCGAAATCCAGGAGGCGCTCGCCGGCGTGCGCGCCGTTGGCGTGATCGACCGCGACTATGCGTTCGGATCGCCCCTCAACGGCGGCGTGCTGGTGAACGAAATCCGCGCGGCGCTCTATCCGGCGCAGAGCCGGCCCAAGGTCGTCTCCTTCATCGCCGGCCTGGGCGGGCGCGAGATCAGCGCGGACAACGTCCAGGAGATGACCAAGACCCTGCTCGACGCCGCGCGCGGCGTCGGCGTCCAGGATCGCGACAGTCATTGGTTCGGCGTTCGGGAGTGACGGCCATGCAGGACACCAAGGAAATCGCCCGCGATTTCACGGCACCGCAAGCGCTCGATCCCTGGAAGGGCGTGAAGCGCATCGCGCGCGAGGAATATTTCACCTCGGGCCACCGCACCTGCCAGGGCTGCGAGTCGGCGCAGGTGATGCGGCTTTTGGCCAAGGCGGCGGGACCGCGCACGATCGTGCTCGGCTCCACGGGCTGCATGTACGTGGCGAACACGAGCTACTACTGCACGCCCTGGGTGCTGCCTTGGATGCATACCCAACTCGGCTCCGCCGGCTCCGCGGCCGTCGGCACCGCGGCCGGGCTCCAGGCGCTCATGCGCAAGGGCAAGATGGACAAGGAGCCGATCAACGTCATCGCCTGCTGCGGCGACGGCGGCGGCGGCGACATGGGGCTGTCGGCCATCTCGGCCGCCCTCCAGCACTCGGAATACAACCTCCTCATCCTGATGTACGACAACGAGTCCTACGCCAACACGGACATCCAGACCTCGGGCTCGTCGCCCTACGGCGTGCATACGAGCTTCAGCCCGCCCGGCAAAGTGCATCGCATCATGAACAAGCACTGGAAGAAGAACACCGCGGCGATGCTGGCGATGGGCCATACCGAGTGCCGCTACGTCGCGACCGTCGTGTCGTCGAACCCGGTCGACACTTTGAACAAGGTGCGCCTGGCGCTCAGCATCGGCGGCCCGACCTTCATCCACGCGCTCGATCCCTGCCCCAAGGGCTGGGACTACGACCCGCGCTATTCCCACGAGCTCGGCGAGCTCGCGGTCGATACCGGCATCTGGCCGCTTTACGAGGTCGAGGACCACAAGCTCAAAATGTACGGCACCAGCCAGCGCATCAAGAGCGGTGCGGTCAAGCGGAAGCCGGTCGAGGAGTATTTGATGCGGCAGGGCCGCTTCGCCCATTTCACCAAGGAAGACGTCGCCTATGTTCAGGCGAAGGTCGA
>DATJLQ010000094.1:0-8904 GCA_035509415.1 Alphaproteobacteria bacterium
CCGGCGCCGAGATCGTTCCCTTCGCCCGGGGCGGCTGAGCGCGGTCCCTAAGGCGCCTTCTCCTCCCGCCGCTTGCCAAGATCCGCGAGAATGCGGGCCAGCGCCTCGACGTTGCGCAGGTTGAGGTCGCGCTGCGGGAAGGGGATCTCGATCCCCGCCTCGCGAAAGGCGGCATCGATTGTGAAGTGCAGCTCGCTCGAGACGTCGAAGGTCTGCTCGACATTGGGGATGAAGCAGCGCAGCTCGAACTGCAGCGCGCTGTCGCCGAAATCGAGGAAGAGCACGCGCGGCGCCGGCCAGCTCAGCACCTGCTCGTGCGCGTTGGCGGCTGCGAGGAGGAGGTCGCGCACCTTGGCGGTGTCCGAGCCGTAGGCGACCCCCACCTTCACGTCGACCCGGCCGTACTTGTCGCGGTGCGTCCAGTTGATCACGGCGCCCGAGAGCAGCTCGGAGTTGGGGATGATCACCGAGGCGCGCTTGAAGGTCTCGATCTCGGTCGCGCGCACGCTGATGCGGGTGACGAAGCCCTGGTGCTGGCCGACCACCACCCAGTCGCCCACCTTGATCGGCCGCTCGATCAGGAGGATGAGGCCGGAGACGAAATTGTTGACGATGTTCTGGAGGCCGAAGCCGATGCCGACCGAGAGCGCACCCGCGATGATCGCGATGTTGGAGAAGCTCAGGCCCAGCGTCGTGATCGCGAAGCCGAACGCGATCACGAAGCCGATATAGCCCACGACGGCCGAGAGCGAATGACGCACGCCCGGGTCGAGCCGCGTCTGGGGCAAAAGCTTCTCGCGCAGCACGCGCTGGATGACGCGCGTCACGGTCCACACCACGACGAACACCAGGATCGCGAGCGCCACGTCGCCGAGCGAAAGATGGAGGTTGCCGATCTCGAAGCCGCGCAGCACGCCCCCCATCCAGGTCCCGACCGCCTCGTTGGGGACGCCCCAGAGCCGGAGCGCCAACGCGACCGCGACCAGGAGAAGGACGAGGTCGAGTGCCACCCCGAGCCAGAAGATGAGGTACTTCCCGCCCTGGTCGCCGAGGGCGAGCGATTCGCGGACGCGCGCCGAGAGCGGCCGCTCGGTCGCGAGCAGGAGCTCGAACAGCTCGCGCATGAGCGTGCGCACGAGGAGGAACGCGCCGCCCAGGAGCACGGTGAGCACGATGCGCGAGACGATGTGGTTCGCGAGATTGTGGTAGCCCGCGAGCGAGAGGATCGGCACGGCCACCAGGGCGATGCCCGCGGCGAGGCGCAGGAGCGGCCAGGTCCAGGCGCCGGCCGGCGGCACCTCGGGCGCAGCCGCCTCGTCGCGCGCGCCGTCCGCGCGCTCGGGCTGCCACAGGCGGCGCTGGAGGAGGGTCAGCATCATGAGCGCGAGCGCCGCATTCGCGCCCAAATCGAACAGCGCGAAGAAATGGCGCGCCTGCTCCAAGAGCTGATGCGCGGCGATATGGACGCCGATCGAAACGCCCGCGATCGCCGCGAGCGCCGAGAGCCGGCGCGCGAGCGTGCGCGACGCGTTGGCGCCGAAGGGCACGATGCGCCAGGCGGGCGCGTCGGGGGCGAGGGCCGCATGCGCGAGGGCGGAGGCGAGCGAGAAGAAAATGCCGCCCGCGAGCGCGCCGCGCGCCAGCTCGGCAAGCAAGCCCGTCACGATGCCCTCGCCCAACAGCACGCCCGCGAGTGCCAGAAGCCCCGCCGCCGGCAGGAGGCCGCGCGCGACCCCCTCGGCCACCGCCGCGAGCGAGCGCCGCGCATAGGACGGATCCTCGATCGCCGCCGTGCGTCCGTAGCGCCTCAGGAGCCAGTTGCGCAGCGGCCAGCCCGCGCCGAGCGCGATCGCGACCAGGAGGGCGAGCGAGACCAGGGTCGTGGTCTCGAAGCCCGCAAGCGGATTCTCGCGCCACCAGTCGGCGGGCGCCTCGAGGAAGGCGGCGACGAGGTCGGCGGTCTCGCGCGCGGCGGCGGCGAGCGAGGCGAGGGCGAGCGGCGGCCGCTCGCGCGCGAGGAGATGCTCGGTGAATTGCGCGTTGCCGACCGCGGCGATGCTTTGCGCGAGGCCGGCCGCGCGCGTGAGCGCGAGCTCGCATTGGCGCATGCGCGCGGTGATCGAAGCCACCTGGTCCTGGAGCTGGCGCCGCGCGCGCGCGACGTCCGCGGGCTCGGGCGGAGCGCCCTTCGCGGGCTCGGGGCCGAGGGCCGCGAGCTGATCGGCGACGGGCTTGCGCTGCGCCTCTGCCTCGGCGCGCGCGGCGACGGCACCCTGGCGCACCGCCTCGACCTGGGCGCGCAGCTGGTCGAGTGTGGCGCGCGCGAGCCCGCTCCGGTTGAGCTCGAGCTGGACATGGTCGAGGGTGCGGCGCCACTCCTCGATCTCGTGGGCGAAGCTGATCGGCTTGGTCGCCTGGTCCTGGGCACGCGCGGCCGGAAGCTCGAGCGCGCCCGTGCCGGCGCCGGCGGCGAGCAGCAGGACGGCGAGGCCGACGATGTGAAGCGCACGGGCCACGGCGCGCACCCCGGGTTCGTGTTGGAAGGCGCTTTTCCTACCCCGCCGCGCGCCCGGTGTCACGCGCCCGGATTCCCGAGCCCGCCGGAACATGGCCGGGACGGCTTGGCGTTAAGGGGCCGTCTTGCCGCCCTCGAAGACGAAGGCGGCCATCGAGAGGGCTCCGTAGGAGAAGCTTTGATGGATGCGGCGTCCCTTGGCCCCCGGCCCGGCCGCGCCGAAGGCCACGAAAAAGGGCATGAAATGCTCGGCGCGCGGATGGGCGCGGCGCGCCTCGGGGGCGCTGTGCTGCCAATCGATGAGGCTCGCCTCGTCGCCCGCCTCGGCCACGCGCGCGAGCCAGGCGTCGAACGCGGCCACGTGCGACGGCGGCTGCCGGTCGATGGGTGGCGCGAACTCGGAGAGGTTGTGGGTGGCGCCGCCGCTCGCCAGGATCAAAACACCCTCGCGCCGCAAGGGCTCGAGCGCCCGGCCCATGGCGAGATGATGCCCGGCGCCGTTCTTCACCGCGCGCGGCGGCATCTGCACCGCGAGCTGGGTGGTCGGGATGTCGGCCTCGGGATACATGAGCCGAAGCGGGACCCAGGCGCCGTGGTCGAGACCGCGCGCGGGATCGATCGTGGACGCCAATCCCGCGCCGTCGAGGAGCGCCTTCGCGCGCGCGGCGAGGCCGGGTGCGCCCGGGGCCGGATAGTCGAGCCGGTAGAGCGGGGCCGGGAAGCCGTGGAAATCGTGGATGATCGAAGCGCCCTCGGCACCGCTCACCGCGGGACCGGGCATCTCCCAATGGGCCGAGACGCAGAGGATCGCCTCGGGCCGACCGAGCGTCGACCCGAGGCTTTCCAAAAACGCGTGCGCGGGGCAGGCTTCGAGGGCAAGCGTCGGCGCGCCATGCGAGACGAAGACGCTCGGGAACTCGCTCATCGCGCCCTTTCCGCCGCCAGCGTTGCCGTCACACTTCCTTGCCGATCATGCGGTCGATCGAGCAGCGGCCCGAGCCCTTGATCGCGACTGCGAGCGCGATCAGGCCCCACATGAGCGGATACTCGATGCCGCGTCCCGCCCAGAACCAGCCGTTGGGCAGGTGGATGACGAAGATCGCGATCAGCATCTCGACGAAGAACAGGAACGCGATCGGCCGCGTGAGGAAGCCGACGGCGACCGCGATGCCGCCGAAGAACTCGATCAAGATCGCGAGCCAGGCGAACACGATCGCGGGCTCGAGCCCGTTCTTCGCCATGTACATGGTGGTGCCGCCGATGCCGCCGCCGCCGAAGGCGCCGAACAGCTTCTGCATGCCGTGGGGCACCATCCAGGCGCCGACGACGAAGCGGACCAGCGGATAGGCGCGGTCGCTGTATTTGTCGCAGAACGCGGCGAGTGCCGGAAAGTAGGGCTGGGGCGTTTGGTCCGTCATGTGTTTCGCTCCCTCGTTCGTTATTGTGTTGTTTGAGACTTGTGCGGCGAGTCCGCTGGACGGACGCGCGCGCCGAACGGGGCGAGCATAGCATAATCCGGCCTATATCTCGCGCCCCACGAGGCGGTCGAGGGAATAGCGCCCGCCGCCCCTGAGCGCCACCAGGATCGCGACCGCGCACCACATGAGCGCGTACTCGAAGCCGCCCTTGAGCCAGAAGAAGCCCTTGTCCCACAGGACGAAGAATCCGATATAGGCCATCTCGATCGCGATGGCGGTCGCGGCGACCCGCGTGAAGAGCCCGACCGCCATCAGGAGCCCGCCGAAGAACTCGACCGCGCCGATGAGCCCCGCGAACAGCAACGCGGGCTCGAGCCCGTGGGCCGCCATCGCCTTCGCGGCGCCGGCGAGCCCGGGGGTGCCGAACAGTTTCGGATAGCCGTGCGGCATGAGGAACGCGCCGGCCACGAGACGCAGCGCCGAATAGGCCACGGGCTCGAGTGCGCGGTAGAGCGCGCCGAGCGGGGGGATCAGAAGCGGGGTGCGAGGTGCGGCGTCGGACACGGGCGTCTCCCTCGGATTGTCGTGAAAGTAGCGCGGCTCATGCCGCCACGTCGTAGCGCCGCGCCCGGTCGTGCGCGGCCGCGAAATCGAGCGCCGGCCCCTTGGGCACGATGCCGGTCGGGTTGATGTGGAGGTGGCTGCCGTAATAGTGGCGCTTGATGTGGTCGAAATCGACCGTCGATGCCACGCCCGGCACCTGGTAGAGCTCGCGCGTGTAGTTCGCGAGATTCGGATAGTCGGCGATGCGCCTCAAATTGCACTTGAAGTGGCCGACATAGACCGCATCGAACCGGATGAGCGTCGTGAACAGGCGCCAATCGGCCTCGGTCATGCGCGCCCCCACGAGATAGCGCTGGCGCTCGAGCCGCGCCTCGAGCGTGTCGAGGGCGTGGAACAACGCGTCGAATGCCTCCTCGTAGGCGGCCTGCGTGGTGGCGAAGCCCGCGCGGTAGACGCCGTTGTTGACGCGCTCGTAGACGAAGGCGTTGATCTCGTCGATTCCGACCCGGAGCGGCTCGGGATAGAAATCGAGCTCGCGCTTGACGCCCGGCAAAGCGTCGAACGCGCTGTTGAACATGCGCACGATCTCGGACGATTCGTTGTTGACGATGGTCGCGCGCTTCTTGTCCCACAGCACCGGGACCGAGACGCGCCCGGTGTAATCGCGCTTGGCCTTGAGGTAGACCTCGGAGAGCCGGCTCGCGCCGTTGACCCGGTCGGGGATGGCGCCGGGCGCTTCCGAGAATACCCAGCCCTCCTTCCCCATATGCGCGTCCACGATCGAGAGCGAGATCGCGTCCTCGAGGCCCTTGAGCGTGCGCAAGATCAGGGTCCGATGCGCCCAGGGGCAGGCGAGGGAGACGTAGAGATGATAGCGCCCGGGCTCGGCCGCGAAGCCGGAGCTGCCGTCGGCGGTGACCGAGTTGCGGAATTGTGACTCGGCGCGTTGGTAGCGCCCGTCGCGGATGCGGCCGTCCCGGCCCTGTTCCTGCCAAACGCCGTCGACCAGCATGCCCATGGCATTCACCCTTCTCCAGCCGCCGCCCCGTCGCCTTTCGATATTGGGGCGCCCCATCAATCTTGGGTCGCAGCCGCTCGTTGTCGAGTCACGGATTCGTGCGGCGTCACTCGCCGCGCTGGGCGTCAAGGAAGGCGACGATCGCGCGCGCCGGGACCGCGAGGCCGATTTCCGCCGAATAGTTGCTCGCGATCATGCCAACCACGCGACCGTCGCGCGCGATGAGCGGGCCGCCCGAGTTCCCCGAGACGATGCGCATGCCGACGGCGATCGCGTCGTCATAGCCGTAATCCGCGTAATGGACGCGCACGTCGAGGCTCGGCCGCAGCACGAAGCCGACGCTCACGATGCCGCCATGATGCGCGGGCGTGCCGATCGCGAGCACGGGTGCTCCCTCGGGCGGCGGATCGAGCGCGAAGCGCGCATGCTCCATGCCCGGGAACGGGTGGATGCGCACGAGGCCGAGCTCGTGGGCGCGCTCGACCGCGACCACGCGGCCCTGATAGCGCCGGCCGTCGAGCGCGATCACCTCGGCCTTGTAGCGCGTCGAGTTCGCGACATGGGCCGCGGTCACGACGTCGCCTTGGGCGTCGGCGATGATGCCGCTCGCGTAGCTCAGATTCGCGCTCGCGGTGCCGCCGCCGGGCGACGTGTCGAGATCCTCGGGCCGGTCGGAATAGACGCGCACGCGCACATAGATGCCCGCATCGCGCTCGGCGACCTGGCGGTAGTCGGGAAAATCGAGGCCCTTCGGCGGCGGATAGGGGAAGGCGAGAGTCGCGGGCGCCTCGACTTCCGTGCCGTCGGGCTGGATCGCGGGCCCGGCGCAGCATGCCAGCGCGGCGAGCGCGAGCGAAGCGAGCGCCAGGAATAGCCCGATCGGGCGAGGGGCGCCGCGCGTCACCGCTCAGCCCCTGGCGGGCGCTCGCGGGGAGACCGCGCGTCGGAAGCGCTCCGCCTCCTCGGGACGGCCGAGGCGCTCGCAAAGCTCGCGCGCGGCGTCGGCCGCGGCCGCGAAGCCTGGATCGAGCGCCAAGGCATCGCGATAGGCGACGAGCGCCGCCTCGACGAGCCCCTGCGCCGCGAGCGCCGAGGCGAGGTTGAAATGAAGATGGGGCGCGCGCGGCGCGAGCTTCAAGGCGGCGCGATGGCACGCGACCGCATCCGCATGGCGTCCGAGCTGCATATAAACGCCGCCCAAGGCGCTCAAGGCCTCGATCGAGCCCGGCAGCAATGCGCATGCGCGCTCGAGGGGCGCGAGGGCGGCCTCGGCATCGCCCGCGCGCACGAGCGCGATGCCGAGATTGAGTGCGGCCGCCGGCAGGTCGGGCACGAGCTCGAGCGCTACGCGGTAATGGCGCACGGCGCCCGCGTAATCGCCCTGGGCCTCGAGCACGGTCGCGAGGTTGAAGTGAGCCTCGGCCAGGCGCGGGTCGCAACGCAGCGCGAGCTCGAGCGCCGCGCGCGCCTCGTCGAGCCGGCCCATGTCGCGCAGCACCTGGCCGACGCCGTTATGGGCGGGCGCGAAATCGAGCGCGAGCGCGGTCGCGAAACGGTACCAATGGAGCGCCTCGTCCTTGTCGTCGAGGCGCAGCATGACGTTGCCGAGGGTCATGCGGATGCGCGGGTCGCGTTGGTCGATCCCGACCGCGCGGCGCACCAGCGGCAAGGCCGCGTGCGCATCGCCCGCCTGAAGCGTCGCCGCGCCCAGCATATGCAGCGCCTCGGCATGGTTGGGCTGGGCCGCGAGCACGGCACGGTAGAGTGCAGCCGCCTCGCCGAGGCGCCCGGCGCGATGATGCTCGATCGCTTGGCTCAGGCTTTGGGCGACATCCATGGGGCTCTCGCCTGCGGCGCTCGAAGGCGCGCGGCACGGGTTTTCGGTGGCGCCCTCAATGGCACGAAAGCCGGGCGCGGGCCAAGTGTTTCACCGTGGTTCGACCCTGGGGCCCGACCCCGGGGCTCGACCCCGGTCACGAGCCTTAACGGGGCCGGCCCGGCGGATTCCTTGAATTAGTCAATAAAATCATATTGTTAATAGAGGAACGGCATGCGCCGAGGCGAGCCGGGCGCGCCGCCCAAAATGCGCGCGGCGTCCCGCTTGTAACGCATTGGTAAATATCCGTAATTCCAGATTGTTACCGGGAAGCCACAGGCGTGGACTTTATGCAGCAGCGGGGGGGATAGCCGTTGACCCTAAAGGCTTTCCAAGCGAGAAGTACGGCACCGCCGTGTTCCAAGCGCGGCGGTCCGGCGTTCCAAGCGCCGTTACTTGATGCCATCCGAGTCATAAAAGGCAAGAGGAGGTTCCATGTTTAGCAAACATCTGCGCACGGCCCTTATGGGTGCCGGCGCTGCCGTCGCCTTGACGGCAGGCCCGGCGATGGCCGGCCAGACGGATGATCTGAAGTCCCAGATCGATTCGCTGCAGGCGCGTCTCGACCAGATCGAGAAGCAGCAGGCGACGACCGGGACCACCCAGGTCACCGCTCCGGCCGATGCCGTCGTCGGCGGCGACTTCCCGGGCTCGTTCAAGCTCCCGGGCAGCGACACATCGATGGCGATCAGTGGCTTCGTCAAACTCGGCATGTCGTTCGATTCGAATCAGAACGTGTCGGACGCCAATACGGTCGCGGGCTTGGCGGCGAACAACGTGCCTGGCGGCAACATCGGCGTGCACTACACCGGTTATGCCAACCAGTCGCGTCTCCACGTCGAGACCCGGACTCCGACCGATTACGGCGCGATGAAGACCGTGATGGAGTTCGACTATCGCGCCGGCGTCGGTAGCTCGTCTGCGACCTCGGATCCGAACAGCAAGGGCGTGCCGCGCCTGCGCTTGGCATACGGCGTGCTCGGTCCGGTCGAGGCCGGTAAGGACTTCGAGTTGTTCGAAAACGACTTCGCGTCCGCGCCGGAAACGGTCGACTACTGGGGTCCGCAGGGTCCGTCTTACGGCTCGCGCATCCCGTTGCTGCGTTACACTCAGGCGGCGGGCAAGTTCACCCTCGCAGCTGAAATCGGGACCGCCAGCGCCGGCGGCTCTTCGAGCAACCAGGCGAACAACGAAGGTGGCGAATTCCTGACCGGTTCGACCTCGTCGACCGCTCCGGGCGCCACTGCGGCGTCCGACCAGGTCTCGTATCTGCCGCAGTTCGCGGCCGGTGTTGACTATGTCGACAGCTGGGGTCACCTCGCCGTGCGCGGCAAGGTGCGTCAGTTTTCGCTCACCAACGGTGGCGGCAGCAACATCAACGGCACGCCCACCAGCTACACCGCTACGGCAACCGGCTATGCCGGCTACCTCGGCGGCAGCCTGAACGCTGGACAGTTCATCCCTGCCCTCGGCAAGGATACGCTGGCCGGCGCGATGGTTTGGGGCGTGGGCG
>DATJLQ010000095.1:0-5954 GCA_035509415.1 Alphaproteobacteria bacterium
CTTGCCGTCATCACGACGATGAAGCCGACCACGGTCGAGTTCACGGTGGCGCAGAATGATCTCGGACAGGTGATCGACCGCGTCAATGCCGGCGCCAAGCTTCCGGTGACGGCCTACAACCGCGACAACACGCGGCAGATCGCGACCGGCACCTTGTACGCGCTCGGCAACCAGATGACGACCAGCACGGGCACCGTCACCCTGCGCGCCGAGTTCGACAACGATGACGAGGCGCTCTTTCCCAACGAGTTCGTCAACGTCAAGATCCTGGTCGACACGCTCAAAAATGCCGTGCTCGTGCCGACGCCCGCGGTGCTCTCCGGCGCCCCCGGAGATTACGTGTACCTGGTCAACGCCGACGACACGGTGTCGGTTCGAAAGGTCAAGCTCGGCCCGAGCGACGGCATCAATACCGCCGTTCTGTCGGGCTTGTCGGCCGGAAACACGGTCGTCATCGACGGGACCGACCGCCTGAGCGACGGAGCGAAGATCAGCATCGCGGCGCCCGCCGCGCCCGGCAAAGCCGCACCGAGCGCCGCACCCACGGAAGGGTCGCCTCCCGGATCGAAGGCCCGAAAGAAGCCCCGCACGGCGGCCCAGGGCGCCGGGACGGCGAGCTGACGGATCACACGGCGCGGCGCGCACATGAATCTCTCCCGCCTGTTCGTCCTGCGGCCGGTGGCGACATCGCTGCTGATGATCGCTCTCGTGCTGGTGGGTGCGGTGGCCGTCCGGTTCCTGCCGGTGTCGTCGCTCCCGGACGTCGATTACCCGACCATCCAGGTGCAGACCTTCTATCCCGGTGCAAGCCCGGAGGTGATGACCTCCTCGGTGACCGCCCCCCTCGAGCGCCAGTTCGGCGAGATGCCGGGCCTGAAGCAGATGTCGTCGACCAGCTCGGCCGGCGCCTCGGTGATCACGCTCCAGTTCGGCCTCGATTTGAGCCTCGACATCGCCGAGCAGGAAGTCCAGGCGGCGATCAACGCGTCGGGCAATCTTCTGCCCTCGGACCTCCCGGCGCCGCCGATCTACGCCAAGATCAATCCGGCCGACGCGCCCGTGCTGACGCTTGCGGTCACGTCCAAGACCATGCCGCTCCCCGAGGTCGAGGACCTCGCCGACACGCGCATCGCCCAGAAGATCTCCCAGCTCGCCGGCGTCGGTCTCGTGAGCATCAGCGGCGGCGAGCGCCCAGCGGTGCGCATCCAGGCCCATCTCAAGGCGCTCGCGGCCTACGGCCTCAATATCGACGATCTGCGCACCACCATCGCCAACGCCAACGTCAACACGCCCAAGGGGAACTTCGACGGCCCCTCGCGCGCCTACACGATCAACGCCAACGACCAGCTCCAGAACGCGGCCGCCTACCGCAACATCATCGTCGCCTACAAGAACGGCGCGCCGGTGCGCCTCTCCGAGGTCGCGAGCGTGGTCGAGGGGGCCGAGAACGACCACCTCGCCGCCTGGATGAACACCACCCCCGCCGTGATCGTCAACGTCCAGCGTCAGCCGGGCGCCAACGTGATCGACGTGGTCGACAGCATCCAGGCGCTGCTGCCGGCGCTCAAGGCGTCGCTGCCGGCCGCGGTTCAGGTGACCGCACTTACCGACCGCACCACGACCATCCGCGCGTCGGTCGCCGACGTGCAGTTCGAGCTCGTGCTCGCGGTGGCGCTGGTCGTGCTCGTGATCTTCCTGTTCCTGCGCAACATCCCGGCGACCGTGATCCCGAGCTTCGCGATGCCGATCTCGCTGGTCGGCACCTTCGCCGCGATGTATCTCCTCGGCTACAGCCTCAACAACCTCTCGCTCATGGCGCTCACGATCGCGACCGGCTTCGTGGTCGACGACGCGATCGTGATGATCGAGAACATCGTGCGCTTCCTCGAAGCGGGCGACAGCCCGCTCGAGGCCGCCTTCAAGGGCTCGCGCCAGATCGGCTTCACCATCGTGTCGTTGACCGTGTCGCTGGTCGCGACCCTGATCCCGCTCCTCTTCATGGGCGACGTGGTGGGGCGCCTGTTCCACGAGTTCGCGATCACGCTCGCGGTCACCATCGTGATCTCGGCGGTGGTCTCGCTCACCCTGGTGCCGATGCTGTGCTCGAAGCTCCTGCGCTACCGGCCCGAATCCGAGCAAAGCGCCGTCGAGCGCCGCACCGGGCGCTGGTTCGCGAGCCTCATCCACGCCTACGACAAAGCGCTCGTCTGGACCCTCGACCGCCAGCCGCTCATCCTTGCGGTCGCGCTCGGGACCCTCGTCCTCACCGCGGTCATGTACGTCTACATCCCGAAGGGCTTCTTCCCGGTCCAGGACACGGGTCTCATCCAGGGCATTTCCCAAGCGCCCCAATCGATCTCGTTCGAGGCGATGGCGGAGCGCCAGGAGGCGCTCGCGGCCGCGATCCTCAAGGACCCGGACGTGGTCAACCTCTCCTCCTTCATCGGCGTCGACGGCACCAACATCACCCTCAACAGCGGGCGTTTCCTGATCGCGCTCAAGCCGCGCGCGGAGCGCAGCCTCACCGCCGCCGAGATCGTGCGCCGCATCGAGGGCGAGGTCGCGGACGTGCCCGGCATTTCGCTTTACATGCAGCCGGTGCAGGACCTCACCATCGACACGACCGTGAGCCGGACCCAATACCAGTTCGTGCTCGAGGACGCCGACGCCCAGGAATTCGCGACCTGGGTTCCGAAGCTGATCCAGAAGCTGGACACGCTGCCCGAAATCGCGGACGTCGCGAGCGACTACCAGAACGACGGGCTCGCGGTCTACATCGACATCGACCGCGCGACCGCGGCGCGCTTCGGCATCACGCCCGCGACGGTCGACAACGCGCTCTACGATTCCTTCGGCCAGCGCATCGTCTCGACCATCTTCACCCAGGCGAACCAGTATCGCGTGATCCTCCAGGCGGCACCCGCGCTGCAGCGCTCCCTCGACACGCTCAACACGATGTACCTGCCGTCCGCGGTCTCGACCACGGGCCAGGTGCCGCTGACCGCGATCGCGAGCGTGCACGAGGAGACCGCGCCGCTCCAGATCAACCATCTCGGCCAGTTCCCCGCGACCACGATCTCCTTCAACCTCGCCTCGGGCTACACGCTCGGCCAGGCGGTCGACGCGATCAAGGCGGCGCAAGCCGAGATGGGCCTGCCCGCGAGCATGATCACGAGCTTCCAGGGCTCGGCGCTCGCGTTCCAGTCGGCGCTCTCGAACGAGTTGTTCCTGATCCTGGCCGCGATCGTCACGGTCTACATCATCCTGGGCGTGCTCTATGAGAGCTACGTCCACCCGATCACCATCCTCTCGACGCTGCCCTCGGCCGGCATCGGCGCGCTGTTGGCGCTTTGGATCAGCGGCAGCGGCCTCGACGTGATCGGCGTCATCGGCATCATCCTCCTGATCGGCATCGTCAAGAAGAACGCCATCATGATGATCGACTTCGCGCTCGAGGCCGAGCGGCACGAGGGCAAATCGGCGCGCGACGCGATCCACCAGGCGTGCCTGTTGCGCTTCCGGCCGATCATGATGACGACCATGGCGGCCCTCTTGAGCGCGCTGCCGCTCATGATCGGCACCGGCACCGGCTCCGAGCTGCGCCACCCGCTCGGCATCGCGATCGTCGGCGGCCTGATCGTGAGCCAGCTCCTGACCCTGTTCACGACGCCGGTGATCTACCTCGCCTTCGACCGCCTCGCGGCCTGGAGCGAGCGCGCCCGCGCGGCGCGCGCCGGCGACGCGGGGGTGGCGCCGTGAGCATTTCCGAGCTCTTCATCCGGCGCCCGGTCGCGACCACGTTGCTCACCGCGGGCATCGCGCTTGCGGGCGCCTTCGCCTTCTTCAAACTCCCGGTCTCGCCGCTGCCGCAGATCGACTTCCCCACCATCTTCGTCCAGGCCCAGCAACCGGGGGCGAGCCCCGAGACCATGGCGACCAGCGTCGCGACGCCGTTGGAGCGCCACCTGGGCGCCATCGCCGACGTGACCGAGATGACCTCGTCGAGCACGGTCGGCCATACGCGCATCACGCTCCAATTCGGTCTCGACCGCGACATCAACGGCGCCGCGCGCGACGTGCAGGCCGCGATCAACGCCGCGCGCGCGGATTTGCCCGCGAGCCTCCGCTCGAACCCGACCTACCGCAAGGTCAACCCGGCGGACGCGCCGATCATGATCCTGGCCCTCACGTCGAATACGCTGAGCCCCGGCCAGCTCTACGATTCGGCCGCGAGCGTGTTGGAGCAGAAGCTCTCGCAAGTCTCGGGCATCGGCGAGGTCGACGTGGGGGGAAGCTCGCTGCCCGCGGTGCGCGTCGAGCTCGAGCCCCAGGCGCTCTTCAAATACGGCATCGGCCTCGAGGACGTGCGCGCGGCCCTCGCCGCCGCCAACGCCAATGCGCCCAAGGGCTCGATCGTCGAGGCAGGCAAGCGCTTCCAGATCTACACCAACGACCAGGCGCGCACCGCGGCCGACTACAAGCCCCTCGTCATCGCCTACCGCAACGGCGCCGCCGTGCGCCTCTCGGACGTGGCGGACGTGGTCGATTCGGTCGAGGATCTGCGCAACCAGGGTCTCGCCAACGGCCAGCCCGCGGTGCTCGTGATCCTGCGCCGCGAGCCCGGCGCCAACATCATCGAGACCGTCGACCGGGTGAAGGCGCTCCTGCCCGCGCTTCAGGCCTCGGTGCCCGCGGGCGTCCACATCGCGATCGCGTCCGACCGCACCACCACGATCCGCGCCTCGCTGCACGACGTCGAGATCACGCTCCTGATCGCGATCATGCTCGTGATCGGCGTCGTGTTCCTGTTCCTGCGCAACGCGCGCGCGACGCTGATCCCCGGCATCGCGGTGCCGGTCTCGCTCATCGGCACGTTCGGCGCCATGTTCCTCCTGGGCTACAGCCTCGACAACCTGTCCCTCATGGCGCTCACGATCGCGACCGGCTTCGTGGTCGACGACGCGATCGTCGTGCTCGAGAACGTCTCGCGCCATCGCGAGGCGGGCATGCCGGCGATGGAAGCGGCCCTCCTCGGCGCGCGCGAGGTCGGGTTCACGGTGCTGTCGATGAGCACCTCGCTGATCGCGGTGTTTCTCCCGATCCTCCTGATGGGCGGGATCGTCGGCCGCCTGTTCCACGAGTTCGCGGTAACGCTCTCGATCGCGATCCTGATCTCGCTCGCGATCTCGCTCACCACGACGCCCATGATGTGCGCGTACCTGTTCCGCGACGAGCGCGGCATGCGCCACGGCCGCATCTATCATGCGGTCGAGCGCGCGTTCAACGCGGTGCTCGGCGGCTACGAGCACAGCCTCGCCTGGGCGCTGCGCCATTCGCGAGTCATGGTCGTGGTGCTGCTCGGCGTGCTCGCCCTCAACGTTTACCTCTTCATCGTGGTGCCCAAGGGCTTCTTCCCGCAGCAGGACACGGGCCTGATCTCGGGTCTGTCGGACGCCTCGCAGGACATCTCCTTCAACCAGATGGTCAAGGTGCAGCATCGCCTGACCGACATCATCGCCAAGGATCCGGACGTCGCCTCGTACGTCGCCTCCGTCGGCGGATCGCGCCCCATCAACACCGACTTCCTGATGATGAGCCTGAAGCCCCGGGACGAGCGCAAGTCCAGTGCCGATGAGGTGATCCGCCGGCTGCGCCGCAAGTTCAGCTCCGTGACCGGCGGTACCGCCTACCTGCAGGCAGTGCAGGACATCAACATGGGCGGGCGCACCACCCGCACGCAGTACCAGTACACGCTGCAGGATTCGGACCTGGATGAACTGGACGCCTGGGCGCCGAAGCTGATGGCGGCGCTGCAGAAGCTGCCGGAGCTGTCCGATGTCGCCTCGGACCAGCAGACCAACAGCCCCAAGGTGTCCCTGGTGATCGACCGGGACCAGGCGGCGCGGTTCGGGATCCAGCCCGAGCTCATCGATGCGACGCTCTACGACGCCTTC
>DATJLQ010000096.1:0-98087 GCA_035509415.1 Alphaproteobacteria bacterium
CCGACGTCGACCGGCAGAATGACCGGAATTAAGGGAATTCGCGCGGAGTCGAGCACGCGTTGCTGCGCCTCGATCATCGGTGCGTCCTGTTCCAGAAAGGCGTAACGGCGCATCTTCGCGATGTGCTCTTGGATTTGGGTATTCAATGCCTCGCCGTCGGTCATGACGTTGAAGCGGACGGCGGTAAAGAAGTAGTGCGTACTCCGGTCGTTCTCGGGCGTCAGCAGATGAATCGCGTGAAAACCGGTACCCGTGTCGTTGGGCTTGCCCGGCATCGTGACGCCCGTGAACAGCTGCAGATTACTCGGCGCCATCCAGCGGATGATACTGAATTGATCCACGCGCTCGACGGGAGACGGAAAAAGCGCCGTAAACAGTCCCGGTGGCGGCACGTTCCTGGCTACGCGGCCCACGACGATATGGTCGCCGTCCTGCCGGAACGTGATCTCGGCCCGGAGCGTGTCGTCGTTGCCCAACACGCCCGCATGCAGGAACGGCACGTGGCTGAGATCCAGCAGATTGTCGACGATCAACTCATAGTTGGCCTTGATCGTGATGCGGTCGCGCTTCGTTCCGTAGATCTTCGGCGCGTTGTCGAGCATGCCGAAGTCCGGGACCTTCGCGTAATCAGGCGTCCCGTCGCCCGGCCATATCCAGATCGCGCCGTGCTTCTCGACCGTCGCGTATCGACGGACCCGCGCGCGCGGCGGAATGCTGCGCGCCCCATGCGGATTTAGAACGCAGGCGCCCGTATCGTCGAACTGCAGGCCGTGGTACGGGCATTGAACGCGATCGCCCGCCACGATCTTTCCCATGTGCAGCGGTGCAAATCGATGCGGGCACCGATCCAACAGCGCCACGACGCTCAAATCGGCCTTGCGATAAAGGACGATCGGCTGGTTGAGAATCTCACGTGCGAGCAGCATCCCCTCGGCGAGCTCCTCGCACCACGCGGCGACATACCACGCATTGCGTAAATACGCGCCGCTGATCATGCCGTTGTTCTCCGGTGCAAGCTCGGTCATGCGCAGGATCGCCATTCCTTCCGTGTGCAAAGGATCGATTTACACCCGAGCCTTTGGCCAACTTCGCGCCAAGAACAGGCCCGGTTGCAAACCTCCGGCTCATGCGATGTCTCCGGAATGTCAGCCGGGTTCGGAAGACAGCACCATCGCCACTCGACCAAGCTTGAGCGATAACCCGCCTCGCGGTCAAGTTTTCGGATGCGGATGAATCAGTGGATCAATCGAGGTCGCTGATCTACCGCAACGTGCCATGGCTGCGGCGGATCGGCGGACGCACCGAGCCACTCCGTCCCTGCGCCTGGCCGTCGGAGCGCGTCGACCTTGCACGGCTCAACGAAGTCGGGCCGCGAATGGGCACAGCGGGCCGGCCCGCGCGAAAACGGCACGTTGGCCTCAAGCGGAATGCAATCCCCGATATTTTCCACCTGTAGCACGGGCGGCGCTGTCCTAATCGGATCGGCAATCTCTCGATGTGCAGGCGATTCCCTCTGGGCGTGCAAGTGTGGAATGGACCGCGATCGCCCCGTTTATCTCCGGACGCGATTTACCCGGAAAAGGAACGACCCAGCGTAGGCTCACATCGACGGGGAGGAAAATGATTTCCTGCATTGCGAGCCGGCGATCGCCTTCGACGCGAAACGTCTCATGCACAACATGAAGGTGCTAACGCGCGCTCTCGGATCGGTGCGCACTCGACGCGGATCGGAATGCGCGCCGATCTCATGACGCCCGGAAGCTCGCCGGTCGCGATCCGGATCGCCGGCGGCTTGCGTTCCATCCATGCCGGCTCGTTAGGGTCCGCTCGGGCCATGCGCCTCCACGGGACAGGTTGCGGTCACCGGCCGCCGCCTTTCCGGGCAGGCTCCGGGATGCTAAGTAGAGTGGGACCGCGCCGCTCACCAGGAGGCGATACGACGATGCTCAATGGCCACGGCCGTTACCCGTACTCCGCCATCCCCGAGCGCCCTGTCTACGACTGGCCCGGCGGCCCGCGCCTTGCGCTTTTCGTCGCCATCAATGTCGAAGTGTTCCCGTTCGGCGCGGGGCTGGGCGTCGATCTCGCGCCACGCCAAGCGGAGCCTGACGTGGTCAATTACTCCTGGCGCGATTATGGCAATCGGGTCGGCATTTGGAATCTCATCGATCTTCTCGATGAATACCGCCTGCCGGCGACCGTACTTCTCAACACCGAAATTTACGACCACTGCCCCGAGATCGCGGCGGCGTTCCGCGCGCGCGCGGCAGAATTCGTCGGCCACGGCCGCAACAACGCCGAGCGTCAGGCGGACATGGCCGAGGCGGAAGAGCGTGCCCTGCTGCACGCGAGTCGTGACATCATCGCGCGCCACGAAGGTCGCGCGCCCGAAGGCTGGATGGGCCCCTGGGTCTCCGAGACCGCGCTCACGCCGGACCTCGTCGCCGAGGCAGGCTATCGCTATCTGCTCGACTGGTCGGCCGACGATCAGCCGCTCTGGCTGCGCACGCGCGCCGGCACGCACCTCCTCAGCATCCCCTATTCGCGGCCGACAAACGACTTGCCGCAGCTTCACGGCGCCAAGCTGGCCGCGCCGGCCTATGCCGATCTGCTGATCGACCAGATTTCGGAGATGCTGCAGCAAGCGCGCCGGCGTCCGCTGGTCTTCAATCTCTCGCTCCACCCCTACCTCGTCGGCCATGCGTTCCGCCTGCGGCACTTGCGTCGGGTTTTCGCGCACATCGACGCGAATCGGGAGCAGATTTGGATCGCGACCGCGGGCGAGATCGCGCGCCACGTCTCGGCGTTGCCCGAGGCGGCGCCGTCCGCCCCGACGCAACCGCATCGCTAGCGAACATGATCGAAGGACCGCGTCATCCCGCACACGAATCCGTCGCAGAGTCGGACGGCATTCTGCCGCGAATCACGCTGCGCGATCTCGGCTATTTCATCTCCGCTGCCCAGCATCAAAGCGTGGTTCGGGCGGCGGCCGCGCTCGGTGTCTCGCCGCCCGCGGTTTCGGCCGCGATCGGCCGCATCGAGCGCATCATGGGCGTGCGCGTCTTCCTGCGCCGGCACGCCCGCGGCATGGTGCTGACCGACGCCGGGCGCCAACTCACGGTCGACGCGCGCCACGTCATGATTCAAATCCGGGATATCGAGTCCGCGCGCCATCAGGATCCGGAGCGCGTGCGCAATCGGCTCGATGTCGGCTGCCTCAACAACATAGCGCCCTACGTTCTGCCGCGCCTGCTACGCAGCTTCGCCGTCCGGTTCCCGCGCGTCCAGTTGCGCTGGCACGCCGCCGAGCACGAATCTTTGGTCGAGATGCTCGACGAGGGGAGGCTCGATCTCGCCTTTCTCGCGGACATAGACATACCGCCGACGCTGCATGCAACGGTGATGCGGGCGACGCCGGTCCGGGCCGTGCTCGCGACGAATCATCCATTCGCAGGCCATCGGGCGATCCGCCTGCGCGCGCTCGCGGCAGAGCCGTTCGTGCTGCTCGACGTGCCCAAGACACGCGACTATTTCGTCTCGATCTTCGGCGAGCTCGGCGTCGCGCCGCGCATCGCCGAGCGCGCCCAGTCCGCCGAAATGGTGCGCAGTCTCGTCGCCAACGGCTTCGGTTACTCGCTGTTGCATTTCTCGCCGCCCGCTTCCGGCGATGCGCGCAACGGCATTGTCTACTTGCCCCTCATGGAGAAAATCCGTCAGTCGAATCTGGTCGCCGCGCGGCTCCATCGCCATCCGGCACCCTACATCGTCGAACAGTTCATCGGCCACGCGAAACGGTTGATCTCCCGGCTCGCGATCGCAGGCGACGGACGGCCGTCGCGCGCGCGTGGCGCCGCGCACAGAAAATAGGCGTCGCGTGATTGCGATCGGGCAGGCATTGCCGATTCGCTGTGCAGGCCGGGCTTGAGTCAGTTTTCCTGATCTTGTTTTCGATTTGATATTAATTGCCAAAATCGCCGCCAACTCGATAAAGTTCTCGTGGGCGATGCCGCCCGCACGCTGGACGGGGCCCGATCGGAAGAGGATCGAGTCTCGACACGCCAATGTGCGTCGCGGCGTCACGAGGACGGGGAGACACGATGGCGCCCACGGCGGCTACGCGAGATGTAGCGCTCGAAGGCATGTCGCTGCACTGTGAAATTTGGGGCGATAGCGATGCGCCGCCCCTGCTGCTCGTGCATGGGCTACGCGCCTTCGGGCGCTGGTTCCATTCCGTGGGCGCCGCGCTCGGCCGCGACTATCGCCTGATCGCGCCGGATCTGCGCGGCCGCAATCTATCCTCCTGGGCGCCCGACGGCGATTACCGCATCGCGACTTATGTGCGCGACCTCGCGGCGCTCGCGGACCATCTCGGCTTGGGGCGCTTCGCCCTCGCCGGCCATTCCCTCGGCGGGCGCATCTCGACCGCTTTCGCAGCCGCTTATCCGGACCGGGTTGCCGCCCTGATGCTGCTCGATTCGAGCCCCGAGCCGGACCCCGCGGGCATGGCGCGCATCCGGGCCGAGGTCGAGCATATGCCGGACCGGTTTGCATCTTGGGACGCGGCGGAAGGTTTTTTGCGCGCGCTCCACTCGAAAGCATCGCCGTTGGACATCGAAATCCGCCTCGCCTGCATGCTGCGCGAGACCGAGCCGGGCACCATCGAATGGCGCATTGACCCCGCCTGCACTCGGCAGGGACCGGGCGATGCCGCAAGCGCCTGGGCGGCGCTTGCAGCCGTTGCGGCGCCAACCATGATTCTGCGGGCGGCGGAATCCGACGTGCTGTCCGAGGCCGTACATCGCCGGATGCTGGGGGCGTGCGCGCGCGCCGAAGCTGCCTATGTCGAGGCGGCGGGCCACATGGTGCTCGAAGACAATCCGGCCGCAACCGCACGCGCGATGGCGCGCTTCCTCGCCGCCAATTACCCGGCGACACGGGCTCGCCTCGATGCCTAGGATGCGCCATGCCGAGATCGCTGGCGCCGGCATCGCCGGTCTGACCATTGCCACCGCCCTGGCACTCCGCGGCTGGAGCGTGCGCGTTCACGAGCGTGCGCCGGAGCTACGGGACATCGGCGTCGGCACCAGCATTTGGTCCAATGGACGGCGCGCCCTCGCCGCGATCGGCGCGCTCGATGACGTGTTGCGCGCGGGCACCAAGATCGTGCGCATCGAGGTGCGCGACCATCGCCAGCGCGCCCTGCGCGTCGACGATCTGGACCAGGGCGATGCGAGCGGCCTCGTCATCTTGCGGGTCGATCTGCACCGGGCGCTGGTCGACGCGGCACGGCGCGCCGGCGTCGAAATCGAGACTGGCTCGGCCGCGGCCGGTGCCGATCCTCACGGTGCGTTGATCACCGTGGACGGCGCGCGCCATGAAGCCGATCTCGTCGTCGGCGCGGACGGTTTCAATTCGCGCGTGCGCGAATCCCTCGGGCTCACCGAGTATGCGGGCTTCGTTACCGATGCCCATATCGGCCGCGCGACGACGCCGCGCCTCGACCGGAATTCGCCGGGCAGCATCCGCGAATATTGGGCCGGCACGCGTTGCTGTGGCGTGCTGAGCTGCGGCGATCTCGACTACATGTTCCTGAGCGCGCCTGAGGGTTGCCCGCGCAATCCCGAGGAGGTGCGCACGTGCTCCCTCGCGGCCGAGGCGTGGAGTGCCGATTTTCCCTGGCTCGCCGAGCGCTTCCGCGCCGTGGCCGCCAAGGGCGGCGTCATTTGGGGCCGCTATCCCCTCGTGCGCTGCAGCGCCTGGAGCGCGGGGCGCGTGGCGCTGGTGGGCGATTCGGCCCACGGCATGCCCTCGACACTCGCCCAAGGGGCGGGCTGCGCCATGGCCAACGGCCTCGCCTTGGCGGAGAAGGCCGCGGACGCCGAGGCGGCCGACATGACCGCGCTCCTTTCGGCATGGGAGCGCGAAGAACGCCCCGTGACGGAGGTCACCCAGCGCTGGGCGGTCCTCTATCTTACCCTCATCAAGCGCTGGCCCGACGAGCTACGCGACATGCGCGCGGCGATGGTCGCCGAGGCCTTCGCCGAGCCCGGCATCGTGCGCCATTTCGCGAGCGCGGCGCGCCATCGCGTCAACTTCTCCTCGCCCCTTCACGCGGGCAGCGCAGCGCCGCCCGGGACGGCCGTGTCTTGAGCGGGCTCGGCCCGGTGCCACTGCGCGCCGCCGCCATTCGGCCCGCGATCCTCTCCCTCGAGCGTGTCGGCCTGGTCTATGAGGCGAAGGACGGATCCGCCGTCGAGGCGCTGGCGAGCGTCGACATCGAAGTGCGCCAAAACGAGTTTCTCGTTATCGTCGGCCCTTCGGGCTGCGGCAAGAGCACGCTCCTCAAACTCATGGTCGGTCTGTTGCGGCCGAGCTCCGGTCGCATTCTCCATCGCGGCGAACCGATGCAGGAGATGCTCAAGGACGTGGGCATGGTGGCCCAGAGCCCGCTGCTGCTGCCCTGGCGCAGCGTGGTCGACAACGTGCTCCTGCCGATCGAGATCCTGCGCCTCAATCGCAAGCAATATTTGCCGCAGGCTCATCGGCTCCTCGAAAGCGTGGGGCTCGAGGGCTTTGCCGAGAAATCGCCGCGCGCGCTTTCGGGCGGCATGCAGCAGCGCGTCGCGCTGTGCCGCGCGCTGATCACGGACCCGCCGCTGCTGCTGATGGACGAGCCGTTCGCCGCACTCGACGCATTGACGCGCGACGAGATGGCGCAGGAGCTCGCGCGCATCTGGGAGCAGCGCATGAAGACGGTGGTCTTCGTGACCCATGGCGTCGCCGAGGCCGTTCTGCTCGCCGATCGGGTCATCGTCATGTCGCCGCGGCCGGGGCGGGTCGCGCGCGAAATTCCGATCGACCTGCCCCATCCGCGTGCCGAGGCGCGGCGGCAGCGCGCACGTTTCGCGGAGTACGAGGAGACGATCCGCGATTTCATCTTCTCCTTCAAGGAGGCCTGATGCGAAAGCGCGTGCTGCGCCTCGCCGGCCACTACGCGCCGCCGACCCTCCTGGTCGCGGCGCTGATCGTCGCCTGGCACTGGGTCACGGTCTGGTTCGACATCTCGCCGATCATTCTTCCGGCGCCGCTCGCGGTGCTCGAAGCGGGAATACGGTTCCGCGACCTCCTGCCGGAACAAATCCTGGTGACCGTAACCGAGACCATTCTCGGTCTCGTCGTCTCGCTCGCGATCGCGGTGCCGCTCGCGATTCTCGTGGTATGGGCGCCGCTCCTGCGGCGCACCATCTATCCTGTGATTCTGGCCGGGCAATCGGTGCCCAAGGTTGCGCTCGCGCCCTTGTTCCTGATCTGGATCGGCTACGGCATCGTTTCCAAGGTCCTGATCGCCGCGTCGATCGCATTTTTCCCGATCATGGTGAACACGGTCGCCGGCCTTTCATTGGTCGAGCCCGACTTGCTCGACATGGTGCGCGTGCTGCGTGCCTCCACGCTTCAGACCTTTCTCAAGATTCGCATCCCGACCGCGATGCCGCATTTCTTCAGTGGCACCAAAGTCGCGGTCACGCTCGCCGTGATCGGCAGCGTGGTCGGCGAGTTCGTGGGTGCCGACAAGGGTCTCGGCTATCTGATGATGGCGGCCGGATCGCAAATGAACACGGCCATGGTGTTCGTGGCGCTGGTGATCCTTTCGCTGACCGGCGTGATTCTCTTCGGATTGGTTGAGCTTGTGCAGCGGCTGACCTGCCCGTGGTCCACGGGCGAATAGCGAGGGACGCCCGCGAGGCGCGGGGAAAAGGGGGTTGACGATGAACGGGTTTCGGCGAGTTTTTGTTGCGCTTCTCGGATTCGGCATGACGTTGGCGGCCGGCACCGCCTACGCCGCGGCCTTGACGCCGGTGCATTTCACGCTCGATTGGATTCCGAGCGGACGCCATATCGGCTGGTACGTGGCGCTCGACAAGGGCTTCTACGAGCAGGAAGGGCTCGCGGTCACCATCAGCCGGGGCTTCGGCGTCGAGGACGGCATCCGTCGCCTGGTCGCCGGCGACACCGATATCGACTTCAACGACATCCCGAGCGCGATCCTCGCGCGCGCGCGCAACGGCGCGCCGGTCAAGGCGGTTGCGGTGATCTACGCGAAGCATCCGGCGGCGATCTTCACGCTCAAGAAATACCATATCGTCACGCCGAAGGACCTCGAGGGAAAGACGCTTGCGGAATCCGCCGGCAGCGTCAATCTGGTCCTGTTCCCGGCCTTCGCCAAGGTCGCGGGGATCGATGCGAAGAAGGTCCATTGGGCGATCGTGGCGCCCGACGCGAAAATGCAGGTGCTGCTCGCCGGGAAGGTGCAGGGCACGCTGTTCTACAGCATGCAGTTGCCGCTCATGGAGAAGGCGACCGCGAGCCTGGGCGGCGTGAACATGATGCAGTTCGGCGACTATATGAAGCTCTACAGTAACGGCATCCTGGTGACGGATTCCTATCTCACGAAGAATCCGGACGTGGTTCGGCGCTTCATTCGCGCCTCGTTGAAGGGCTGGGCCTACGCCTTCGCCCATCTCGACGAGGCGGTCGATATCATGATGAAGCATCAGCCCCTCGGAGATCCCAAGGTCGCGCGCGCCGAGGCGCTGATCGTGAAGAATCTGATGGCGAGTCCCGACAGCAAGACGCACGGTTTCGGCTACATGGACCCGGCGCGCATGCGCGAGACACGCGACCTCGTCCTGCGCCTGTTCGACGTCGACAAGAAGGTCCCGCTCAAGGACGTCTACTCCGACGCCTATCTGCCGCCGCCGCCCCGTTGAGGGGCGCGGCGCGTACGGGCGCGCGCCGGCATGGTGCCGGCGCCGCAAGGAACCGCAACGAGAGGCTGCCATGTTGTTCACGCCTTTGGGCTACGACCACATCGTCTTGCGCGTCAAGGACCAAGAAGTCGCAAAGGCGTTCTATGTCGAGCACCTCGGCTGCTCGGTCGACCATGTGAACGAGAGGCTGTCGCTGATCCATCTGCGGTTCGGCGACCACATGATCGACCTCGTTCCCGGCGCGGGCGCCGGGGCGACGAGCGCCGAGGGGCTCGACCATTTCTGTCTCTCGATCCGCTGCAACGATCTCGAGGCGGTCGCGGCCGAACTCAGGGCTCGCGGTGTGCCGCTCGACGGCGGGGTCGCGGTACGGCGCGGCGCCTACGGCGACGGCCCGTCGCTCTACCTACGCGATCCGGACGGCTACAAGGTCGAACTCAAACCACGCTGAGTCGACGCTGCGGCACAGCTCCTTCCACTCGTCGAGGCCGAATCATGCCGATGCCCGTCGTTCGTACCAGGGTCTTCCCTGGCCCTCAGAATCTCGGCCTGTTCGCCGCCGAAGCGCTCGGACTGTTCGAACGCCATGGAGTCTCCGCCGAAATCCACATCACCTCCGGTTCGGACGAGCAACGCACGACCCTCGCGAGCGGCGCGTCCCAGGTGATCCACTCCGCGGTCGACAATGCCGTCTACATGAAGGATGTCGCGGGCCTCGACGTGGTTATCGTCTCGGGCGGCAGTAATGGCATGAACCACCTCGTGGTGCGGCCGGGGATCGGCTCCTACGAGGACATCCGGGGCAAGACCGTGATCGTCGACGCGGCCTTCACCGCCTACGCGTTCCAGCTCTACACCATGCTGGCATTGAAAGGGCTTAACAAGGGCGACTACAAAGTGCTGCCGAAGGGCGGCGCCACCCAACGCCTCCAGGCGATGCGCGAGAGCCCGGACCACGTCGCGGCCATGCTCAACCCGCCCTGGAATTTCGTGGCGCTCGGGGAGGGCTACCGCAGCTTCGGATCCGCGGTCGGCACGATCGGCGCGTATCAGGGCGACGGCACCTTCGCGCTTCGCGCCTGGGCGGAAGCCAATGCGGACGCTCTTGCTGGCTATCTCGCTGCCTATATCGCCGGCACGCGCTGGGCGCGCGATCCGGCGCACCGCCCGGAGGCAACCCTTCTTCTCGCCGAACGCCTCAAGATCGACCGTGCGATCGCGGCTCAGTCGGTCGAGGCCGCAGTCGGACGCGAGGGTGGCCTTGCGGTCGACGCGCGCTTCGATTTCGAGGGCTTCCGCAACATGCTGCGCATCCGGGAAAGCGTCGCCGGGACCTGGGACGGGCGCGTACCCGAGACCGAGCGGTTCCTGGACCTCTCTTATTACCAGCAGGCACTTGCCCGCCTTCAAGACTCCGCAGGCGGGAAGCCGTAAAGGCGCGCCGGGTTCTCGACCAGAATCTTGCGCGCGAGAGCGTCGTCCGGCACCCAATCGAGAAACCGGTCGAGGAGGACGGCGGCGTCCGGTGCCGCGTCGCCCATGAAGATGTGGGGCCAATCGCTCGCCCAGAGCATGCGATCCGGATTCGCGTCGATCAGCGCGTCGTGGAACGCCCTGACATCGCCATACTCCGGCGCGGCGCGCGACACACGGCAAAGGCTGAGCTTGACCCACGCGAAGCCCGCACGCGCAAGGTCGAGGACGACCGCGAACGCGCGATCGGTCGGGCCCCTGGCGAGGTCGGGCAGACCCATATGCTCGATCACCAGGGGGATGCCGATACGGGCGAGACGCGTGCCGTATCGTGCGAGATAATCGCCGGACGCCCAGAGCTCCGCATGCCAGCCGAGCGCCGCGAGAGACGGGGCGAGACGTTCCAGCGCGTCCATAGCGACACCGCCGGGATAGGGCGCGCCGGCGGGCGTCGTCATCGCGACGAAGCGCAGACCGCGCACTCCCGCCGCATGCATCGGCGCGAGCGCCGCTTCGTCCGCATTACCTGACGCCGCGACGCCGCGCAAGCGCGTCGGCGCCGCCGAGAGCGCATCGAGCAAGACCCGGCAGTCCGTGCCATACGTCGTGGGCTGAACCAACACGCCGCGCGTGGCGCTGAGCCGCTCCAGCGACTCGAGATGGCGCTCGCGGCTGGCAAGTGTCGGCGGCGCCGGAAGATCGGGGAAACGGTCGGGCGCGCCAAAGACATGGGCATGGCAATCACAAGCCCCCGGGGGTGGCGCGCGGCGCGGACGGGATGGGAGATGCGCCGCTAGCGTGGCGACGGTCACTCGACGTGCTCCGCACGCGCACAAAATCCTTCCGCCAACGCAATCCGAAATGCGGACCCGGCGCGCATCATGGACATGAAACGACCACCTCCAGCGACGATCGCGTCAGCTCAAGGCGTGAACTCGAGAACATCGAGGCCGCACAATCGGTCCATCAAATAGATAAGGCCCGTCTTGCGGTCGAGGAACACGTCGTTGCTCTGTACGATGCTCTGGCCGCGCCCGGGCTGCGGCTGGAAGTGCCCCACTTCGCGCGGCGCATAGGGGTCGCCGATGTCGACCGCCCGCAGGCCGCCCGCGAACCAGGTCACGAACAGCAAATTGCCGTCCACCTGCTCCTGCGGCTGATGCGCGCCGAACGAGCACACAGGGTCGAACGGCTTGTCGTGGGGCACGCGGAACGTCGAGACCGGGACCGGGTGTCGCTCGTCGGAAACATCGACCATCCAGAGGAAGGCGGAGGGCGTCGGCGCGAGCCGGTCCTTGACCTCTTCGTCGGTCACGACGAGGAAGCGACGCCCCTGCAGCGCGTGCGGGATCGGCAACGCCGTGTGGGTCGGGCATGGATAGGGCGGACTCCAGTCGACATGGCTGACGAGGCGCGGTTGCGTGATGTCGGCGATGTCGAGGATCACGAACCCGCCGTGCCAGTAGCTCGTATAGAGCCGGTCGCCGTAGCGTAGCGGATGGTGACACCGGTGGCGCGCCCCCTCCCAAGTCGGCGTCTCGCCGCCCGCGGTCCACTGACCTGGCATCCACCAGCGCGACACTTCGGCGGGACGGGACGGCTCGCGCACGTCGACGATCATGACGATGTTGCCGAGCCAGCCCTCGACTTGCGGCGATATGTAGGCGTACTGCCCGTCATAGTCGAAGCGATGCACGCCGCCGCCGTCGCAACGGAAGAACGCGACCTCGCGCGGCCGGCGCTTGTCGGCGATGTCGAAGATCTTGATGCCGCCCTGGAACGCCGGGTCGTGCGGACCGTATTGCTCGTAGTTGATGATCATCGTGTCGCCGAAGACGCGCGCCTTGTGCGAGTGAGTATGCATCGGCACCTGAAGCTCGGAGACGACACGCATATTCCTGGGGTCGGAGATGTCGACGATCGTGGTGCCGTGAGGCGGGTCGATATGGCCGATGAACGCGTAGCCGTCCTGGACAGAGACCTGCCCGCCACCCGCGACGTCGATGTGCCCGACACGCCGGAAACCCTTGCCGCTTGCGCCGCTCATCGATCGCCTCCTTTACCCGTTTTCTTGCGCTCGACCGACAGGTCGCCGCTTGCTCCCGGCCCGTGCAGCACGCGCTCGGTTCGATTTTCCGCGACGACGCGGCCGGCCCTGATCACCCAGCGGCGGTCCGCGCGTTTGAGGATGGCCTCGACCGGCGTCTTCGCGTCCACGATCACGACGTCGGCGCGTGCGCCGAGCTCGAGGCCGTAGTCCGTGAGCCCGCATGCGCGCGCGGCGCGCGTGGTGCACATCTCGAAGACGGTATCGATCTCGTGCGGCAGGCTCATCTGCGCGGCGTGGGCGGCGATGGCGGCGACCTCGAGGGAATCGGCCACGCCGAAGGGATAGAACGTGTCGCGCACGCAGTCCTGACCGAAGGCGACGTTGACGCCGGCCGCGAGGAGCTCCTTCACCCGCGTGATTCCGCGCCGCTTCGGCTCGCGATCGAGGCGGCCCTGGAGCATCAGGTTGGTCGCCGGAAGCGTGATCATGTGGATGCCCGCCGCCTTGACCTTGGCGATCACTTTCGCGGCATGGTCCTCGGGATACGCCGCGAGCGCGCACGTGTGCCCGGCGGAGACGCGTCCCTGATAGCCGTTGCGGACGGTCTGCTCGGCCAGCATCTCGAGCGTGCGCGCGCCCGGATCGTCGGTCTCGTCGACGTGCATGTCGATCGGCGCCGCGTGCTGGCGGGCGAGCTCGAAGGCGATCTCGATATGGCGCCAACTGTCGACCGCGGACGCCTCGTTGAACGGCATGCCGCCGACCACGTCCGCGCCCGCCGCCATCGCCTTGCGCATGAGGGATTCCGCGCCCGCGTTCTTGAGGATTCCCTCTTGGGGAAAGGCGACGATCTCGATGTCCAGCAAATCCCGGTAGCGGTCGCGCGCCGCGACCACGCCTTCGAGCGGCGTGAGCCCGCCGATGGTGTCGACGTCGACGTGGGTGCGCAGATGCTTGACGCCGCTTTGCACCGCGAGCTCGATGACGCGTCCCGCGCGCGCCGCGACCTCGCCCTTGGTGTAGGTGCGCTTGCGCTCCCAGATGATCTCGATCGCCTCGGTCAGGGTCCCGGTCTTGTTGGCGCGCACGTCCTCGTTGATCAGGACCTTGTCGAGGTGGATGTGGGGCTCGACGAAACCGGGAATGGCGAGGCGCCCGCCGGCATCGATGGTCGCCGCGGCATCCCCGTCGCGGCCGGTGGGTTCGACGAACCGGCCGTTCGATACCGCGAGGTCGCGTGGACCGGCCTCGCTCCAGGGACGCACGTTCTTTATCAAAAGGTCGATCATGGCGCCTCGCTGCGCTCAGTCAGGTTGGTTGGACAGGTGCCGATTGAGGAAGGCCTTGAGCCGCGGCGTCCGCGCGGTGCCGAAGATTTCCGTCGGCGCGCCGATCTCGACGATCCGGCCGGCATCCATGAAGACGATCCGATTCGAGGCGTCCCGGGCGAACGCCATCTCGTGCGTGACGACGATCATGGTGAGTCCGTCCTGCGCGAGGTTCCGCATCACCTGCAGAACCTCGCCCACGAGCTCGGGATCGAGCGCCGACGTCACCTCGTCGAACAGCATCACCTTCGGCTCCATCGCGAGCGACCGGGCGATCGCGACGCGTTGCTGCTGGCCGCCCGAAAGGCGCGCCGGATAGGCGTCCTCCTTCGCCGACAAGCCGACGCGCGCAAGAAGCTCCCTGCCCTTTCGCAGGGCGACGTCGCGGTCAATTTTCCGGACGTGGATCGGCGCCTCGATCACGTTCTCGAGCGCCGTCATGTGCGGAAACAGGTTGAACTGCTGGAACACGATGCCGATGTGTTGACGCGTCTCGTTGAGCACCTTCTCGGTGACCGGGACCAGCCCCCCGCCGGGGCCTTGGCGATAGCCGATCAGCTCGCCATCGAGGCGCACCTCGCCCGAATCGTAGGTTTCGAGGAAGTTGATGCAGTTGAGAAGCGTGGTCTTGCCCGAGCCGCTCGGGCCGATGATGCACACCACCTCGCCCTGGTCGACCGCCAAGCTCACATCGTCCAGCACGCGATGCTGGCCGAAGTTCTTGCAGAGATTCTTGATTTGGACCAGCGGCCCCATCGCGCGCATCCTGCTCAGTTCGGAACGATAAAGCGCTTCTCCAGCCACGACAGGAAGGCGATCATCGGCAGCGTCATCGCGAGATAGATCAAGCCGACGCCGGCGAACGGGCTGAACGTATTCGCCTTCCATGTCATGACCTCGAGGCCCGAGCGCAACAGGTCGCCGAGGGCGATGGTCGAGACCAAGGCCGTGCTCTTGAGCAGCGTGATCGCCTCGTTCGTGATCGGCGGCAGCACGCGCCGCACGACTTGAGGCAGGATCACCCGGCGCATCGCGAGAGGATAGGACATGCCCAGCGAGCGGGCCGCCCGCATCTGGCCCGAGTCGATCGACTGGATGCCCGCGCGAACGATTTCCGTGATATAGGCGCCCGAGGTGCCCGAGAGCGCGATGATCGCGATCGTGAAGGCCGAGAGATCGATGCCGAGCGACGGCAACGCGTAATAGAGAAACATGAGCGTGAGCAGGAGCGGGATCGCGCGCATGAGAGTCGTATACGAGAACGCGATGCCGCGGAGCACGGCATGGCGCGAGATGCGTCCCAAGGCGCCCACCAGCCCGATCATGAGGGCGATCCCCAGGGAAATGACGGTGAGCTCGGCGGTGACCAAGGCACCCGTGAGCAGCGAGGGCATCGACGCGAGGAAAATGTTGAATTGGAAATCCATGCGACCTCCCGCGATCCTGCGTTCCTAGGAAACCTCAGCATAGCGGCAAGCGAGGCGCAAAAGCATCCCATCGGTGCCGCGCGCACCGAGAATCGATAGGCCGACCGGCAGGCCCCCGATCTCGCCCGCGGGAATGCTGACCTGGGGCGATCCGAGAGTTCCGGCGATGCACGTCAGGGTGATCACGGCTTGACGTCGCTGCCACATTTCCGTGCGCGGAAGCCCGATGGGTGGGGCCGGAAACGGCGTCGTCGGCAGGGCAACGACGGTACGCTCGTCGAGCCAGCTCGCGACCTCCCGCCGCCGCGCCGCGAGGAATTCGCGGCCGGCCTCGAAGGCCGCGTCCTCCACCTGGCGCCCGCGCAGGAAATTGTCCGCGACCTCGAAGCCGAAGCGCGGATTGTGCCGGTCGATCCAGTCGGCGAACGTCGACCAGGCCTCGCGCCCCTGGACCGCGCCCTGGTGGCGCAACCACTCGCCGAGCGGCTTCGAGGATACCGGCCGCGTCTCGACCTTAGGGAACAACCGCGCCAACCGGTCGAGCGCGGGCTCGAGCGCATCCTGCGTCTCGGGCTCGGCGACGGCGAAGGCATCCTCGGCCAGGATCAGGCGCTGCCAGGGGGAACCCGCGGTCGGCGCTTGGTCCAGCAGGACCGCGCCAACTCGCGCGAGGAGCGCAGCGTCGCCGGCGAGCCAGCCCACGGTATCGAAGCTGCGCGCCTGGCCGATCACGCCCTCGAGGGACAGGCTGCCGAGAGACGGGCGGATGCCGTAGATGCCGCAGAAGCTCGCCGGCACGCGCACGGAGCCGCCCGTGTCGGTGCCGAGCGCGAAATCCGCCAAGCCGCCCGCGACGGCGGCGGCCGAGCCGCTTGACGAGCCGCCCGAGACCCGTCCCGGCGCCTTCGGGTTCCTGGGCGCGCCGTAATGGGCGTTCTCGCCGAAGATCCCGCGCGAGAGCTCGTCGGTATGGGTCTTCCCGACCAACGTCGCCCCCGCGTCGACCAGGCGCTGGACGACCGGCGCGGTGCGCGCCGCGGGCGCGTGGAGGGCCAGCCAATCGGGATTGCCGCCACCGGTGACATAGCCCGCGACGTCGAACAGGTCCTTGGCGGCGAAGCTCAGGCCGGCGAGCGGACCCGTCGCCGCACCCTCGAGGCGCGCGGCGGCGTGTGGCACGAAGGCGCCGTAGGGGTCAAGCATCGCCGGCCCCCAATCCGGGCCAACCGAGTGGATGGGCCTTCTGGACCAGCTGGGCGAGGCCGAGAATGCGGGGCTCGTCGAACCGGCGGCCGATGATCTGAAGCCCGACCGGCATGCCCGCCACGGTCGTGCCGCACGGGACCGAGCAGGCCGGAAGACCTCCCAGCGTCACCAGGAAGGTGGGCGCGATCCAGTCGATGTAGGTTTGCATCTTCTTGCCGGCGACCGTCTCGGGATAGTTCTGCTCGACCGGGAACGGCGGCACCGGGACGGTCGGCGTGAGGATGAGGTCGTAGCGCTCGAGCGCCGCGCGCCAACGGTGCCAGAGGCGCGCGCGCGTCGCCTCGGCGGCCGCGATCTCGCGCGGCGTGAGCGCCAGTCCCGCCTCGACGTTGCGCGCGAGATTTGGGCCGAACCTGTCGAGCGAGTCGAGACGCTCGGCATATTGCTGGACCATCCACTGGCCGCGCAGGGTGCGATACGCATCGCACCCTTCCGAGAAATCGAGTGCGATCTCCTCGACCGACGCGCCGGCCTCGACGAGCCGCAGCGCCGCGGCATGGCAAACCGCGCCGATCTCCGGATCGACGCCCACGCCCGCGATATCGGCGCTATAGGCGAGGCGCAGCCCGCGCGCATCCCTCGTCGCGCCAACGGTCGCCGCGAGATCGCGCCACGGCGCCGGTGTCGAAATCGGCGAAAGGTTCGAAACGCCCACGATCGCCTCGAGCATCAAGGCCACGTCCTCGGCGGTGCGCGCCATCGGACCGTGGGTGCGGCCATCGTCCCACGGTTGCGGCGCCGGATGGCTCGGCACCAGCCCGACCGTCGGGCGCAAGCCCACGACGCCGCAGAAGGCCGCGGGAACGCGGAGCGATCCGCCGAAATCGGTGCCCTCGGCAAGCGCGATCATGCCGGTGGCCACCGCGGCACCGCCGCCGCCCGTCGACCCACCGACCGTGAGCGCAAGGTTCCACGGATTCCGGGTCGCGCCGAACACCGGATTCACGGTGTTGGCGCCGGCGGCGAATTCGGGCGTGTTGGTCTTGCCGAGAATGATCGCGCCGGCGTCCTTGAGCCGCGCAACAACGGCCGCGTCCTCGGTCGGGATGTTATGCGCAAAGAGCGGCGAGCCGTAGGTCGTGCGAATACCGGCGGTCGGCGTAACGTCCTTGATCCCGACCGGCAGTCCGATGAGCGACCCGGTCGGCTCGCCGCGCAGGATCGCCCGCTCCGCGCGCCGCGCCGCCTCCATCGCACTCTCGGCGGCGAGGGTGCAGATCGCGTTCACCTTGCCATTCGCACGGGCGATCGTATCGAGATGGGCCTGAAGCACCTCGACCGGGCTCGCGCTCTTGGCGCGCATCAGCGCGACGAGTGCAGTCGCGGACTTCCGTGACAGATCGCCGAGGGTCCGGGTTGTCATGGCACTGCACGCCCCTCGCGATGGCGCTTATTTGCCAAGGTCGACGATGGCGATCACCGGCCCGCCGCCTTCCGGCCCCTGGTGCATCGCGTCGACCGAGACGTAGACCGCCGGATCGCCGATGGCCGCCGCCGCGACGGCACCCACCGCCGCCTTCGAATGCCGGTGCCAGTGGACGTCAGAATCGTCGAGCATGATCTGCCGGCGGCCGCGCAGCTTGCCATTGTGATGCGGCTCGCACTTGATGAAGCAATTGACGAGACGGCCCTTGATGTCGTCGGCGCGGGCACGTTCCGGCAGCTCGAGACCGGCATTTCGAATCGCGGCATAGACGCTATCGATGTCGAGCGCGTCCTTCATCACGCTGTGGCCGATCCGGTAGCGTCCGCCGGCCCCCGCCCTGTTTCCGATGAGCACGATTTGCGCGCGCGACAGCTCGACTCCCGACGAGCAGGACGCAACCGACGAGTAAAGCGCGAGGTCCTTGCAGATTTGATCGGCACGCGGCATCTTGACCTCGCCGAGCGCAACCGCGATGCCGAGCGCCGCGGTACCGTTCGAAACGCCCATCGAATCGTGGACCTCGCACGCGACCGTCTTGCCCCGTCGCGCGGCATCCTGCACCGAATCGACCGTGAGCAGCGGCGTCTTGGTCTGGACGTAATGGACGTCGGCCGGATCGGAGATGCCGGCGTTCTTCATCGCCGCGCGCACCCCTTCCGCCACTTTCTCGACCATCGCCGGGCGGCCGATGTCCTCGGGCAGGAGCTCGGCGCTCATCGAGGCGCCGATTACAAGCCGGCTCTCGGATGCCGGACCGGTCGTGGCGTTTTGGGCGAACACCGTCGCATGGGGCACGATGACGCCGTCGCACCCGCCCGACCAGACCATGGGGATTTCCGCGACCGATTTGGCGCTCCGCTTGCCGTGGCGCTCGAGCACGCGGCGGAACGCCTGGTCCGCGAGAATGCGGGTGAAATCGTTGACGCCGCCGTTCCCTTCGGTCTTGCCGATCACGGCGACGACTTCATCGGCGGCGAACGCCCCGCCGACGATCGCCTCTTCCATGCCGGAGGCGTCCTGAACGTTCTTGAGCTCGAATTTTCTGACTTCCAGAGCCATGATATGCCATCCATTTTCGACGTTGCCGATGCTTTCCATTGCGCGCCGCGATGCGCGCGGGCCCGAGGCGCGTGTTTCGATTCCTCGCTAGGACTTCGTCGGGACCCCGCGCAGGGTGCGTACGCGCGATTGACGATACGCGGCCGCGACGGTGTCGGGATAAGAGGGCGGACGACCGCCGGACGAAAGCGGACGAACGACGGTGTCCGGATCCGGCTCGTGGAAGAAAACCAGCGACAGCCGGCGGCTGTTCGCCGCCACGCCACGCGGCGGGTTCACGACGCGATGGATCGAGGAGCGCCACCGATCGTTGGTCCAGCGCTGCATCAGGTCGCCGATGTTGACGACCAGGCATCCGGGCCGGGCCTCGACAGCGGCCCAGTCGCCTCCATGATCGCGCACCTGAAGGCCGCCGGCAGCGGCATCCACGCGGAGGATCGTGAGCGTGCCGAAATCCGTATGCGGCCCGGCACGCAGCTGCCCGGGCAGCGGCGGCGTCGCCTGCGCCGGATAATGGACCAAGCGCAGGATGCTCGCGTGACGGTCGAAGTGGCGATTGAAGAATTCGCGCGGCACGCCGAGCGCCTCGGCGAACAATTCCATCAGGCGCAGGGCCAGGCGCTCCATCGCGCGGTAATAGGCTTCGAGCGCCGGCCGAAGATCGTCCGGCCGGCTGGGCCAGAGGTTGGGCGCGAATGCCGCCGCCTCTTCGGGCGTTTTCGGTTGCGGCCGCGCCTCCGACGGCCCGAGGCCGAAGCTCTCTTGAAGATCGACCGTCGGCGCCTCGCCGAACGTCGCGGCATGACTCTGGTCGCCGACGCGATTGTAGCCGCGGCTTACGTCCGGCGCCGGCCGCGCGACGGCGGATTTTTCCCCGAGCGGCAGATCGAAGAACGCCAGCCCCGCCGCGTAAGTCCGATCGATCGCGTCCTCGGAAACGCCGTGACCGGAAATCAAAAAGAAGCCGAGGTCGCGGCAGGCATCGTCAATCTGGCGACCGACCGCGGTGGCGTCGGGGCTCGATACGTCGATGATCGGGAGCCGGGACGCAACCATTCTTCCGCCTCCGCGTCCGGAAATGATGTCGAACTAACGGTCGCCACTTTGGGTCCCGCGCGCCGGGCTGTCCAATATCGATTGATGATGCACCCATCGGCGGTTCCGATTCCGGACCCGCGGACGGGCGCGCGCGCTAGAACCACTTCTTGTCGAGCTTGGCGAGGAAGCCGTCCTTTTCGAGCGCACCGAGCTGGCGGTTGATCTCGGCCAAAAGGGCGGTGTCCTCCTTGCGCGTGTTGATCCCGACGACGCTGCTCTTCCACACGGCCGTCGTCGCCATTCCGGGGATGTTACGCAGATTGTATTTGATCGGCGGCAGCGGATCGACCACCGCCTCGACCCGCCCGTTCTGCATATCCTTGAGCGCCAAGAGGATGGAATCGTAGGTCTTGACCTCCCTGACGCCCGCAATCGCGCGCACGAATGCCTCGCCGGACGTGCCGAGCTGCACGCCCACGACCTTGCCCACGAGGTCGGCCGGTTTGGAGATCGGATGGGCGAGCGGATACGCAGCACCGATTCCGGCGTCGTAATAGGGAATGGAGAACGCGATCTGGTCCGCGCGCGCCGGTGTCCGAGTCATTGCGGTGATAAGGATGTCGACGCGCTTCGATTTGAGCGCGGCGATGATGCCCTTGAAGTCGATGTTCTGCCACTCGGCCTTTACCCCCATTCGGCGCGCGATTTCCTTGCCGAGATCGGCGTCGAAGCCGACGATCTTACCGTCCTCGACGAAATCGAACGGCGCATAGGCGGCCGACGTCCCGATTACGATCGTGCCGGAATGCTTGATCTTGTCGAGCGTCGATTCCGCGGATGCGTGCGTCGGCAACGCAAGACCACCCGCGAGCGCAAGCAGGGCGGCGAGGACGATCGCGCGGCGTGGCGCGAGAAATGATGCTGCCATTGAAACCTCCTTGTCTCGTTTGTGGATCTCGCTGAAGCGTCGTGGCCAGCGGAGCCATTCGCGTGTGCTTGAAACGATGGTATCTTCAGCGTTCCAGGGCCGCCAAACAGGAATTTCCGATCCTAAAATCGGTATTTCCGATCCGGAGCCTACTTCGACCGCGACTTGAGCGTGTGCCGCAGCGCGGCCAAGTAGGCGTCCTTTTGGCGCGTCATGGGCTTGCGCCGCCAGAACAGGTTTATCGCAACATGGCATTGCTGGACCATATCGAGCGCCTTGAGCGTACCGAGGGCGCATTCGTTTTCGACGCAGCTCTCGGGCAGAATCGCAATGCCGCGGCCCGACTGGACGGCAACCTTGATCGTCTCGATGTTGTCGGCGATGCTCAGGATGTTGGGCGAAATGCCGAGATCGGTGAACAGCTGTAGCACCATCTCGCCGTAGCCGACGGAAAGCTCGTTCATGACGATCGGCTCGGCCGCGAGCAGGCCGATGTCGACGCGTTTGCGCGTGCGCGCAAGCGGATGGTTCGGACGCGTGATGACCTTCATTGGGACGACCGCGAGGCGCTCGAAGGCGAGCCCCGCCGGCACGCGATCCGGGTCGGACTCGATCGCGATCCCGGCATCGATCCGCTCGTCGTGGAGATAATCGAAGATGCTGCGCGTCGGCGCCATGACGATGTCGATGCGCGCATCTTTGCTGACTTCGGCGAGGCCGCTGAATATCGCAGGAACGAACAATTGGGTCACGCCGGAGATTATGCCGAGCACGAAGGATTCCGTCGGGCCACCCTTGAGGCGGCGCGTGAGGGCGGCGAGGTTGCGCAGCTCGCTCGTGATCCGGTCGGCCTCATTGAGAAAGATGCGCCCGCGCTCGGTGAGCTCGATGCCTTGTCCGGTGCGGCGGAAGAGAAGGAAACCGACCTCGGCCTCGAGCGACTTTATTTGCTCGCTAATGGCCGATTGCGAAATATTCAGTTGCAGCGCCGCCTTGGTGAAGCTGCGTCGTCGCGCGACGGCGATCGCATAGCGAAGCTGGCGAAACTCCACGGCGCCTCCTTTTCGGAGCGATATCGAAAATGAAATCCGCTCGTGCGGCCATCGACCCGATCGCGTCCGTTCGTCCGATCGACCGTCTGCGATGAACTGGGGCTCGATCCCCGCCGATGATCTCCGCTTGGCCGAGAAGCCGCGGTCCAGTCGGGCGGAGCTTGCGCGTCGAACCCGCTTGCGTCAAGCGCCGGCAGCCTCCGCCGCCACGACGGAGTTCACCCGCAGGTTGTCGTCACGTCTCTCGAAACCTCGACCTCGGCACTTGTCCCCGAGAAGAGACATCGGAATGACAAAAAGAATCCAATATGCCGTGCCGACGTCAGGGAACGAGCCGATCTTCGATAGGTTGGGCTTCTCCGTCTAATCGCCGATCGCCGCAATGCGCCGACCGATTCCCGCCGGGCGCGCAAGAGCGGCATGGGCGGCAATCCCGGCGCCGATCGCCGACTGCGACGCGCTCGGAAACGGGACGACCCGGCGCAAGCTCAGATCGACGTGGAGGAACATGATTTCCTGCATCGCAAGCCGGCGGCCGCCCTCGACGTGAAACATCTCATGGACGACATGAAGACGCTTGACGTCGGCGCCAACCAATTGCGAGGCGACCCTGACGCGCTCGCCTTCGCGCACCTCGCGCTCGTATAGCGTATGGGTCTCGGCGGCGAATATGCCGAAGCGTTTGTTCTCGTCGTCGAGGGGCTCGATCCCCAGAGCGTCGAACAGCGCCGCCGTCGCCAGGTCGAATACGACGACGTAGTAAGCGAGGTTCATATGGCCGTTTGCATCGATCCATTCCGGTCGAATGATTGTCTCGAACCGATCGAAGGGTGCTGGAAACGGGTGCTGTATCTCGGCAGGCACTGGTCACCTCGGGATCCGGATGCCGCGACTGCGGCCGGTTAGGGCTTTGGTTCTTCCCGCGCCTGGGATTTTTCCGCCATCGCGACGGCCGCGACCGGCAGGCCGGCATTCTTCCATGCCGTGAGGCCTCCCTTCAGATGACAGATCGGCGCAAGCCCCATGCGCTGCAACGCCAACGTCGCCAGCGCCGAGCGCCAGCCGCTTGCGCAGAAGAGCACAAAGCGCTTGCCGGACGAGAAAACCGGTTTGTGATAAGGACTCTCCGGATCGACCCAGAATTCGAGCATCCCCCGCGGCGCGTGCATCGCGCCCTCGATCGTGCCCTCGCGATTGAGTTCGCGTATATCGCGGATGTCCACGAACACGACGTCCGGCTTGCCGCGCATCGCCGCCGCCTGCTCGACCGTGACGGCCTCGACGGCGCGATCCGCCTCGGCCAGCAATTCCTTGTAACCGACCTTCATGCCGCTTTCCTCCCGTTGCCAATGACCGCCCAGCCGCCGCCCGCCTCTAACCGTGCCGCGGCGGCTCATCCATTTTCCGCACCGAATCGGCAAGCCCGCTTTTCCGTAGCGCGGCGTCGATCGCGTCTTGTTCGATGCCCCGCGTGATCAAGATCATGCGCGAAAGCGGCGACTCATGCGTCACCGCCGCAAGGCGCATGGGCGGATAGATCGTGTCCTGCACCGCTTGCAGGATCACCGGATTCTGCGGCGGGGGCAGGACGATCAACGCCTTCGCGCGCATCAAATGGGGCCCGGCGAGCGCCTTCAGGACCGAGACGCACGCCTCGAGGCCTCTTGGCTCGAGTGGCGTATCCAATGTCAACGTGCGCGAACGGATCCGGTCAAAATCATGGGCGGGCGGACCGGTACGCGTCTTCGCGCGCCGGCGTTCCGGGCGCACGGCCCGGATCAGAGCGTCAACGAGGTCTTGGTCCAGCCTGCCTTCGCTGCTTCGTGCGAGCGCGGCGTCCGGCGCATAATCGCGCAACCTCGTTTCGAGCGCGGTCAGCGTCGTTCCGGGAGCGAGGTCGGCCTTGGTGATGACGAGGATATCGGCCGCCTTCGCTTGCGCGGTCGCCACGGCCTCCTGCGCCAGCGTTCTCGCGCCGTTCACGGCGTCGCAAACCGTGACGATCGCCGCAAGACGAAAGAATCCGCGCAGGGGTTGGCCGCTCAGCAGTTCCTCGACCGGTCCTGGATCGGCGAGCCCCGACGTCTCGATGACGACGCCGTCGAAGGCGGGCAACTCCCCCACGGCGCGCCTTGCGAACATGTCGGCGAGGGTCTCGCCGAGCTCGCCACGGACCATGCAGCAAAGACAGCCGCCCGCAAGCGCGTATACGTCGTCGCTGGAGGCCTCGATGATGTCGTGGTCGAGTCCGATCTCGCCGAATTCGTTGATGACGATGGCGAGCCGACCGAATTCCGGCCGCCGGATCAAGGAGCGGATCAGCGTCGTCTTGCCGCTGCCAAGGAAACCGGTGACGATCCACAAAGGGAGCGGCCTGGTCATCGACGGAGCCTTTCGTGCCGTTCGCGCGCCGGTACCGAAGCCGGAAACACCGCGACCGCTCAGCTGCGCCGCCGGATCATGATCTTCTCGTTGCCCGCGATCACGACCTCGCCCTTCTGGTTGACCACTTCCAGCTCGAAGGTGACGATGCCGCGTTCCGGCTTCGAAGTCTCGCGCTTTTCCTTGACGATCTGGCGCACGTGGATGGTGTCGCCCATTCGAATGGCGCCGGTAAAGCGGCAACCGAACTCGAGGAGCGCAATCGCCGTCTCCTCGCTGATTCCAAGCTGAACGAGAAGGCCGGAGGCCAGGGCGACGCCGAGGAATCCATGGGCGATCCGCCCGCCGAACGGCGACGCCTTGGCAAACTCCTCATCCATGTGGATGGGCGAATAGTCGCCCGACAGGCCGCCGAAGGTCACGATATCGCTTTCGGTGACCGTGCGCCCGCGGGTCTTAAACACCTGGCCGATTTCGAATTCCTCGTAGTACAGGCTGCTCATATGCGTTCTCCCGTCCCTGATCCAGCCGGTCGGCGGCCGCTGTGCGCCGACGCCCGCTGGAATCGCCTCACGAAGCGCCGTCGCGGGCGCCACTCAGAAAGCGTGGATCCTCGAGCAACCGGCGCGTCGCTTCATAGAGAAGATCGACTCCAGCCTCGACATCCTCCCATGCCGTCGATTCCTCCGGGCAATGGCTCCGGCCCCCCTTGCTCGGCACGAAGATCATGGCCGACGGAATCTGGCGTCCGATGATTTGCGCATCGTGCCCCGCCGCCGACGCCATCGTTTGGGACGGGAGCGCAAGTGCCTGCGCCGACGCGTTGAGAATGCCGCGCAGCCGCGCATCCATCGCGGCGGGCTCGGACTGGTAGATCCGTCGACATTGCACCTCGAGGCCGTGCGTTGCGGCCGCGTTCCGCGCCTCGCGCTCGACCGCGTCGGTCAACGCGCGCAGACACGCGCCGTCCGTGTCGCGTATCTCGAGCCCGAGGCGCGCAAGCGCGGGCACGACGTTGCCGGCGCCGGGCTCGATCTTGACGATCCCTATGGTCATGACCGCGCGACCCTCGCCGCGCTCGACCACAACCTGCCGCAGCGACGTCGCGAACAAGGCGGCGGCGGCGAACGCATCCTGGCGATCGCCCATCGGCGTCGAGCCGGCATGGTCCGGACGCCCTTCGAACCGGATGGAGAATCGCGCCTGGCCCGCGATCGCATCGATGATGCCGATCGGGAGACCCTTGCGCTCCAGGATCGGACCCTGCTCGATGTGGAGCTCGAGATAGCCGGCGATTTCGTCGACGGGCCGGCGCGCATTCGGGAGCGCCTCGATCGACAGTCCCGCCGACGACAACGCGTCGGCAAGGGTCACGCCGCCCGTGTCGCGCATCCGGGAAAGTTGCGCCGTATCGAGGAACCCCATCATCGCGCGGCTACCCGTGAAGGCGCCGAACCGGCCCTCCTCGTCCTCGAAGGCGACGATCTCGAGCGGCCGCGCCCGGTTCGCCCGCTCGTCCTGGAGCCGGCGCGCGACCTCGAGACCCGCGAGCACGCCGAGCGTGCCGTCGAGCGGCCCGCCGTTCGGCACCGTATCGATGTGAGAGCCGAGCATGAGGACGGCCGGTTCGCCCGTCCCGACAGAAGCGGGCAAGCGCCCGATCACGTTGAAGGCAGGATCGACGCGGGCCACCAAGCCGGCGGCCGCCATTCTTTCCGCAAGCCAGCGCCGCGCATCGAGATCGGCCGGCGTATAGGCGCGCCGGGTATTGCCCCCGCTCGGCTCGGCGCCGAACCGCGCCAACGCGTCGAGATCGTCGCGCAGACGGGAATATTTCACGGCGCCGCTCCGACGCCGATGCCCGAGGCGAGATCGGGCTTGCCGCGCTTGATGAAGCGCCCATCGCCCGCGGTGCCGAGATAACGACCTTCCTCCACCGCGACCGCGCCGCGCCGGACCGTGCAGACGGGCATGCCGGACAGGTCGACGTCGGGGTAAATGTTGTAGCCGACCGGGCCGTAATGCGACTGAGCCGTGAGGCGCGTGCGCCGCTCCGGGTCGATGACGACCAGGTCCGCGTCGCTGCCCGGCGCGATCGTGCCCTTACGCGGCGCGAGCCCGAACAGCTGCGCCGGCCCCTCGCTCCAGATTCGGACGAGCTGCGGAAGGGTCAGCCGCCCCGTCTCGACGCCGAAGGTATAGATCAGCGGCAACCTGAACTCGGCGCCGTAGACGCCGTTTACCGTCGTCGCGAACGAGCCCGACGACGCGGTCTTCGCTTCGGCGCTGAAGGACGCATCGTCCGAGCCGACCGCGGCGAGCGTTCCGTCTTCAAGACCCGCCCAGAGGAGCTTCTGGTCCTCGGCCGTCCTGAGAGGCGGGCTCATGACGTAGAGGGTACCATCGGCGCGCTCGTAGCGGGAATCGTCGAGCGTCAGATAATGGGGACAGGTCTCGGCGAATACCGGCAGACCGCGCCGACGCGCCGCCCGGATGTTGGGAACTTCGCGGCCCAGCGCCAGGTGGAAAATGTAAATGCCCGCGCCGGCGGCTTCCGCAAGCGAGATCGCGCGCCGCACCGCTTCGGCCTCGGCGATGGGCGGGCGGGTGAGCGCGTGAAAACGAGGCGCGACTTCGCCTTTGGCGAGACAACGCGCGGTCTCGTAAGCGATGATCTTCTCGTTCTCGGCATGGACGCCGACCAGGGCTCCTTCGCGACCCGCGACGCGCAGCAGCGCCAGCAGGGCGCCGTCATCGAGCATGAGGCCGTCCTTTTCGTACGTCATATAGGTCTTGAACGACGTCACGCCCTCTCGCATGACGGCCGGGATCTCGGCCAGCGTCGCTTCGTTCACGTCGGTCACCACGATGTGAAGCCCGTAATCCACCGCGACCCGGGCATCGGCCTGCATGCGCCGATGCTTGAGCCCGTCCGTCAAGCTCCGGCCCCGGCGCTGGAGCGCGAAATCGACGACCGTGGTCGTCCCGCCTCTCAGCGCCGCGACGCCGCCGGAAAAGAAGTCGTAAACCGATCGGCACGACATGAACCCGACCAGAAAATGGGTGTGCACGTCGACCCCGCCCGGCAACACGAGCTTGCCCGTGGCGTCGATAACGCGCGCGGCATCGTGGCGTTCGCCGGGTGCCGCGACGGCGGCGATTTGCTCCCCGCGAATCAGCACGTCGCCACGCTCGGCACCCCTGCCCGTGACGACGGTGCCGCCGACGACGGCAAGATCGACCTCCGTCATACCGCCTCCAACGCCTGCGCCAAGTCGGCGACGATGTCTTCCGCCGCCTCGATGCCAACGGAGAGTCGCACCAGATTGTCGGGTATTCCGAGTGCGAGACGTGTCGCCGCGGGCACGCTGTAATGCGACGTCGCGATCGGTTGACTGATCAAGCTTTCGATTCCGCCCAGACTCGGGCCGAGCCTGCACAGCTTGCACCGGTCCACCAGGCGGCGCGCGGCATCGCCGTCGCCGCGCACCTCGAAGGACAGCAAGCCGCCGAAGCCCCGCATCTGCCGCGTGGCGAGCGCATGCTGTGGGTGGCTCTCGAGACCGGGATAATGGACGCGTTCGACCTTGGGATGCGCCTCCAGGAAACCCGCGAGCGCCGTGCCATTCTCGTTGTGCTGGCGAATGCGTAGCGCATAGGTGGAGAGGCCGCGATGGACCAGCCAGGCCGCGAGCGGCTCCAGGATCGGCCCGGCGACGAATTGCAGATGTCGCACGGCGCGCGTGTGCGCGCGCGCGCCCGCGACCGCGCCCACGATCACGTCGCTGTGGCCGTTCAGGTACTTGGATGCGCTATGCACGACCAAGTCGGCGCCGAGCTCGAGCGGACGTTGGTTGAGCGGACTGCCGAGGGTGCCGTCGACGATGAGCGTCACCGCGTTTCGCCGCGCGACCTCAGCCACCGCCCGCAAATCGACGATGCGCAACAGCGGATTCGTCGGCGTCTCGACGAAGACGACGCGCGTCGCCGGCGTGATGGCCGCCTCGATCCGGCCGGGATCGTGCGAATCGCACCAATTCACCTTGATGCCGTGCCGCGGCAGGATCTCGGAGAAGTAATGATGCGTGCCGCCGTAGACGTCGGCGAGGCTGACCATTTCGTCGCCCGCCTTGAGGCAAGCCCCGACGGCGGCCGCGGTCGCCGCCATGCCGGACGAGAAGGCGACCGCCGATTCCGCTCCCTCGAGGCGCGCGAGCTTCTCCTCGAGCGCCATCACCGTCGGGTTGCGCAAGCGGGAATAAACGAAGCCCTGCCGCTCGCCGCGATTGATCGCCATGAGCGCCGCGGTATCCGGCGCCGCGAACGTCACCGTCTGGTAGATCGGCGGGCTGACGGCGCCGAGCTGCCGGTCCGGGTGATTGCCGGCGTGGACCGCGACCGTGTCGATCTTCATCGCAGGAGCTCGCGACCGATCACGAGGCGCAGGATCTCCGGCGTGGGGGCGATTTCGGCGAGCCGGGCATCGCGATAGTGGCGCTGCATGTCGAATTCCATGAGGAAGCCCCATCCCGCCATGATGCGCATGCCTTCGAGCGCCGCCTTCATGTAGGTCTCCGCGGACTTCAATCGCGCCAGACCGGAGCTGCGGGAATTGTTCGTGCCGCGGTCGACCTCCCAGGCGCTGCGATGGACGAGCATGCGCGATGCGCTGATCTCCATGTCCATGTCGACCAACTTGCCCTTGATCGGTTGGAATTCGGAGATCGGCCGCCCGAACTGCTTGCGCTGCTTCGCGTAAGCCAGCGCGAGATCGAAGCACGCCTGCGACGCGCCCACGTTCACCGCCGAAAGACAGCAGCGTTCGTAGTCGAAGCTCTTGAGGACGTTGGTCCAGCCCTTGTTGACTCCGCCGACGACGTCGTCGCGCGGTACGCGCACATCGGTGAGGAAGATTTCGTTGATGTCCATCGGCTTGAGGCCGAGCTTCTTGATCTTGCGCAGCTCCACGCCCGGCGTCCTTGGATCGATCAGGAACATGGTGATGCCCTCTTGCTTGGGCGCGTCCGGGGCGGTGCGCGCGAGCAGGAGGATGTAGTCCGCTTCCTGCGCGCACGAGCAGAACATCTTCTGACCGTTGACGATCCAATGATCGCCGTCGAGCTGGGCGCGCGTTCGCAGCGCCGCGGCATCCGATCCGGAATCGGGCTCGGAAACGGAAAAAGCGAACCGGATCTCGCCTTTGGCCAATCTGGGCAATAGCTTGCGCTTTTGCTCCTCGCTGCCGAAATGGGTCAGCATGTCGGCGCCGATCACGATCGTCGTGTAAAAGATGTTGGCGCCCGCCTCGAAGGTATGCGCGAACTCCTCGAGGAACACGATCAGATCCATGCAACTGGCGCCGGTGCCGCCATAGGCTTCGGGAATCGGCAGGCCGAGCCACCCCTGGTCGGCGAGCTTGCGGAATAGCTCCTCCGGGAACCTCGCCTCTTCGTCGCAGGCGCGAACGTATTCGGGCGGACATTCCTTCCGTAGGAACGAGCGCAGGCCGTCGCGCAAGGCTTCCTGTTCCGGTGACAGAGAAAAATTCAACATCCGCTTCCTCCAAAGTTCGTCGTCATTGTCGCAGGACCGGCGCAGCCGCCGGCGCGAGCTAGCTTTCCACGATGATGGTGCTGTCCTCGGTCCACGACGCCCACACGGTCTGGCCGGCCGCCCAGCTTTCGCTTCCGCGCTCGCCTTCCGCCGACTGGAGCAGGACGTCGAGCTCGCGGCCGCTCTCGAGGCGCACCTTCAGCTGGCAGAGCGCTCCCTGGAAGATCGTGTCCGTGACGACGCCGCGAAAGCTGTTGCCCGCGCCCCGTTCGGCCGAGAGCGCGATCTTCTCCGGCCGGACACCGACCGTCGCTTCGGTGCCGCGTCCCATCGGCCCGTTGGCGCGCGCCCGGATCGGCAGGTCCGGTGCCGCGGCGATCACGACCGTCGAATTCCCCGCCTCGGCAACCGGTCCGCTGAAAATGTTGCACGAGCCGATGAAATCGAGGACGAAGCGGCTCCGCGGCCGATTGTAGATGCGGGCCGGCGTGTCAAGCTGCTCGAGCACGCCGAGGTTCATGACGGCGATCCGGTCCGAGAGCGTCAGGGCCTCGTCCTGGTCGTGGGTCACGTAGATGAAGGTGATCCCCAGGCTGCGCTGGATGCGCTTGAGCTCGAGCTGCATGCGCTTGCGCACCCGGAGATCGAGCGCTCCCAACGGCTCATCGAGCAGCAGAACGGTCGGCTTCCGAATGAGCGCCCGCGCGAGCGCCACGCGCTGCTGCTGGCCCCCCGAAAGCTGGTGCGGAAAGCGCCCCTCCATGCCGGCGAGGTCGACGACTTCGAGCATTTCCCCGCAGCGACTGCGCATCTCCTGCTTCGGCCGCCGCGCGATGCGGAGCGAGTAGACGATGTTGTCGTATACCGTGAGGTGCGGGAAGAGCGCATAGTGCTGGAACACCGTGTTCACGTCGCGCTTGTGGGGCGGCACGCCCGCGACCGGCTTTCCCTTCAGCAGGATTTCGCCTTCGTCCGGCACCTCGAAGCCGGCAACGAGTCGCAACGTGGTCGTCTTGCCGCATCCGCTCGGCCCGAGAACGGAGAGAAATTCGCCATGGTGCACGGCGAGGGACAAATTATCGACGGCAAGCGTGCCGTTGAACCGCTTGACGATGCCCTTGAGCTCCAGATCGAAGTTTGCGCTCATCGCTCGGGTTTTCCGCCTTCAGTGTCGGGGGTGAATCGAGAGACGGACGGCGCTCGTGCCGCGCGCCCGCTCATGGGTTCGACAGCGGCGCCGGCGCCGGCGACCGGGCCGCGGCGGCGGCGAGCCGGGATCCGTCCGCGGCGGCATTCAGCCTCAGGCGCGCGTCGAGCGCCACGGCGCCCGTGCCGGTCGCGAGGATCGGGTTGATCTCGAGCTCGGCAACCTCGGGCGCCTCGGCGAGCCGGCACAGGTCCGTGACGAGCCGAATCAGGGCGGCGCGATCCACCGGGGTTCGGCCGCGATGCCCTTGCAGGAGCGCTGCCCCCTTGAGCTCGGCGAGCATCTCCGCGACCTCGATCTCGTCGACCGGCAGGAGCCTCAGGCTCACATCCTCGAGCACCTCGACGCTGACGCCGCCGAGCCCGACCATGACGTACTTCCCGAACTGGGCATCCTCGGAAACGCCGCAGAGGAGCTCGATCCCCTTTTCGAGGATCATGGGCTGCACGCTGACGCCGTCGAGGCTGACCCCTGCGTCGAGCCGCTCGAACTTCGCCACCAGCGCCCGATAGGCCGAGGCCACCTCGGCCTCGTCGCGCAGGCCGAGCGCGACGCCGCCGACGTCCGATTTGTGCGTGACCTGCGCGGATTGGATCTTGAGCGCGACCGGGAAGCCGATCGCCGTCGCGTGCGCGACTGCGCTCTCGACGCTCGTCGCGAGGCGCGAGGTCGCGACCCGGAGACCCGCCGCGTGGAGCAGCGTCTTCGCGTCATGCTCGGTGACGACCGTCTCCCCCTTTGCCGCCCGCGCCGCGAGGCCAACGCGCCACGCCTCGGGCGCGGGCGCGGACGCCGCGCGTCGGCTCCATGCCGCCGCGCCCACGATGCGGCCGCGCGCGACGACGCCGCCCATGATGTGCACCGCATCCTCCGGCATTTCCGAGACCGGGACGCCGCGCGCGTGAAACGTCGCCGAGATGCGATCGAACTCGACCCCGCCGGCTTCGTCCATCACCCAGCCGACCGAGGCTGCGACGCCGCGCGCGATCGCCGCCTCGAGAACCGGCGCGAGATGGGACGCGTAGGCGTCGTTGCCGAACGCCGCCGAGCCGGGCACGCCCATGACGAGCGGCACGATGCCATCATATTCGCCGCTGGCCGCGAGGATCTCGACCGTTTGCGCCAGCATCGCCGGCGTCACGTCGCCAGTCAGGTCGATGGGATTGCGCATGCTCGCCATGGGCGGAAGGACATGCGCGAGAAGCGCCTTGGTCGCCTCGGACGGCGCCGGCAACGCGAGCTTCGCGCGCTCGCACGCGTCCGACGCGATCACGCCCATGCCGGCGAGGCTCGTCACAATCGCGATGCGGTCGCCCTGCGCCGGCCGCTGGTGCGCGAGGGCGAAGGTCAGCATGCCGAGGAGGCTTAGGGACTCGGCCGGCACGACACCCGCCTTGCGGAATGCCGCCCGGTAGATCCGCGCCGGACTCGAGATGCTCGCGGTGTGGGAGAAGATGGCGCCCAGCCCCGCCGCGGTGCGCCCGCCCTTGAGGACGACGATCGGCTTGGTTTCGCTCGCGCGCCTGGCGACCTCGACGAAGTGGCGGCCCGACTTGACGCTCTCGACGTAAAGGCCGATCGCGCGCACGCGCGGATCGCACGCGAGGAACTCGATGATCTCGGCATCCGAAATGTCGGCCTGGTTGCCGAGGCAGATGAAGCGGCCGAACTCGATCCCCTTGGCAAGAAGGCCGCGGACGAGCGCATAGCCGACCGAGCCCGCCTGGGAGACGATCGCGAGCGGCCCGCCCCCGACGGGACCGCCCGCGAGCGTCGCGACCAGGCTGGCATCGGCGTTGATGAAGCCGGGGATGTTGGGCCCGAGCACGCGCATGGAGCCGCGCGCGCACACGCCTTCGATCGCCCGCTGGAGGTCGACGCCGCGGACCCCGCTCTCGGCAAAGCCGCCGGCGGGGATGATGGCGCCCTTGACCCCGCGAGACGCAAGGGTCTCGAGGACGCCGGGAACCTTCTCCGCCGGCAGCATGACGATCGCCAAATCGACGTTTTCGGGGAGATCGGCGGAGTCCCTCACGCACTCGAGACCGAGGATCGATCCCGCGGCCGGATTGACGGGGTAGATCTTGCCTCGGTACCCGCCCTTGAGGATGCCCTCGACGCAGGCATAGCCGAGCTTCTCCGGATTCGCCGAGGCTCCCACCACGGCGATGCTCCGAGGAAAGAAAATGCCGGCAAGCGGGTGTTCGACCATCGTTCGCCCCGCCTCAGGCCGCCTTGACTTCGGTCCAGGTCTGGACCCAGTCGTTGAGGTTGAGCGGATAATCGAGGAACAGGACGTCCTTGAGGGTTTCGGCGATGCGATCGTACCCGAGCTCGACTTGCAGCTTCGGCGTGAGGTCCTTGAGCAGGAGCTCGGACGTGGCGTTGTAGCCCTCGTCGCGGCCCACGGCGGCGCCCCAATACGGCCCAAGCGTCCAGTCGATGAAGGCATAGCCCGTCTTCACGAGCTTGGTGTCCTTCGACATGACGTAGTAGTGGATGGCGCCGATCCCCTTTTCTTTCGGGATCGCGTATTTCATGTTCATCCCCTCCTTGGCGAGCGCCCACCACATCGGCCGCCAACCGGAGAGCGCCCAAACCTCGCCGCTGCGGAGCAAGGTCATCGCCTCGGCGTACCCGGTCCAGAGTTTGCGGAAGTTCTTCTTCTTCGAGATCAGGAACTTTTTGATCTCCAGGAGGTCGGCGGCGGAGAGCACCGACGGATCCTTGTGGCCGAGATACAGCGCGGTGAGCTGAATCGCGTTCTGCGCGTCGTCGCGCAGCGCCACCTTGCCCGCGTACTTGTCGTCGAACAGGACGCCCCACGAATCGACGTTCGGAATGTGATCGGCGTTATAAACGACCGAATCGTAGGTCCATACATAGGGCACGCCGTAAACCTTGCCTTCGTAGTCCGCGAACTTCGCGCGCTTGAAATACGGGAACAGGTGCGCCGCGTTCGGAATATCGGCCATGTTGAGCGGATGGAGCAGGCCGCGCCGAATGATCGGATAGAGGAACGCATGGTGGACCGCGACCACGTCCCACTCTGCCGTGGCGCCGGTCGCGAGCTTGGTGAGGGTCGAGAGGTTCGAGGTCCAGCAGGCGCGCGTGACCTGCACGTCCTTGGCCTTCTCGAACACGGCGATGTCGCCTTCCCGGCACCAGGTCGGGCACAGGCAATGTACGGTGAGGGGCCCGGCAAGGCCGGCGGCCCCGGCACTCGGCATCATCGGAAAGCCCATCGAGAGGAGACTCGCGCCGGCGCCGATCTGCAGCGCTTGCCCGAGCAGGCCTCGACGTGTCACGGAAAATCCGCGGTCAGTGCGATTCGACATTTTCCACCTCCATCTGTTTCAGGTTCTTTGGTTTTGGTTACTCCGCACGGTGAGCCTGACGGGAAAGCCGATAACCGACGGTCATCAGCGTCAGGCTGAACACGATCATCAGCGTCGCGATGGCGTTGGTCTCGGGCGAGACGTTCGCCATGAGCATGGACCAGAGATAGATCGGCAGCGTGTTGTCGACGCCGATCAGGAAGAAGGTCCGGATGAACTCGTCGAATGACAGCATGAATGCAAACACCGCCGCCGCGACGATACCGGGCATGACGATAGGCATGACGACGGTGCGGAACATTTGAAGCCTGGTCGCGCCGAGATCGAGCGCGGCCTCCTCGATCGACGGGTCGAAGCGGTGAAAGCTCGGAAACACGAGGACAAAGATGAACGGCACCGTGTAGGTCACGTGCCCCATGAGGGTCGACCCGAACAACGACGGGCTCAAGCCCAGGAGGTTCCAGGTCAGATGCTGCGCCACGCCGACGATGATCGGCGGCGCGATCAGAGCCACGAGGATGAGGTTGAACAACACGCCCCGCAGGCGGAACCAGTGCCGGAAGGCGTAGGCCGCGCCCACGCCGATCGGCAGGGCCACGATCACGGTGACGACGCCGAGCTCGATGGAGTTCAGCAGTGCCGTGCGCAGATCGTGATCCCGGAGCGCCACGCCGTACCAATGGAGGGTGAACCCGGCCCAGGGCGGCGTGATGCTCATGGTGTCGTTGAACGACAAGATCGAGAGACATAGGAGCGGCGCGTAAAGGAACACGTAAACGGCGAGGCCGAAGGTGCCCCAAAGAAGCGGCGCGAACGGGCCGCGCCGGCCGGGCATCCTCAGGCTTTGAACGCCGCTGCCCCGCATCTCCTACGCCTCGCCGCCGAAGAAGACTTCCTTGAGACCGATCCGGCGCCCCACCACGAGCAAGACGACGGCAATGATCGCCGTGAACGCGACGGCGAGGCATGCGCCATAGGACCAGTTGAACGTCGCCCCGAACTGGTCGGCGATCATCTCGCCGAACATCAGCCCCGATGGCCCGCCGAGCAGCTTGGGCGTCACGTAGGAGCCCGCCGTGAGAATGAATACCAACATCCCGCCGCCGACCGTGCCCGAGGCGCTCAACGGAAAGATCACGCGCCAGAAGGTCTCGACCCGGCCGGCGCCCAGATCCGCCGAGGCCTCGAGCAGAGAGCGGTCGATGCGGTCGAGTGCCAGATAAATCGGGATCACGGCGAACGGGAACCAGACATAGATCAGACCGAGGACGACCGAGAACTGGGTAAACAGGAAACGCTCCGACGGCGCGGACAGAATGCCGAGCCAGAGCAGGATGGAGTTCAGGACGCCGTTGGTGCCCAGGATCGGATACCAGGCGTAGGTGCGGATCAGGTAGCTGATCCAATAGGGCACCAGGATGAGCAGCAGGTAGAAATGGCGGTGGCGCGACTGGCGCGAGGCGACCCAGTACGCCATCGGGTAACCGAGCAAGAGAACGATCGCCGTCACCTCGATGCCGATCCAGATCGACTTGCCGAGGAGCGACGCGTCGGTGCTCGTGGTCAAGAGATGGCGGTAGTTCCCAAGCGTCGGCACCCAGACGATCCCGGCGAACGACGACTTGAAGAACGAGATGAACACGACGAGGAGGGCGGGGACGATCAGGCACGCGCATAGGAGGAGGCCCGCGGGCAGAGCGGAAAGGGACGGCCAACGCGTCGCCTGTCTCTCCTCCATTCGATCCGGCCTCGCCTCCTGGTTCGGCGCCGCGCGCAAGATTCTTGGTCGGTTTGGCGCGATTTTAAGCAGCCGCGGCGCTTGCGTGTTTCAAATGTTGAAACACCGTTTCTTTTTTAAAGTATCGATGATTTGCGCCCCGTCGTCAAGGTTCCCCGCCCCACGACGGCTTCGGTGCGATAGCGCGCGTCCGCGTCCGGCACTGGATTGCGCGCGTGGCCGAAATCGATCGATGCCGGCCGGGGGGTTCGGCGGCACGGCCGATGAAATTCGTCAATTTTTCCGACGTGCCGGTTCCTCGCGCATGGAAAGCGCCGAGCTTCGGCTCAGCGTAGACCTGCGGGCGCGACAGTGCGCCCCTTGCGCGCGCCCGCTTTCGACCTCGAGGACGAGGGCACGCCACGCCGGCCGCTCGTCGCCCCCTCGCCGTCATGCCAACCCGCGAGCGCGCCGGCGGCTGCGCGGTTCGCGGGCGATGTGATGAACCCGAGCTCGGCGGAGATTCGGGCCGCCGAAGCGATCACCAGCGGGCTCATGGCACGCAACGCCGATACCGGCAGCCGGTTCGACGGCCCGGACGCGCCGACCGACGCCACCACGGTGCCGACGCGGTCGCGGATCGGCGCCGCCACGCCGGAAATGCCGATGCGCCATTCGCCGACGTTGATCGCATAGCCCTGCTGCCGAACCGTTTCCAATTCGCGGAGGAGCCGCGCGGGCGCGGTGATCGTGCGCGGCGTGAACGCCTTGAGGTTGCGCCCGACGGAATCGATGAAGGCGGGCGCCTGGAAGGCGAGAACGCATTTCCCGGTCGAGCCGCAATAAAGGGGGACGCGGCCGCCGATCGGCGTGAAAATCCGCAGCGGGTGGGCACCGTCGGCTTTGTCGATGTATACGACGTCCTGGCCGTCGGGAATGGCGAGATGCACGGTCTCGCCGGTCTGCCCGGCCAGCTCGCGCAAGATGCCGGTCGCGATCCGGCTCACGTCGCGCTGGGCAAGGATATGGGTGCCGATCTCCCACAGCTTCATGGTGAGCTCGTAGGTGCCGGCGCGGTCGCCCTGTTTGACGTAGCCGAGGCGCGCGAGCCCGTTCAGCAGGCGGTGAACGGTCGTCTTGTTGAGGCCGAGCGCCCGGGCCAACTCGCTGACCCCGTGCGGCGGCGGCTCCCTCGCGAGCGTCTCGATCAATCTGATGGCCTTCGCGATGGTCTTCGACAATCGACCGGTCCTTTTGCCGCAGGGTGAGCGCGCCGCCCTAGGGGCGTCGGGGGCGTTGGACGATTTGGGGCGCCCTGTGCGCGTTGACCGCGGGAAGCGCACCCCGGTAGCGCTCGATCTCGACGAGACAACTCTCGGCGATCGTTGCCTGCGAGAGTTTCGATGCCCCTTTGTCGAGTGTCAAGACGTTGGGGTTTCCATGACACTCGAGCGTGCCGGGCACGCCCGGTTCCAAGGGATCGTACCAGGCGCCGGTCGAGAGCATCGCGACCCCAGGGCGGATCTTGTCGGTCACGCGCGCACCCGCAAGACAGGCGCCGCGCGCGTTGAAGACGCGCACCACGTCGTTCTCCCGGATTCCGCGCGGCACCGCATCGGCAGCGCTGATCCAGATCGGCTCGCGGCCCTTGATCTTGCTCCGTTGGCTGACCCGGCCGCCGTCGAGCTGGCTATGGAGCCGGGTTTTCGGTTGGTTCGAGATCAAATGGAGCGGGTAGCGCTCGGCGAGCGCGCTGCCAAGCCATTCGACCGGCTCCATCCACACGGGGTGGCCCGGGCAGTCGTCGTAGTCGAAGCCGGCGATCCGCTCGGAAAAAATCTCGATTTTGCCCGACGGAGTCGCGAGCGGGTTCGCGTCCGGGTCGGCACGGAATGCGCCGAGCATGTCGAAAGGCGCTTCCGGCACCTCGATCTCGACATGCCCCGCAGCCCAGAACACTTCGAAGTCAGGAAGCTCGACCCCGCTCTCCGCCGCACCCTGCCGGGCGCGGTCGTAAAGATACCTGAGCCATTCCATCTCCGTGCGCCCTTCGGTGAAGGCGTCACGCACGCCGAGACGGCCGGCAAGCTCGGCTAGGATGTCGAAATCGCTGCGCGACTCGCCCACCGGCTCGATCGCCTTTTGCATCGCGAGGACGAACCGATCGCGCGAGCAGGCGCCGATATCGTTGCGCTCAAGCGTCGTGGTCGCCGGGAGCACGATGTCGGCGTGACGCGCCGTCGCGGTCCACCAGGCTTCGTGCACGACGATCGTCTCCGGCCGGCGCCACGCCTCGATCAGCCGGTTGAGGTCCTGGTGATGGTGGAACGGGTTGCCGCCCGCCCAATAGACCATCCGGATATCCGGATAACGGCGCTTTTCGCCGTTGAAGTCGTACGGCTCGTTCGGATGCAGGAGCATATCCGTGAGGCGCGAGACGGGAATGTAGCTCCCGGTCTTGTTCGGCCCCGGCCGCAGGTTGGGGACCGGAAGGACGCGCCGAGGATAGCCCATCGCCGCGGTCGAGCCGTAGCCGAAGCCGAAACCGCCGCCCGGCAGGCCGATCTGGCCCAGCATCGCCGCGAGCACGATCGTCATCCAATACGGCTGCTCGCCGTGATCGCAGCGCTGCACCGACCAGCTCGGCGCGACCATGGTTCGGCTCCGCGCCATGCGCCGCGCAAGATCGATGATCACGCCCGGCTCGAGCGCGGCGATCCGCCCGGCCCAATGGGCGTCCTTCGGAACTCCATCGGTCTCGCCCATGAGATAGGCGCGAAAGCGCTCGAACCCGACCGTATAGCGATCGAGAAACGCGCGGTCGTGGAGATTCTCGCGCACCAAGCTGTGCGCCAGGCCGAGCATGATGGCCGCGTCGGTGTTCGGCCGCGCCGCGTGCCATTCCCCGTCCATGAACGCCGGCAGATCCTCGCGGATCGGGCTGATCACGACGGTCTTCAATCCGCGCTCGGTCAGCCGGCGTAGCCACCGCTCCGTCGCGTGGTCTCCGAGCCCGCCCGATTCGATCTGGACGTTCTTGAGCGGCACGCCGCCGAAAGAGACCAGAAGCTCGGTGTTGTCCGCCATGCTGTCATAGGTCGTGAGCGGTCCGTCGACCGAATCCAGATTGCCGATCACGTGCAGGAGGATCGTCATGCCCGCGCCGTAGCTGTAGTTCAGGATTTGTCGCGTGCAGCCGCCGAACGCGTCGAGGCACCGTTGCAGCTGGGTCCGCGCATGGTGGAACCGGCCCGCGCTCGCCCAACCGTACGAGCCGCCGAAAATGGACGCAGTGCCATGGTCGCGCTTGACGCGGACGAGCTCGGCCGCGACGAGATCGAGCGCCTCGTTCCAAGAGACAGGGACGAACGGGTCGACGCCCCGCTTGGCGCGATCGCTGTTCTTCCCGGCCTCGAGCCAGCCGGCGCGCACCATCGGCCGGGCAACGCGGTCGTCGGCATAGGCGACGTCGGCCATCGACTCGATGAGCGGCGACGGGGACGTGTCCTTCCGGAACGGCCGGATGCGCGCGATCCGGCCGCCCTCGACCTCGACTTCGTAAGCGCCCCAATGGGACGCGGTATGGACGGTCCGGGACATGGCTCCTCTCGGCGCGCCGTTCGAGTTCGGCGTTCAGAATGAGAAACGCCGTTTCGAAAATTTAGCAGCGCAGGGCGCGCGGTCAAGCGCCTTCGGAACCGGCGCTCCGGCTCAGCCCGCGAAATGGCGCGGCAGCCAGAGGGAGAGCGCCGGAATGTAGGTCACGAAGATGAGGGTCACGATGCCGAGGGCGATGAAGGGCGCCAGGGCCCTCACCTGACGCTCGAACGGGATGCCGGCCATGCGCGAGGCGACAAGCGCCGAGGCCCCCACCGGGGGCAGCAGCACGCCGATCTGGAGATTGACGATCATCACGATGCCGAAATGGATCAGGTCGATGTTGAGGCTCTTGATCAGCGGCAGCAGGATCGAGCAGCCGAGCAGGATGGACGCGGCCGGCTCCAGGAACATTCCGAACGCCAGCAGCAGCAGGTTGATCATGAGCAGCGTCTCGTCGCGGCCGAAACCGTGCATGGACGATACAATCAGCTGAGGCAGCTGGCTGCGCGCGAGCACCCAGCTGAGAAGGCTGGAGCCGCCTATCAGGATCATCACCACGCCGGTATCGATCGCGGTACGGTGGAAGGCGCGTGCAAGCGCGCGCCACGGCATGCGCCCGAGAATCAGGCCGCGTACCATCGCGTAGATCAGCGCGTAGAGCGCCGCGGCGCCGGCCGACTCGGTGAGCGTGAAGACGCCCCACACGACGCCCGCGACGATGAGCGCCGGGATCACGAGGGCGGGCAACGCCCCGACGAGTGCCGCGGCCGCGCGCCCGAGACTGAAGGTCTCGCTGATCGAGCCGTAGCTGTGGCGCTTGGACAGCCAGAACGCCACCCCGCCGCACACGATCGAGAGGATCAATCCCGGCACGATGCCGGCGACGAAGAGCTGGGCCACCGACTGCTCCGCCGCGAAGCCGTAAAGGATCATGAGGATGCTCGGCGGAATGATCGGCCCGACGATGTTCGCGGCCGCCGTGACCGCGCCCGCGAAGGCGGGCGGATAACCCTCCTCTATCATCGCCGGGATCATGATCGAGCCGACCGCGGCCGTGTCCGCGAGGCACGAGCCCGAGATGCCGGCGAAGAGTGTCGAGGCGGCGACGTTGCCGATGGCGAGCGAGCCGCGCACATGGCCGATGAGCGAGGTCGCGAAGCGCACCAGCGCGCTGGTGACACCGCCCACCGTCATCAGATTCGCCATCAACAGGAATAGCGGGATCGCCACCAGCGGAAACGAGTTGATGCCCTGGAAGAATTGCAGCGCCACGATCGACCAGCTCGGCACGCCGAGGAGCAGCAGGCCCAGCAGCGACGCGAGACCGATGCCGACGAACAGCGGCACCCCCAGCAGCAACAGGGCGACGAAGGTCGCGAGGGTGGCGACGCCGATCACGCTTCCTCGCCCCCGAACCAGATGGCGGCGATCTGCTCGAGGGAGAAGAGCACCATGAGCGCGCCGGCGATGACCGAGACCGAGTAGAACTGCGCCCAGCTCACGTCGATCGGCAATCCTTCCACCTGGGTCGTGCGCGTGACCGCCATCAGCGTGAAGCCCGCATAGCCGAGCATGAGCGCGAACAGCAGCGACGCGAGGTGACAGAAGGTCATCACGCACTTCCTGGCCGTGCCGCGCAGCATCGTCCAGAAGAAGCGCACCTCCAGATTCTCGTCGCGGCGCACCGCCGCCGTCGCGGCGAGGAAAGTGAGCCAGGCGAGGGCGCAGGAGGCGACGGTGTCGGACCAAGTGGTCGCGTCGTCGAACACGTAGCGCATGACGACTTGAACCGACACCGAGACGAGGCATACCGCCACCAGCGCCGCGCTCACCGCGTCGAGCGTCCGCTCGATGCCCTTGAAGAGCCGGCGCATCCTCGCCTGCCGCACCCCGCGCACGTCTACCGGCCGCTGAGGATTTGCGCCCACTTCCAGACGTCGGGCAGCTCCGTCCTGAGCGGCTCCTCCATGGCGCGCATCTGCTCGACCGAGACGGCGGGCTCGACGAACTTGACGCCCTTGGCCTTGAACGCGGCGATCAGCTTTGCCTCGTCGGCCTTGGTCGTATCGCCGTAGTATTTCGACGCCTCCTCGGCCGCGCGGATGAAAGCCGCCTTGCTCTTGGGCTTGAGACTGTCGACGAAGGGGCCGTAGGTCAGGAACATCTTGGGCGACAGCACATGCCCGGTCATCACCACGGTCTTCGCCACGTCCTCGATCGAGAGCGCTGCCATGTCGGTGATCGCGCCTTCGATGCCCTCGACCACGTTCTGCTGCATGGCCGAGAAGGTTTCCGCGATGTTCATCGGCACCGGACTCAGGCCGAGCAGCTTCAGCTGATCGACGTAGATCGCGGTGCCAGGCACGCGAATCTTCATGCCCTTGAGGTCGGCGAGAGATTTCGCGTCGCGCGTCGTGTAGATCCAGCGCGGCACGTTCCAGGACGGCGCGAGCATCAGGTACCCGCTGCGCTTTTCGACCTCGGCGACGAGGGCCTTGCCGCCCGGTCCCCGCCACGCCTTGAGCATCTCGTCCGCGTTCTTGAACAGGAACGGCCACGAATTCGCCGTCACGATCGGGACCTGCTGGCCGAGCGCATCGGGTTGGATGAACATGACGTTGACCAGGCCGACCTTCATCTGGGTCGCCATGGTGGCGAAGGTGCCGAGCTGGCTGTTGAAGTAGAGCTGCACCTGGAGCTCGCCGTCGCTGTACGTCTCGGCGCGCTTCTTGAAGAGCTCGAGCGTGCGTCCTACCACGCTCGTGGCGCTGCTCGTATCGCCGACGATCACCTTCGTGGCCGCGTGCGAAGCGCTGGCGAGCGCCATACTCGCCGCGAGGCTGAGCGCGAACAGTATCCGATTGACGGTCATGGGCATCCTCCCAATTTTGTTGTGATGCGCCGGCCGATGCCGTGCGCGTCGTGAAGATGGTCGGCGTTCTATGCCGGGCGATCGCCGCTAGGCGGCCGCGATGCGGCCCTCGGCGCGCAGCTTGGCGATGCGCTGCGCCACCATCGGCCTCCAGCCGCCGAGCGCAATGGTCTCGAGCAGGGTCGCGGGCAGCGGCTCGTAGCGGTGCTTGGTGCCGCGCGTGAGGTTCTCGAACGAGCCGGTCGCGAAATCGACCCGGAGCTCGTCGCCGGTCTCGCATTCCTTCGTGACGCCGTCGCAATGGGGCAGGATCGGCAGGCCCGCGTTGACCGCGTTGCGATACGAGCCGCGCGGGATCGATTCCACGACCGCGCCGAGGCTGAGTGCCGCGATCCCGAGCAGGCCCTGGATGTGCGGGTTGCCCTGGGCGAAGCGCCGGCCGGCGACGACGATGTCGCGGGGCGAAACCTTCTTCGGGAAATCCGGGTCGATCCCGCACATGCAGAACTCGCGCAAGATCTCGGGCCGCGTCTCGCGCTGGAGCGCGAATTCCTTCTTGGTGAGATCGGCATCGACCGCGAGGTTGTCGCCGAATTTCCAGCAGCGTCCGTGATAAATCCAGTCCATGGCTTCCCTCAGAGATATTTGCGTGGATCGCTGATCTCGCCCGCGACGGCGGAGGCGGCGACCGTGAAGGGCGAGGCGAGATAGACGTCCGCCTTGGTGGTGCCGAGGCGGCCCGGATCGTTGCGCGTGCCCGTGTTGATCGAGACTTCGCCGGGCGCGATGGGCGCGATGCGCCCGCCGGCGCACGGGCCGCAGCCGGGTGCGGTCATCACGGCGCCGCTCTCGAGGAAGATGTTAAGCAGCCCCTCCTGCCCCGCGCGCTGGGCGATTTCCTGGGTCGCGGGCGTGATGAAGAGGCGCACCTCGGGATGGATCTTGCGCCCGCGCAGGATCCGCGCCGCGTCGCGCATATCCTCGATCGAGCCGTTGGCGCAGGAGCCGATGAAGGCATGGTTCACGCGCACGCCCGCGACGCTCGACACGCCGACCACGTTGTCGGGCCGCGGCGGCGCCGCGACCTGCGGCTCCATGAGGCCGAGATCGTAGTCGTAGACGGCCTTGAACGTGGCATCCGGATCGCTCTTCTCGGCCGCGATCGGCCCCTTGAGCCGCGGCGCCAGCCAGGCCTTCGTGACCTCGTCGACCTCGACCAGGGCCGACTTGGCGCCCATCTCGAGCGGGCTGTTGCAGAGCGTCATGCGGCCCGCGAAGTTCACGTCCTTGAGCGCGGGCCCGCCATACTCGACCACCGCGTAATCGAGATTGTCCTCGCCGATGTCGACGATCATGCGCTGGGACACGTCGCGGATGGCCATGCCCGGCTTGAGGGCGCCCGTAAGATTGACCCGCACCGTCTCCGGGACGCGGATCCAGACCGAGCCGCAGGCGAGCACCTCGGGGATTTCGAACACCACCGCGATGCCGAGGGCGCCGACCGCGCCGTAATTGGTGACGTGGGTGTCGTAGGCGAGGACGAACATGCCGGGGCGGACGAAGCCCATCTCCATCGGGAAGACGTGGCCGTGGCCGCCGCGGCCGGCGTCGAAGAAGCGCTCGATGCCGTATTTCTTCACGATCTCGCGCACCGCCTTCTGGCGCTCCGCCGACTGGGGACTGAGCGCCACCGGTTCGTGGTCGGTCGAGATCAGCACGCGCTTGGGATCGTAGAGCGCGGTCACGCCGAGCTCCTTGAGCGCCTTGTCGAAATTGACCACGTACCAGTCGTGGACCGTCATCAGATCCGGCTCCGGATAGACGGTCTCGCCCGCCTTGACCGGGCGGCCCGCCGCCCGCGACAGGATCTTTTCCGTGAGTGTCTGTCCCATATCCATTCCTCTCTTCGATCGGGCGCGCCGCCCGAATTCTCAGTAGCCCAGCACCTGCTTGAAGGTCTCGCCGCGGCGCAGACGCTCCTCGCGCTCGGCATCGAGGTGCGCCTTCGCGACCGCCTTCTCGGCGACCTCCGCCGCGCGCTCGGCCTGGACGATCACCACCCCATCCTCGTCGCCGAACACAAGATCGCCCGGCTTCACCGGCACGTCCGCGATCGAGATCGGCACCTGGGTCCAGCCAGGATGGGATTTGACCGTGCCGCGCACGTTGACGCCCGCGGCATAGATCGGGAAGCGCAGCGCCCGGATCTGCGCCATATCGCGCACCGCGGCGTTGGTGACGCAGCCCGCGATCTTTTTCGCGACGCACGCGGTGGTCGAGGTGCCGCCCCAGATCGTCGCCCTGTCCGTGGCGCCGGCATCGAGCACGATCACGCTCCCCGGCGGCGCCTCGTCGATCGCGCGGAACACGACCAGATTGTCGCCCGGCATCGCCTTTACCGTGAACGCCGGCCCGGCGAGCCGCACGCCGTCGACCAGGAGACGGATCGGCGGGCCGACATCGCCCCATTTCCCCGCCGCCTCGTAGATGGTCGCCGTCGGCAGCGCCGCCATGATGGCGAGCGGCGAGCCGGGGCCCGATGCCGATGTCTTCGACGTGCTCACGATATGCGCTCCTCCTCCGCCATGCGCCGCGCCACGGTCGCGGCAGCCGTCTTGATCACCTCGCCAAGGTCCGCGAACCGCTCGCGGGTTACCTGGCTGGTCGCAAATCCGAGGGAGAGCACGCCAAGCAGCTTTCCGTCGGGACCCCGTACCGGCGCCGCGACCGAGCCCACGCCTTGGGTGTGCTCTTCCCAATTCACCGAATAGCCGCGCGTCACGACGGCACGCAGGGCCGCCTTCAACCTCGGCAAGCTCGTGATCGTGTGCGGCGTACGCGCCGGCATGCCGGTGCGCCCGATCATCGCGTCGACCTCGAGCGCAGACAGGGTCGAAAGCGCCGCATGGCCGGTCGCGGAGCTGTGCACCGTGAGCTTCTCGCCGACAGGAATGCTGTATTTGAGCCGGCCCGGCGCCTCGACGGAATGAAGAATCACCATGCGGTCGTCCTGCAGCGCCGAGAGATAGGCGGTAACACCCTCGTCGGCGACCACGCGCTCCAGGATCGGGGCCGCGATGCGCCGAATGCGATCGCCGCCGGCGAACAAACCGCCGACCCGCGCAACTTCGGTGCCCGGCTGATAGCGCCTGGTCTTGGGATCGCGCACGACATAGCCGTGCATCTCGAGCGCCTGGATGAACCGGAGCGTGCTGGTCTTGGAGAGTGCCAGCGCCCGGCTCGCCTCGACCACGCTGAGGGTGCGGCGTTCGTCGCTAAAGAGCGAAAGCAGCGTGAGCGTGCGGCTCGCGCTCAGGGAGAACTCGGGCTTGCCGTCGGCGGATGCGGCCCTGCTGATCATCGTCGCGACGGGCTCCTTCTGGGGGTCGCTTGAGGTCCGTTTATCGGACTTTATAGTCCTGAATTAGGATAATAAAGAGCGTCACCGAGCGCGTCAACAGCACCTTGCAGGCCGTCGCCTGCGGCGCGAAATTCGGGAAATACTTCAGTGCGATGAACAATCGGCTATGATGGTGCGCAGGTGCCGAACCGCGGCAAGGCGCTGCCGGAACCAAGGGGCTGGAGATACCCCTCGGGGTCGACCGCGCGCGCCGTGGCGACGCGACCGTGCCATCGTTCGCACCCAATTCCCGCCTCCAAAAGGGAGCGTCATGCCGAAGCGAGCGCGCACCAGGACGGCCTTCGGGAAGGACGTGAACTCGGTCACCAAGGCGGTCGACGTTCTGCGCGCCTTCATCGACGGCCAGGAAAGCTGGGGCGTGCGCGAGCTCGCCAACGCCCTCGGCCAGCCGGGGAGTTCGACCCATCGCGTGCTGCAAATCCTGCGGCGCGAGGGTTTCGTCGAATGGGACGCGGAGTCGCGCAAGTATGAAACGGGCATGGAATTTTTCCGCTGGTGGGCGATCCTCGGCGGACGCCTCAAGGTCGCCGAGGTCGCGCGTCCATTGATGAGCGAGCTTGCGGGCGAGATCGGCGAGACCTGCCTCCTCGGCCTCTACAAGGCGGGCGACCATCGCCACGCCTACGTCGCCGAGGCCCTGGCCCACCAAGGCTCGTCCTTCAACGCGCTGATCGGAAATTACGCGCCGCTTTGGAGCTCCGCAGGCGGCCTCTCGATCCTGGCGCTTCTTCCCGAGCCCGCGCGCCGGGCCGTATTCAAGGCGCGCGCGGCGACCGGCCCGCGCAACCCGCCCCGGTCCCTCGAAGGCCATCTCGCTGCGGTGCGCGCGGCCGGCTACGGCGTGATGCTCTCATCGGACGACGACGCCCCCGTCACCGTCGGCGCCGCGGTGACCGACGCGCACGGCAACCCCGTCGGCAGCCTCACGATCGCGGCCCCGCGCGGACGCTACGCCGAGCCCGCGCTGCGCGAGATCGGCGCGCGCGTCTCGAGCTATGCCGGTCGCCTGTCGCGCATGATCGGCGCCCAGATGCTGGGTGGCGCCGGAGGAATCGGCAGCTGGACGCTCGGCATCGACGTGATCGCGCGCGTGATTCAGCGCGAGATCCCCGGCATCGGCTCGACCATCTGGAACGCGAGCGGCGATCAGGCGCTTCAGGACCTCCAGAACGGCCGCGGCGGCTACTGCTTCGCCGTCGCGGGGAGCTTGTGGAGCGCCTATCGCGGCGAGGCGCCGTTCACGCACCCCCATGGCCAGCTGCGCGCCATGTGCAGCCTGTTTCCGATTTTTCTGCATATCGTCACGCGCCGGAACAGCGGGATCGGAAGCTTCCGCGATCTGAAGGGCAAGCGCGTCTCGGCCGGCGAAGCGGACTTCACGACCGCGCGGGTAGTGGCCGAGCTGATGCGCCGCGCCGGCATTCTCGAGCGCGGAAGGGCGGCCGCACGGACGCTCGTCTATCTCAACTACGCCGAGGCGACGCGCGAGTTCGCCGCCGGCAAGCTCGACGTCATCATCTCCCTGACCGCCCTTGGCGACCCGGCCTACCGCAAGCTCGCGCGCTCGTTCGACCTGCGCCTCATTCCTTTGGATGCAGCGTCCGCCGGCGCCTTCGTCGCGCGCCATTCGGCCTACGAGACGGGCGTCATTCCGGCGGCAACCTACGCCGGTGCCGACGAACCCACCGAGACCTTGGCCGTACCCACCGTCCTCGTCACGACCGCCGAGCGCAGCGACGACGAGGTCTACGCTGCGACGCGCGCGATCTATCGCGAGCGCGACAGGATCGCGGCGGCGCTCGGCGCGCCTGAGACGCTCAAGCCCCCGTACCTGTTCCGCGGCATCGACGTGCCGCTGCACCCGGGTGCCGAGCGCTTTTGGCGCGAGCAGGGATTGATCGGACCGCCCGCGCTGGTCGCGCCGGCTGCCGCAGCGCGGCGCACGGCGCCCGCCGTCGAGCCGCGCCGGTCGAGTTCCCGGCGTTGAGGGCGAACGGTCTTCCCGATCAGTTGGCGACCGCAACCGCGGCACCGTCCGCGAACACCAGGCGCACGCGGGAACCGGGGCCGACGCCGCGCACGCGCTCGACGTCGCTCACGTCGGCCGTGATCGCGAGGCCGCTATCGAGCCGCGTCTCGAAACGTACCGCGGTCCCCATGTAGGTGCGATCGACCACGCGCGCGGTGAAGCCGTCGACCGGCGCGACCGTCTCGAGGGGTTGAACGTCGACCTTTTCGAAACGCAATGCGACCGAGACATCTTGGCCGCGCGCGAGAGCAAGGCTTGCCATGCAGGTGAACCGCAAGCCACCGCAATCGACCGTACAACGGCCCTCGACGCTCGAGTCTGCCACCCGGCCCGCGAAAAGGTTGGTATGGCCGATGAAGGACGCGACGAACCGGGTACGCGGCCGCTCGTAAATCTCCTGCGGCGTGCCGACTTGCTGGATGTGCCCCTCGTTCATGACCGCGATGCGGTCCGACATCGTCATCGCCTCGCCCTGGTCGTGGGTCACGAAAACGAACGTGCTGCCGAGCGAGCGATGGAGACGCCGAAGCTCGTCCTGCAACTGGAGGCGCAGCTGGAGGTCGAGTGCGCCGAGCGGCTCGTCGAGCAGCAACACCGAAGGCTTGTTGACGATCGCGCGCGCCATCGCAACCCTTTGGCGCTGGCCGCCGCTAAGCTGGTCGACGTTCCGCCGCTCGTAGCCTTCGAGCCGGACGAGGGCCAGCGCCTCGCCGACCCGCGCCTTGATCTCTTGCGCCGACGTGCGCTTGCGCCGCAGGCCGAAGGCGATGTTCTCGAACACGTCCATGTGCGGAAACAGCGCGAGATGCTGGAAGATCATGTTGGTGTTGCGGCGGTAGGGTGGGAGGTTCCCGCAATCCTGCCCATCGATCTGCAAGGTTCCGGAATCGTAGTCCTCGAAGCCGCCGATGATGCGCAGCAGCGTCGTCTTGCCGCAGCCGCTCGGGCCGAGCAGTGAAAAGAACTCGCCCTTGCGGATCGCGAGCGAGACCCCGTGCAGCGCCACGAACCCGCCGTAGCTCTTGCGAATCGAGCGGATGAGGACGCCGACCGACCGCGGTTCCAGACCGTCGTCGGCAGCGCCCTCACCGGCAAGATTCCCGTCGCGCTCAGTCTCGGCAAGTGCCATGGAGCGTCCTTGATTACCTTCCGGGGCCGCGCGGGCGGCCAATCGAACGCCGCACGCCTAAGCGGCTTTGACTTCGCCCCACGCCTGGATCCACGCGTTCATGTTGTTCGGCCAGCTGTAGGGATAGCGCGCGATATTCCTGGTGATCGCGTCGAAGCCCATCTTCTCCCGCTCCGCGGGCGTGAAGGCGTCGAGCGCGCCCGTGGTGACCGGGCCATAGCTCGATTCCTTGGCGAGGGCGACGCCGTATTCGGGCGAAAGCATCGCGTTCACGACCGATTCGGCGAGCGGGGCCTTGGACGAATCCTTCGGAATGAACGCCGACTGGTTCCAGATCAGGATGCCCTCCTTGGGCCAGGCATTGGTGATCGGCAAGTTCTGCTTCAGAAGCGCCGCGCGCATCGAGAGCCAACCGTACATCGCCCACACCTCGCCGCTCGACATCAGATTTACCGCCTCGGCGAACTGGGACCACATGGTGCGGAAGTTCTTCTTCTTCGAGATCAGGAATTTCTTCACTTCCGCGAGGTCGGCATCCGACATGGTCGCGGGGTCCTTGATGCCGAGGGTTAGGGCCGCGACCACGATGCCGCCATACGGATCGTCGCGCATCGCGGTCTTGCCCTTGTACTTGTCGTCGAACAGCACGTTCCACGTCTGGGTCGATGCCGCATCCTCGGGAATGTGCTCCTTGTTGTAAAGTGGCGAATCGAATCCCCAGAAGATCGGGATCATGTAGGTCTTGCCGTCGCGCACCTGGATCTGCTCGGCGAACAGCGACTGCAGGTTCTTCTCGTTCGGCACCTTGCTCAGGTCGAACGGCCGCACTTTCTCGTCGCCCGCATGCGCCCCGAGGATCGGCCCCTTCACGAAGTCCGTCACGCTGATCATGAGATCGTAGCGCGACGTCCCGCCGGGCGCGAGCAGCTTGGCAATCGTATCGGTCGGCGAGACGTAGGGCACGTTGTCGACCTTGACGCCCGAGAGCTTCTCCTCGACCGCGCGCGCGCCGGGCGGGATGACCACGCCGGACATCACACCCGTGATCGTCTCCATGCCCCAAGCGGACGTGCTTCCCGCCGCCCCGGTTAGCGCGAGCGCTCCCGCAGCACCCGAAAGTGCCAGGAATTCACGGCGATTAAGACCGGACTCGAAGCCGGGCCCGTATTTTCCCAAGTTTGTTTTGCTCATGATCGACTCCTCTGTTGAATGTTCATCCCCGTTCTCATCGATCCGTCGCGGGGTGCGCGTCGTCGCGCGTTCGGCGCGAAACCACGAGGCCAATCAAAGACGTTGTGGCCGAAATCAGCATGATGATCACCGCCATCGCCGGAAGATCGGGCGTCAACTGCTCGACGATCATCGACCAGAACATCACCGGGATGGTCCGGTCGTAACCGGTCACGAACAGCGTGCGCACGAATTCGTCGAACGACAGACTGAAGGAGAACAGGAGCGTCGCGATGATCGCCGGACGCACGATCGGCAGCACGACGTGCCAAAAGACCTCGATCGGGCGCGCTCCGAGGTCCATCGCCGCTTCCTCCACGGCGCGGTCGAAGCGGTGCAGCCGCGGATACAGCGTGAGGAAGGCGAAGGGGAGGACCCAATCGACGTGCGCGATCAGCACCGTCGTCCACAGCGACGGCGGCACGCCCAGATAGCCGAAGAACATCAGGAGCATGATGCCGCCCACGATGCCCGGCATCACGATCGGCGCCAGGACCAGGTTGAACAAGGCGCCCTTGAACCGGAACTCGTGCCGGAATCCCATGGCGAGGAAAAGTGCGAGGGCGGTCGAGATGACGGCGGCGAGGACGCCCACGGCCAGACTGTGGGCCAGCGCGGTCAGGAATTCCGGCGTCTTGAACACTTTCGCGTACCAATCGGCGGTGAAGCGCCGGAACGGGAATCCGATGGTCTCCGAATCGTTGAACGACAGCACGACGATCATCACGAGCGGCGCGTATAGCAGAACGTAGAACACGCCGGCGTAAATCCACAAAGCGAGGCGATAAGGCGAGACGCGCCCCCGCCTGGGTCCGGTCGCGGCCGCGATCATCGACGGCCTCCCGAAACGACCTGCTGCAGCCCGATCCAGCGCCCGAACACGATGAGAAGCAGCAGCACGACCCCGAACAGCACGACGGACAGCGCGGCGCCGAACGCCCAATTGTTGGTCGAGATGTATTGAATCGCGATCATGTTGCTGTAGAGGATGCCCGACGTCCCGCCCAGAAGCTGCGGCGTCACGTAGGCGCTGACCGAAAGGAGAAAGACCATGAGCGAGCCCGACAGCACGCCGGGCCAGCTGAGCGGAAGAATGACGCGCCAGAAGATCCAAAACGGCCGCGCGCCGAGGTCCGCCGCCGCCTCGATCAGCCGCGGGTCGATCTTGTCGATCGAGAGATAGATCGGCAGGGTCATGAACAGCGTATAGACGTAGATCAGGCCGATATAGACCGCGCCGCTATCGTAGAGCAGCCAGCCGATCGGGTGGTCGATGAGCCCGAGGTAAAGCAAAAACTGATTGATCGCGCCCGTGGTCCCGAGGATGGGCAGCCAAACGAAGGTGCGCACCACGTAGCTGGTCCAGAACGGCAGGAACAGCAGCAGCACGAACCCCGTCTTGGCGGTGCCCCGGAGGGTCGCGAGGAGATAGGCGATCGGATACGAGATCGCGAGCGAGATCAGGGTCGTGACGAACGATACCCATAGGGTCTTGACGAGAAGGTTGCGGTAGAACGGCGTCGCCAAGGCCTGGGCGTAGTTGCCGAACTGGAAAGCGGGCGTCGTGCCGAAGATCGTCGAGGTCCAGAACGACATCGCGATCGCGAAGCCGAACGGAACGAGGACGAAGACCGCGAGCCAGATCAGCCCCGGCGAGAGCATCAAAAAGGCGGTGCGGCGGGCGCGGCGACGCGCGGCGCCGGTCGCCGCGGTCGGCAACGTGAGCGACACATGTCCCGTATCCGCCGCCATCGACGCCATCCCTCACCCACCCATCCTTCGCACTCCGATCATTGGGTTCGTCATGTCCGCCGCCCGCGCGGCACTTTCCCGGAAACGTCGTCGGACGCCGTCTTGGCTCCCCGCATCGTCCCGGTGCGCGCGCGATCGACCTCGAATGTCGCGGCATCGAGCGCGACGCCGTAATCCGTCGCCGCCGCCTCGACCGTGACGCGGCCCTCGCGCGCATCCTCGACAACCGATTCGACGGCGCGCTCGAACGGATCGCCGAAACCCCCGCCGCCGCCGAGCTGGAAGCGAATCCGGTCGCCCGGCAGGAAGCGGCGGTAAATGCCATGCTCGATCGTCTTGCCGTTGAGCCAGAGCCCGCCGCCACGCCCGTTGCGGCCGCCGCAGCGGCCCTGGAGGGGAAAGTCGCCGCTCTCGCCGCGCCCGTTGAGGCGAACCGAGCCTTCGACGAAATCCTGCGGCCCCTGCGCGCCGCCCAGAATCTCGAATTCGACCGACTGGCCGAGACCGCCGCGCTGCCGGCCCGGTCCGCCCGAATCCGCGACCAGCTCCTTCTCGAGAAACCGCACCGGCGCCTCGTTCTCGGTGACCTCGATCGGGATGTTGCGCGTGTTGTTCGGGAAGCACAGGGTCGGATAGCCGTCGTATTTGTGGCTCGCGCCGAAACCGCCGCTATGCTGTTGGATCGCGAGGAAGGAGCGGCCGTCGCGCCGCCACTTGCCGTGGAGATAAATCTCGTTGGCGGGACAGCCGCCGTTTGCCGCGAGCACGGCCTCGGGCATCGCCTTCTCGAGCGCGCCGAAGATGATCTCGGGATAGAGGTGGGAGATCATGGTACGGCCCCAAGTCGCCGCCGGGGGTCGGCAGTTCACGACGGAGCCCAGCGGCGCGACGATCTCGATCGGGCGCATGCAGCCGTCGTTGTTCGGCACCTCCGGATCGAACGCAAGCTTGATCGGATAGGCGCTATAGGAGCGCGTCGAGTTGAGGGTACAGTTGATCGCGGCGCCGACCTCGCCCGAGGTGCCCGTGTAGTCGATCGTCACGCGGCCGTCCTTGATCGTGACCGCCGCCTTGATGCGGACCTCGTCCGGGCAATGGGGGATGCGCGGCAGCACCACTTCGTTGTGGTAGGTTCCCTCGGGCAGCCGCCGCAACTTCGCGCGCAGGCTGCTTTCGGTGCGCTCGATGATCTCGCGGCCGAGCTCCTCGAGCCCGTCGAGCTGGTACTCGTCGAGGAGGCGCAGGAGGCCCTGGGTGCATACATGGTTGGCGACCAGCTGGGCACGCAGGTCGCCCAGCACCTTGTCGGGCACCCGGATGTTCGCCTTCATGAACTCGAAGATCGCCCGGTTGAGGCGCCCCGCCTCGTACAGCTTGAGGATCGGGATCTTGAGCCCCTCCTCGTAGATGTTCTTCGACTCGAGCGTCGACATGCGTCCACCCATGTCGAGATGGTGGACGATGCAGAGCGTGTAACCGACGGCGCGCCCGCCGTGGAAGATCGGCGAGGCGACCGATACGTCGATCAGATGGCCGCTCGCGAGCCACGGATCGTTCGTGATGAGAACGTCGCCCGGCTCAAGCGTTTCCGGCGGATGCGCCTTGAGGAAGTTGCGCATCACCTCGGGCACGATACCGAGGAAGCCGGCGGTCGTGACCGTCGAATGGGAAAGCATCCTGCCGTCGCGGTCGAACAGCGCGCAGCAGAAATCGTGATACTCCTTGACCGACGGGGTGTAGGCCGTGCGCATCAATCCGGTCGCCGCCTCGTCGACGATCGAGATCAGGCGGTTCCAGAGCACTTGGATCGTCACCGCGTCGAGCAGGTTCGAGCGATTGCGCGATGAGGGAATTGAAACGGCGCTCATCCTTCAGTTCTCCACGACGGTCGCTTCGGGACCCAACGCCCCCTTACCGGCGGGCAAACCCGGCCGGACCTCAACGTCGAGGCAGCCATAGGCATCGACCACGACGCGGTCGCCGATACCGATGATGGTCGTCGATTCGCGCTCCTCGATCACCGCCGGACCGACCAAGATCTGGCCGACCTGAAGGGACGACCGCTCGAACACGGGTGCGCGCCGGAACGCCGCGCTGCCGACGACGTAGATGTCCCGGAATGCCTTGGGCGCCGCGTCGGTCATGGCGGCCGGCCGCGAGATGGCTGGCGCGCGCACGCGTCGCTGGAGCTGGATCCGGGCGGTTGCGACCTCGATCGAGTTTTCCTCGTCGACCTTGCCGTAGAGCGTCGCATAAAGCTCGAGGAAGGCTGCGCTCCACGCCGCAACCGCAGTCTCGGCCTGGATCGGCCGCTCGATCGGAATTTCCAGCGAATAATCCTGTCCCGCGTAGCGCAAGTCGAGGAAGCGCATGTACTGCGCCTCGGAGAGTTCGGGCAGGAGTGCTGCGGCATCGCGCTCGATCTCCTCGAAGATCGTTTCCAGCGCCTCGAGATCGACGGTCGTGAGCAACGCGCCCACCGTGCGGCTGCGCTCGATCGCCATCGGCGCCGCGAGCAGGCCGAGAGACGACATGACGCCCGAGAATGGCGGGATCACGACGCGTCCGATTCCGAGCTTGCGCGCGAGCTCGACCGCGTGCACCGGGCCCGCGCCGCCCGAGGCGACCAGGGCGAGATCGCCGCTCGATTTCCCCTTGTCGGTGACGTAGATGCGCGCCGCCGCCGCCATGGTTTCGCTCACCAGGCCGAAGATGCCTGCGGCTGCGGCGGCGATATCGAGTCCGGTCGGGACGGCGATCTTGGTCTTGATCGCGCGCTCGGCGGCGGCGCGATCGAGCGGCATCTCGCCGCCGAGAAAATAATCCGGATTGAGATAACCGAGCACGAGATCGGCGTCGGTCACGGTCGGATCCTTACCGCCGAGCCCGTAGCATGCCGGCCCCGGATCCGAGGCGGCGCTATTGGGCCCGACCTGCAGCAGATCGAGATCGTTCACGCGCGCGATGCTGCCGCCGCCGGCGCCGATTTCGAGCAGATCGTAAACCGGGAGCGAGACCGGATATCCGCTGCCGGCCTTGAATCGGTGCACGCGGCCGACCTCGAACGAGCGCGTGCGCGCGGCGTGACCGTTCTCGATGATGCAGAGCTTCGCCGTCGTGCCGCCCATGTCGAAGGCGAGCATGGTGTCGAGGCCGATCAGGCGGCCGAAGAAGCCGACCGCCTCGACGCCCGCGGCCGGTCCGGATTCGAGGATCTGGACCGGGAAACGCTTTGCGGTGTCGACCGTCGCGGTGCCGCCGTTGGACAGCATGAGGAACAGACTGCGTGCGAAGCCGCGCTTTTTGAGGCCCTCGTCGAGCCGCTCGATATAGGCGCTCGCGGTGCGCTTCACGTAAGCGTCGATCACCGTGGTCGAGGTGCGCTCGAATTCCTTGGGCTCCGGCAAGACCTCGTGGGAAAGCGAGAGATCGACGCCCGGGAGTTCGGCGGCCAGGATTTCGGCAGCGCGCTTCTCGTTCGCAGGATTCCGATAGGAATGGAGGAAGCAAATCGCGACCGCCTCGACCCCCTCGCGCCGGAACAGGGCCGCCGCTTCTTTCAGCTCCTGCTCATTCACCGCCTCGGTCACGCTGCCGTCGGAGAGGGTGCGCTCGGATATGCCGACCCTCAGCCGGCGCGGCACGAGCGGCGGCGGGAACCGGATGAACATGTCGAAGACGGTGTATCGAACCTCGCGCCCGATCTCGAGGATATCGCGGAAGCCCTTGGTGGTGATCAGCCCGGTACGGCTGCCCTTGCCCTCGAGGATCACGTTGGTCACGAGAGTGGTCGCGTGGATGATGTCGTTGGTCGTAGGCAGGAGATCGGGCAAGGCCTCGGCGAGCCGCTTGAGGCCGGCATAGACCGCCAAATCCGGCCGCTCGGGCGTGGTGAGCGTCTTTTCGATCCGAATCCGGCCGCTCGACTGGTCGGTCACCGTGAAGTCGGTGAACGTCCCGCCGATGTCGATGCCGATACGATATTTGCCGCTTGCCACCCGCGCATCCAACATGTTCAATATTGTTGAACAGCACTGTTCCATAAGCCAGGATGGGACGCAAGCGCGAATCGCGCCATGTCGGAACCGCCGGCGGCCGGCACGGCGCGTGGAAGGAGGGGCGCACATGACGCTCGTCAATGACCCGGGATTCACGGTCGACTGGCCGCGCGACGATTATTCGCGCATTCCCTACTGGCTGTTCCACGATCCCAAGGTCTACGAACTGGAGCGCGCGCGCATCTTCCGCGGCCCGGTATGGAATTATCTTGGGCTCGAGGCGGAGATCCCGAAGCCCGACGATTTCCGCACCACCTTCGTGGGCGACATTCCGGTCGTCGTCGCTCGCGCCGGCGACGGCACGGTCCACGCGTTCGTCAACCGCTGCGCCCACCGCGGCGCCCAGATCGTCCGCACGACGCACGGCAGCGCCAAGGATTTCGTCTGCATTTATCATCGCTGGTGCTATTCGCTCGAAGGCGATCTCATCGGCATCCCGTTCAAGCGCGGCCTCAAGGGCCAGGGCGGCATGGCCGATTTCGACATGGCGGCGAACGGCCCCGAGAAGCTGCGCGTGGCGAGCCTGAGCGGCATGATATTCGGCACTTTCTCCGCCCATACCGAGCCGCTGGAGGGTTACCTGGGCGCCTTCGGTTGCGGCCTGATCGAGCGCCTGCTGGGGAAGCCGATCCGCATCTATGGCTACCAGCGCCAGGTGATTCACGCGAACTGGAAATTCTACGCGGAGAACTTGCGCGATACCTACCATGCGAGCCTGCTGCACACCTTCCTGTCGTCCTACGGCATCGATCGGGCGACCCAGAAAGGGGGCGTCAAGATGGACGGCCGCCACCGCCACAGCATGAATTATGCCTTCGCGGCGACCGACGGCCAGGATGAGGCGCGCGCCGCCTATGCCGGCAATTCGGGCGTCTCTCTCGATCGGCTCAAGCTGCGCGACGGCTCCCTGATGCGCTACGTGCCGGAGTTCGAGGACGGCATGAACCTCGCGACCCCGACATTCTTCCCCAATGTCCTGCTGATCCAGGTCAACAACGTCCTCTCGACGCGCCAGATCCGGCCGAAGGGCAAGGACGCGTTCGAGGTGTTCCAGACCCTGTTCGGCTATGCCGACGACGACGAGGCCATGACGCGCCATCGCCTGAAGCAGTCGAACCTGGTTGGGCCGGCGGGCTATGTCTCGATGGAGGACGGCGAGGCGATCGAGCTCGCCCACCGCGCGAGCGCCTCCTCGCAGGGCTTTACCTCCGTGATCGAGATGGGAGGGCGCGGGCCGATCCGCGACCTCGAGCACCGGGTTACCGACGTGCCGGTGCGCGGCTTCTGGTCTTATTGGTCGGAGCTCATGGGCGTCGAGCCCGTTTGCGGGGTGCGATGAGCCGGCGCGAGGCGGTGCGCGATCTGGTCGTCGAATATGGCGCGCTCATCGACGCGGACCGTCTCGAGGATTGGGTCGAGCTCTTCGCTTCCGACTGCCGGTACAGCGTCATCAGTGCGGAAAATCTGGCGCAAGATCTGCCGCAAACGCTCATGGCGTGCGACAGCAAGGACATGCTGCGCGATCGGGTGACCGCGTACCGGGAAGTGAACGAATACAATTTCCACAGCGACCGCCACGTAATCGGCGGCGTGCGCTTCCGCGACGAGAGCACGGGCGGTCCCTGGCGCATCGAGGCGAACTACAGCCTGTTCCAGACCGACGTGGAGGGAGTCACGCGCTTGTTTCTCGTCGGTCAGTACGACATGTCGGTCGTGTTCGAGGACGAGCGGCCGCGCTTTGCCGATGTGCGCGTGGTGGTCGACACTGCCTCGATCCCGACCCTCCTCGCGACACCGATATAAGTGTCCACGACGACGGCGCTTCTCTCGAGACGGTTCTCGATCCGCGCCCAACCTGCCTAGGCCTCGACGACGCACCCCTCTTGGAAACCTCATGACTTCTGGACGCACCCTGGACAATCCTCGACAGCCGAGCGAGCGCGCGGTCGATCCCGTGACGCTTCAGGTCTTTCAACAGCGCTTGATCGGCATCGTGCGCGAGATGCGCGCGACCATGGTCCATTCCGCCTTCTCGGCCGCGATTTGCGAGCTGTTCGATCTCTCCTGCGCGCTCTTGAGCGCGCGCGGCGAGTTGATCGTCCAGTCCGAGGACAACCCGCAGCACATTTTCCCGCTCCTCTGGTCGGCCCAGGAAGTGATGCGCCGCTACGGCAACGACATACGGCCCGACGACGTTTTCCTCCACAACGACCCCTACGAGGGCGGAACACACCTCAACGACATCGCGATCATCGTACCCTTTTTCGTCGACGGCCAGCTCGTTGCATTCCCGGTTGTGCGCGCTCATTGGGAGGATGTCGGCGGCTCGACGCACGGCAGCATATCGGGCCAGAACCGCGAGATCTTCCAGGAAGGCCTGCGCATCCCGCTCACGCGCCTCAAGGCGAACTCGCCCGAGTTCGAGGCGTTCATGGCGCTGCTGTTCTCGAACATGCGCATTCCCAACGAGCGCCGCGGCGATTTCGACGCCATGATGGGGACTTCCGAGATCGGGCGGCGCCGGCTCGCCGAGGTCGTGGACCGCTATGGCGTGGGCCAGGTGCTGCGCTTCATGGACCGACTCCTCGACCAGGAGGAGACGCGCATGAGGGCAAAATTGAGGGCGCTTCCCGAGGGCGCTTTCACGTTCGAGAACTATCTCGATCCTCGGCCCGATCTCGGCGTGGCCCAGAAGATCGCCGTGCGCGTCGCGATCGCGGACGGCCGCATCGAGGTTTCGTTCGACGGCTCGAGTCCCCAGATCGACGGACCCTTCAATATCGGCCCCTCGGGCGCGCCGACCGGCGTCTTTATCATCGCGAAGTCGCTGCTCGACCCGAAAGGACCGGTCAATTCCGGGAGCTTCCGGCCCATTTCGGTCGACGCGCCGGCGGGCTCGTTCGTCAATGCCGTCTACCCCGCTGCGGTGGGCGCCATGGGCGACGTCCGGCGGTCCTTGGAAAGCACCGTCATGGCGGCCCTGGCATCGGTCCTGCCCGACCGCGTCACCGGCGACACGAAGGGCACGTCGAACCAGCTTTTGATCGGCGGACGCCGGCCTGGCACCGGCCATGCCTGGCTTCTTTACGAGGCGCCTGCCGGCGGTACCGGCGGCTTCGAGGGCGGCGACGGCAATTCCACCTTGCGCACATTTGCCGAGGGCGACTTCAGCGCGGTCCAGCCGGTCGAGGCGATCGAGCAGAAATTTCCGCTGCGCGTCGAGGAAGTGTGTCTGCGCGCCGATTCCGCGGGCGACGGCAAATATCGCGGCGGTCTCGGCATGCGTCGCGTGATCCGCCTTCTGGTCGAGAGCGCGTCCCTGTCGAGCGTGTCGGACAAGAACGTGGTCCCGCCTTATGGACTTTTCGGCGGCACCGGTGGTGCCCAGAACAAAATCTCGGTCGAGCGCGGCGGCAAATCGATCGCACCGTCGCGGGCGCCGGGCAAGATCTCCAACTTCCACCTGCGCAAGGACGACCGCGTCATCTTCGAGTCGAGCGGCGGCGGCGGCTATGGCGATCCGCTCGATCGCGATCCGGACGACGTCGCGCGCGACGTGAGCCTGGGATACGTCTCCGCGTCGCGGGCGCGCCAGGTCTATGGCGTCGTCGTGAGCCGCGGCAAAGCATCGGCCGCGAAGACCGGCGTCCGGCGCCGCGCGCTTCTGAACGCGCGCGTGACTTTATCGGTTGCGCTCGGCGAGGTACCGGCAAATGCGCTCAAGCTGCCGACCGCGCTTGTCCATCCCGCGACTGCGCGCAAGGCAAACTTGCGCGCGGGCCAGATCGGCGAACTCCTTTCGGCGCGCAAGCCCGCCGCTCCCATTCGGATCGTGATCGCGACATCGGCCGGGCTCGCGCGCGGCAAGATCGTCGTCGCGAGGAGCGCGGCGCGCTTTCACGGATGGGCATCGGGCCACGGCGTGCGGTTGCGCGCGCTGCCGCGGCACGTCGATGCGTTTCAGGAGTGATCGCGCGCCATGCTCGTCCTCGGCATCGACATCGGCGGCACGTTCACGGACCTGATCCTCTACGACACCGAGGCGGGGACATTCTCGGCCGGCAAAGTCCCTTCCGTACCCGGACGGCAGTGGGAAGGGCTCGCGGCCGGCCTTGCGGCACTCGACCTCGATGCGGGTCGACTCGCAAGCGTGGTGCACGGCACCACGGTCGGGACCAACGCAATCCTCGAAGGCAAGACCGCGCGCACGGCGCTCGTCACCACCAAGGGTTTCCGCGACGTGCTCGAAATCGGGCGCAGCATGCGCTTGACTCCCGGCAGCCTGTTCGACACGCGCTTCAAGCGCCCCGCGCCGCTGGTGCCGCGCAATCTGCGCCTCGAGCTCAAGGAGCGCATCGGCGCGCGCGGCGAGGTGGTGACGCCGCTCGAGCCGCCCACGCTCGAGGCGCTCGCCCGCGCGCTGCGCGCGTCGAAGACCGAGGCGGTCGCGGTCTGCCTGATCAATGCGTACGCCAACCCCGATCACGAGAAGCGCGTCGTGGATTTCCTCTCGCACGCGAATCTCGACGCCGCAATCTATCCCTCCCACGAGATCTCTCCCGAATATCGCGAATACGAGCGGACTTCGACCACGGTCATCAACGCCGCCGTGAGCCCGATCATCGACCGATACCTCGAGGCCTTCGAGGGTACGTTGCGCGAGCGGGGCTTCGCCGGCTCGCTGTTCATCATGGCGTCCAATGGCGGCACGCTCCCGCGCCGTGTCGTGAGCCGCTCGGGCGCGCACACGATCCTTTCCGGGCCCGTGGGCGGCGTCCGGGGGGCGCTTTTGGTCGCGAAATCGATCGGCCGGTCGCGCGTGATCACGCTCGACATGGGCGGCACCAGCACCGATGTCGCCCTGATCGACGGGCACGAGCCCGAAATGGCCGACGTGACGGTGATCAACGGCATGCCCTTGCGCCTGCCTCAACTCAACATCGTGACCGTGGGCGCGGGCGGCGGAAGCCTGGCCAAGATCGACGAGGGCGGCGGGGTCGATGTGGGCCCGGAGAGCGCGGGCGCGCGTCCCGGTCCGGCCTGCTACGGCTTCGGCAATGCCACGCCGACGGTGACCGACGCGAATCTGGCGCTCGGCCGCCTGGGCGTCGAGTTGATCGGCGGCGCCATGCGCATGCAGCCCGAGCTCGCGACCGCGGCGATCGAGCGCTTGGCGGCGGCGGCCGGCGTCGAGCCCATGCACCTCGCCTCGGGCATCGTCGAGATCGCGGTCGCGCGCATGGCGAATGCGATCCGCGAGGTCTCGGTCGAGCAAGGCGCCGACCCGCGCGGCTTCGCGCTGTTCGCCTTCGGCGGCGCGGGACCGCTGCATGGCTGCGCGGTCGCGTCCGAGCTCGGCATCGCCGAGGTGATCGTGCCGCCGTATCCCGGCCATGTCTGCGCCTATGGGCTGCTTGCCTCGGAGCTGCGCCAGGATCGCGCACGCACGTGGCTGCGCGCGTTCGCCGATGTCGACCGGAAGACGCTACGGCAGGCGCTCGAGAAGGAGGGCGATGCGCTGCGAAAATCGGTTCGTCAGGCGGGCTGGCCCCTCGATAGGACCGACCTCCGCTACGCGCTCGATCTTCGCTATGTGGGGCAGTCCTTCGCGGTACGGGTCGAGCTGCGCGGCCTCGCGGATGGGGACATCGAGGCGCTGCCGGCGGATTTCGGCGCGCGCCATGAGGAGCTCTACGGTCATCGCCATACGCGCGGCATCGAGATCGTGACCCTGCGCGTCACGGCGCGCGCGCCGCGAGCCTTCGGTTTCGACTTGCCGAAGGCGACACCGCCAAGCCGCTCGGGGTCGGGTCCGCGCGCGAGCGTCTCCCGCTTGCGCCGGATTTACGAGCGTGGAGCGTGGGTGGAGTGCCCGGTCGTCGATCGCGCCGATCTTTCGCCGGGCGACACGCTGGTTGGCCCCGCGATCGTCGAGGAAATCGGATCGACGACTTTCGTCGAGCGCGGATGGACGATGCGCGTCGAGCCGACTCTCGCGATGGTCCTTACGACGCGGGCCGAGACCGGGAAAGATTGAGCGCCGCCCGCTGCCTCGCAAGTCGCGCCGGGACCCCGGTACCCGCTTTCGTGCGCGGCGCAAGTCCTCGAGGGAAACGGTGGGCACGGCAAGGATTGAATTTGCGACCCCTTGACGTGCATCGCGCCTGTCACGGCTCCGCGCCCGATCGCTGGGCTCGGAATTCGGCGCCGCGGAGCCCTGGCAGATCGATTTTCGATCCGGTCCAGGCCCGCTTGATGCCCAGCGCCGCCGAGGCGCCATATGCAACCGTCGATCTCTCGCGCGATTTCGCGCTCCCTTGGTCGTGAGCGGTAGGCGACCCATGCACCGGTCATGCCCAAGGGGAGTGTCGAACTCCCGCGTTCCGCGCCTTCGTCCTCTTCGCCGACGGCCGATTCAGGCTGGGCCGAAGGCGATGTCAGCCGAGGAAACTCTCGACCGTCCTGATCGCGCCGTCGAGCGCCACGCCCTCCTCGTCCCTGAGGGCGGCCTCGCGCAGGCGGCGCGACCACTCGGCCGCGTCTGGACGCCCGACAAGACGGAGCGAGGTCGTGAGCACGCGCTCGAATTTCCCCTGGCCGCGCGCCGCCGTGTCGGAATAACCCTTCACCAGACGCCGGCAGCGCAAAAGCTCGACCGCGAGCGCATAATCCCGAGGCGCCGTCGCCATCACGGTGTCGAGCCAGCGCTTCCAATGGGCGCGTTCGCGCGCGTGGCGCAACGTGCCGCGGCGCCAGCGCTTGAGGCCGCCGAGCGAATACAGGATGAGGAACCAGCCGAGCGTCCCGGTGCGCACGCGCCGCCCGCGGTTGACCGACCGGTCGAGTGCGCGCATCAATCGGGGCCGGGCCTCGATGAAGCGGCCGAGCAAGGCGGGCAGCGTGCCGCATACCTCTTCCATGCGCGGATGCATGAACTCGGTCAGGTGCAGGACCTGGTCCGGTGCCGCGCCAACGTCGCGCCGCACGCGCGCGAACCGGCTCGCGCGGGTCTTGAGGTCGGCGACGCGGATCACGTCGTCATAGGCCATCGCGACGGCGACGTATTTCGCGGCCTCGCGCGTGAGAGCCAAGGCGTCCGCTCCCGGCGCCTGCATCCGGTCGAGGGCAAGCATCGGCTCGAGCGTATCGAGATACTCCGCGCCATAGGCGATATCTTGGAAGTCGACGACGCGGCGCAGCCCGGCTGCGAGCATGTCATGAACGGATGCCGGAAAGCGCTCGGCAGCTCGCGCGACGAGGGCATCGAAGCTCGGATGCCCGACGGGCGCGAGGGTCGCCGCCGCCCGGCGCTCCGCGGCCGGATCGGGAGTCTCGAACGTCTGATCGCGGCCCGAGCGCTCGGCACGCGCCGCCTCGAAGCCGAGAGCGAAAGCGCGCAAGCTCGCTTCGACGCCGACGCCGGTCGCGCGGATGGTCTCCTCGAACGAGGCGCGCTCGAATTGCGTCGCCCCTGAACCCGCGAGGGCCCCGAACATGACCGCGGAGATGACGCTCCCCGCGCGCGTCGCGAGCGCGGCCATGTCGAAGGCGAAGACGCGCTTCGCCGCCTCGCGCGCCGCGCGGCCGACGGCCGCCGGATCGCCGATCCCGTCGCCGGGCACCATTTTCTCCTGGACCGCGTAGGCGCGGTGGGTCGAGACGATGAGCGTGGTGCGATCCGGTGTCACGTAGCCGCGCAGGATCGCGCGGCCAGCTTCCATGAGCTCGGCGCCGATCACCACGTCGACGTCGCCCGGCGCCGGCATGAGCGAGAGCACCGGCCGCCGCGTGCCCAAGCCGCCCGCGGGCATCGGGACCATCTCGACGTAATAGACCGTGGCGCCCGTGCGCTGCGCGACGCCCGGCACGGAAGTCGCCTGGACGATCCAGCCCGCGCGTTCGGCGAGTGCCACGATCCAGTCCATCAGCACGCCGCCGCCCTGGCCGCCGAGGGCCAAGATCGCGATCGTGAGGGGACGCGTCGGATTGAGCCCGACCCGCCCTCGTTCCCTGGTCGCAACGTGGATTTCGTTCATCGCCGGCTCAAGCGAAGTCGAGTGCGCGGCGCGCGCGACGGCGCTGGAGGAAGCCGATCGCGCCCCCGCGCAGCCGGGCGAGGACGCGGTCGAGCCAGGACGGATTGTAAACGATGTCGGCGCGATAGAAGGACGGGCATAGCACCGCCGCCTCCGCCACCTCGCCGCAATTGCCGCAGCCGACGCAGCTCTCGTCGATCGCGGCGACCGGGTCGTCCTTCAAGGGATCGTCGGTCCGCTTCACCGAAAGGGACGGGCAGCCCGAGAGGCGGATGCAGGCGTGATCGCCCGTGCATACATCCTCGTCGACGCCGAAGCGTTGGCGCACCGCGCGCGCGCCTTCCTTGACCGCCTTGTTGAAGAGCGGCCGCACCCGACGCTGCTTGTTGAGCATGCATTCGGAGGAGGCGACGATGACCTTGGGTCCCGGCGCCTTCGAGGTGAGCGCCTCCCGCAGCGTATCGCGCATCTTGGCGACGTCGTAAGTGCGGTCGATCTGGCGCACCCAATCGACGCCGACCCCTTTGACCGCACGCGCGATCGAGTGGGCCGTCGAGCGCGAGCGATTCTCGGCGCGCGACGAGAGGACATCCTGCCCGCCGGTCGCGGCCGAGTAGTTGTTGTCGATCACCAGGGTCACGCCGTCGTGCTTGTTGAAGACGGCATTGCCGATACCCGAGGTGAGCCCGTTGTGCCAGAAGCCGCCATCGCCCACGACCGAGATCGAGCGCTTGCCGGCCACGACGTTGAAGGCCGAGGCCGAGGCGGGGCCGAGGCCGTAGCCCATGGTCGTGGTGCCGATGTTGAAGGGCGGCAGCGCCGAGAAAATATGGCAGCCGATGTCGCCAGACACGTGGTGAGGGCCGAGCTCGCGCTCGACCAGTTTCATGGCGGCGAACACCGGCCGCTCGGGGCAGCCGACGCAGAAGCCCGGCGGCCGGCCCGGCACCGCCGCTGCGAGGGCCGCGATGCTCTCGCTCGGGGCCGCGTCGGGCGCGTTCGGCGCACGGAGCGAAGGGGCAAGCAGGCTCGGCCCGCGCTCGGCGAGGAATGCGCGCGCGCCCGCCGCCACGGCCTCCACCGTGTATTCGCCCGCCATCGGCAGCACGTCCTTGCCGACGATCGCGGCCCCAACGCCCGCGCGGCGCAGAATCTTGTGGAGCGACTGCTCGATGAAATCGGGCTGACCCTCCTCGACCAGCAGCACGGCCTTCTTGCCGCGGCAGAAGTCGGCGAGCTCGTCGTCGATCAAGGGGTAGGTGACGTTCATGACGTAGAGCGGGAGGCGCGTGGTGCCCCACACGTCGGCGAGGCCCATGGTCTGGAGTGCTCGCAGCACGGTGTTGTACATGCCGCCCTGGAGCACGACGCCGAGCTCCTCGACGTCGCCCGGGAAGGTCTCGTTGAGCCGGTGGCGCCGCACATAGTCGACGGCGGCGGGCCAACGCTGCTCGATTTTTTCCTTCTCGTGGAGGTAGGTCGCGGGCGGCAGCACGACGCGGCTCGTGTCCCGCCGCGGCGTCTCCATCGCCTCTCTGAGCGTGAAGCGCGGCGGCCGGTTGTCGCGCGCCGAGAAGCTTCCATGCACGTGGCAGCCGCGGATGCGCACCTCGAGCATCACCGGCGTGTGCGACGCCTCGGAGAGCTCGAAGCCGTGCTCCACCGCGCGCACGATCGATTCGAGGTTGGGGCGCGGATCGAGCAGCCAGATCTGGGACTTCATCGCGAAGGCGTGGCTGCGCTCCTGCATGATCGAGGAGCCTTCGCCGTAATCCTCGCCCACGATGATGAGCGCACCCCCCTCGACCCCGCCCGAGGCGAGGTTGGCGAGCGCGTCCGATGCGACGTTGGTGCCGACCGGCGACTTGAAGGCGACCGCACCCCGGATCGGGTACATGACCGAAGCCGACAGCATCGCCGCCGCCGCGGCCTCGTTGGCGCTCGATTCGAAGTGGACGCCGAGCTCGCCCAAAATCTCCTGGGCGTCCGACAGCACGTCCATCAAATGCGAGATGGGGGCGCCCTGGTAACCGCCCACATAGCCCACCCCCGCCTCGAGCAGCGCCTTGGTGATCGCGAGGATGCCTTCGCCGTGGAACTCGGCGCCCGCGCCGAGCTTCAGGTCTGCGATCTCGCGCTTGAAGGAACGTTCCGCCACGCGGGACTCCGTCCGCTGCGCCGGCCGCGCGACTTTCGCACCCACCGGCGCATTTGACTCTAGAAACGGAAATTTGATATGTCAAATATCTCCCGGACGCGGCGGCTGCGGGCCGATGCGCGTCCCCGGCCTCGGTCGGCGGCCCGCGCGAGTATGGAGACGGCCAATGGCGAAGCTTCGTCACATCGCGATCCAGGTGCCGGACCTCGAGAAGGCGGCCGGGTTCTACGAAACGGCGCTCGAGCTCAAGCGCGTCGCCCAGACCGAAAGCCCGGTCGGCAACGCGATCATGCTGTCCGACGGCGTGATGAACCTCACCCTCCTCAATTTCCCCGAGGGCACCAAGGGCGGCATCAACGGGCCCGGCTGGGCGGGGCTGCATCATTTCGGCTTCGTGGTCGAGGACGCCGAGGCGACCGCGAAGAAGATCGAGCATCTGGGCGGCCGCTTCTTCATGCGCCTCCCCGACTCCTATCCGGGGGTCGACGCCGAGACCAAGTACAAGGACCCGCTCGGCATCGTGTTCGACGTATCGGAGCACGACTGGACCCAGGCCAAGGAGCCGTGACCGGCGCGACGCCAGAGGGCGGGCCGATGCGCGGCAAGACGGTGTCGGAATTCGTGATTCCGGCGCGCGTCGGGCACGCGCTTGTCGTGCCCAAGGGCCACGTCTTGCGCATCCATCAGATCGAAGGCGGGCAGGTCGGCGACTGCGCCTTCTTCAACGCGAACGACACGCGCGAGTGGTTCCATGTCGGCCAGAGCTGGGCCCTCAACGTCATGCTCGGCACCGGCACGAGCAAGGGCTTCAAGCATTTCTATTCGAAACCGCCGCGCGAGAACGTGATGCTCACGACGGTCGAGGACACGCTCGGCAACCATTGGGGCAACATGGGCGGACGCTGCTCGACGCGCCTCTACGCGCTGCGCGACGGCATCTCCGGTCACCGCTCGTGCCAGGAGAATCTCGCCGAAGCGCTCCAGCCTTTCGGCCTCACGGGCGACGACGTGGGCGACATCTTCAACGTTTTCATGAATGTCGAGCTCGACGCCGCGGGTGGGTTCCGGATCCGGCCGACCGAGGTCGGCCCCGACGATTACATCGACTTGCGCGCCGAGATGGACGTGCTTGCCGCGATCTCCGCGTGCCCGGCCGACGCCAATGCCACCAACGGCGGCCGCTGCAAGCCGCTCGGCATCAAGGTCTTCGCGTCGTGATCGGGCGCCGCGGCTGAGAACGCGGCGAGCGATGCGCATCCTCGCGATCCGCGAGAAGACCGTCCCGCTCGCCTCCTCGTTGCGGAACGCGAATATCGGCTTCGGCGCCATGACCGCGAGCGCCCTCGTCGTCGCAACCGACGCGGTGCGCGAGGGAAAGCCGGTCAACGGCCTCGCCTTCGATTCGATCGGACGCTACGGCCATGGCGGCCTGCTGCGCGAGCGCTTCATTCCGCGCCTCTTGGCGGCGAAGCCCGAGGATTACGCCGACGCGCGCGGCGACAATATCGATCCCGCGAAGCTCTGGGCGATCGCGATGCAGGACGAGAAGCCCGGCGGCCACGGCGAGCGGCCGGGGGCCCTGGGCCTGATCGACGCGGCGGCTTGGGACATCGTAGCCAAGCTTGAGGGGAAGCCGCTGTGGCGCGTCCTCGCCGAGCGCTTCGGCGCGGACGGCATGGCACCTGACGGCACGGTCGCGGTATACGCGAGCGGCGGCCATTATCGCCCGAGCGGCGACCTCGACGGGCTCAAGGACGAGATCCGCCGCTACGTCGATCTCGGCCACATGCGCATCAAGATCAAGATCGGCGGCGCGCCGCTCGCGGCCGACCTGAAGCGCGTCGAGGCGGCGCTCGCGATCCTCGGCACGGGCTCGGCGCTCGCCCTCGATTGCAACGGAACCTTCGATCGCGCGCGCGCCTTCGAGTACCTCGACGCTCTCGCGCCCTATGGGCTCGCCTGGCTCGAGGAGCCGGTCGACCCGCTCGATTTCGAGCTTCACCGCGAGCTCGCGGCGACGACCCCGATGCCGCTTGCGACCGGCGAAAACATCTTCTCCGTCGCCGACGCGCGCAATCTCTTGCGTCACGGTGGCTTGAGGCCGGCGCGCGATTGGCTGCAGATGGACATTTCGCTCAGCTACGGCATCGTCGAGTATCTGCGCATGCTCGAAGTCATGGCGGCGCATGGATGGTCGCGCCGCCGCGCCTTGCCGCACGCGGGCCATTTGCTCGCGCTCCACGCGGCCGCGGGCCTCGGCCTCGGCGGCCATGAATCGGCCCCCGACCCGACCCATCTCATCGGCGGCTTTCCGGACGGCGTTTCGGTCGAACACGGCACCGTGCGCGCGCCCGAAGATCCCGGCGTCGGCATCGAACGCAAGGCCAATCTCTACGCCGTGTTCCGCGATCTCCTCGATTGAGGCGGGCGTGCGGACTGCCGGCGCGCGGGCGGGCCCAGGATCATGTCGCACACGGTCTCGATCAGCGCCCCGATGTCGCGCGTATCGCCGAGGCGCCGGTTGATCACGAAGCCGTCATAGGCCATGAGCAGGAGATGGGCGAGAAGATCGCCCTCAAGGAAGTGCTGTCGCGCGCGCGGTACGATGGTCTCGAGAATCACGGTGAGACGGCGCTCTGTGACGCGGAGAAGATCGTCGGGCTTGCCCTCGCGCGGGTCGGCCGATGCGAGCGCCTCCATGAGGCTGTTGGCGAGCCCGGTATTGCGCGCCGGGATATCGCGCCAGATGCATAGGAGGAAGAGACGCAGCTTCTCGCGCGGCGCGCGCTTGCCCGCGAGCGAGCGCTCGAGCCGGTCGATATGACCGAGGAGCCAGGGCCGGTAGACCTGATAGAGGAGCGCGAGCTTCGAGGGAAAATAGGAATAGATGCTGCCGACCCCGACCTTGGTCGCCTTCGCGATGTCGGCGAGCGTCGTCTCGTGATAGCCGTGCGCGGAGAACAACGCATCCGCGTTGCGGACGATCGCGTCGTGTACCGATCTTTTCTTGACCTGGACCAAGCCGACCCTCGCGCGCTCAGACGATCGCGCGCCGCGGCCGCGGCACCGGCGTGCGCCTCGTTCCCGGCCCGTCCCGGCCCCTGTCGGGTTCCCGATCCATGGCCTAGAACGGAATCGACATTGCCTGGTGGACGCCGTCGCAGTCGATCAGATCGACGCGCTTCGATGCGATCTTGAAGCCGCCGTCCGCGAGCCGAAGTATATGACTGTAGCGGCCGCTGAACACGCGCCGGCTTTCCTCCCGAAATTCGGACATCAGGAACGCGGACTCGACCGTGCACTCGCGCCGTGCCGGCTCGAGCGCGGTCACGTCCACGTTGGTGACGAGGTGGGTGGTGCGCGGCATGGGTGCGAGCACGTGGGCGCGCGGGTGCGTGAGGCGGCGCACGCGCATCGCAAGAAGCGGCAGGTCCTCGTAGACAATGGACGCGACCGCGCGCGGATCGGTCTGACCCGGCCGGCTCGGGACCCAATAGACCGCGTCCGGCGCGAAGAGAGCGAGCCATTCGTCGAACCGGCCGGCGTCGAGAAGGCGCGCCTCGAGGAACAGAAAGCGCTCGATCTCGTGGCGCCGCTCGGCGCCGACAGTCATCGGATCGTCGACCGGCGCATGGTCGCGCAGCGAGCTCATTGGGCAGCCTGCCTGACGCCGGCGCCGGCCAGCCGCTCGTCCACCATGAAGCGGAGCCAGGCCGCGAACTGCACCCGGGTCGGAAGCTCGCTCGCCGTCGCAATCCGGAGCCCCGGACCGAAGTCCCGATCGCGTCCAAAGCCGCGTTCGACGTCGATCCAGTCGGCCGCGCCGGAGGTCAGTCCGCTCTGGCAGCGCGCGAACATCTCGACGTCGTCCGAAAAGATCATCGAGGCGGGCGAGCCGAGATTGGTGAGGAACCGCACCGCGCGGTGGAAGATGCCATCGGGCGCGCCCGCGAGCCGGAAGCAGTAACTCGTGACGAGGGTACGATCGGCCGCGAGCGGATGCACGACCCGGAGCTGGTGGTATTGCGCGTTCACGCTGATGTTGGGGTAGATCAGATTGTTGAACCGATCGAGGCCGAGGATCTCGGCCGCGCGCACCTCGCCGTGGCGGCGCGCGAGGCACGCGCGGTATTCGGCGCGCACCGCATCCTCCTCGGTGGGGGCGAGGATGCCGCTCTTGTAAAAGCCGCTCATGTAGCTGTGGCCCGCCTCCGATCCCACCAGCTCGACGTTCTCCCATTCGCGGCGCGTGAAGTTGTTCGCGAACAGCATCTCGCGCGTCTGGTCGTCGTCGAGTGCCGAGCCCTGGCGCGGCGCCGCGCGCGCGGTCGCGACCGAGGATTCGTGCACGAAGCTCGGATGGAAAACGTCGTTCGCATTCTCCATGTGCATTTTCCAGTTGCCCGGGTATTCGAGCGTGAAAACGCTTTCGGCGATCTCGATCTCGCCGCCCGGCGCGCGCTCGATCAAATTGTCGAACGCGTCGGTCATGGTGCCGAGGTGCTCGCCGAGCGACGGGCCGTCCGGTGCGAGACTCGCGAACACGAAACCGCGATAGCTCGCGACGCGCGGCGCCTGGGCGAGACGGTTGCGCGGCTCCTCCAGGCTAAAGCCCTCGGGATAACTCTCGCGGTGCGGTACGGCTTCGAGGCTGCCGTCGCCGCGGAACGACCAGCCGTGATAAGGACAAACGAAGGATGTGCGCTTGCCGCTCGGGCTCGCGCAGATACGCGCGCCGCGATGCGCGCATCGATTGTGGAGCGCGTGCAGCGTGCCGTCCTTGTGGCGCGTGACCAGCACTTCGTAACGGCCGAGCCGGCTGCGCACGAAGTCGCCCGGCGCCTTGAGCTGGCTCTCGTGCGCGACGTAGAGCCACGCGCGCCCGAAGATGCGGTCCATCTCGAGTTCGAAGATCGCCGGGTCGATGTAGAGGCGCCGGTGGACGCGATCGGGCTGAACCAGCGCGCGAATCTCCGCCGCACCGATCTCGGTCCCTGCCATCCGCCCTCCCCTCGCGGCCCGCGCGCGCTATCCGGCAACCGTGAATTCGCTCCCGGGCCGCATCGGACGAGTATTCCGAACCGTCGGCGTTTTGTCAAAGTCGAATCTTGTTCGGTTATGAGGAAGGCGATAAGATGGCCGCGTGAGAGGCTAACGCCGCGCCGGCGGCGCCCGAATCCCGCTCATTTCGACCTCGCGGGATCGACGGGTCCAGGCGCGGCGGCCAGGGGGAGAGATGGCAGCACGCGTGCCGTGCCACGGCGCCGTCATGAGCGGTGCGTGGCCATGAAGGCGCCCGCCTTCGACTACGTCCGTCCGTCCGATCTCGACGGCGCGCTCGCGTTGCGCGCGCGCTACGGCGACGCCGCGCAATATCTCGCGGGCGGCCAGAGCCTGATGCCCTCCCTTCATTTCCGCGTCGCGTCACCCCGGCTCTTGATCGACATCAACCGCATCGGGTCGCTCCGCGGCATCGAGCGCCGCGGCGATTTCGTGCGCATCGGCGCGCTCGCGCGTCACGCCGAGGTCGAGGCATCCGAAATCGTGCGCGCCGACCTGCCGCTGATCGCCGAAGCCGTGCGCCATGTCGCCCATCCCGCGATCCGCAGCCGCGGCACCTTCGGCGGGAGCCTGGCGCTCGCGGACCCGGCCGCGGAACTGCCGGCTTGCGCGGTCGCGTTGGGTGCCGAAATCGTGGTCGCGGGCCAAGGCGGCATGCGCCGCGTCGCGGCGCGGGATTTCTTCCGCGGCTTGTTCGAGACCGCGCTCGCGCCGGGCGAAATCGTGGTCGAGGCGACGATTCCACGCCAGGAGGCGCGCCAGCGCAGCGCGTTCCTGGAGCTCAGCCCCCGTCGCGGCGATTTCGCGACCGTCGGCGTCGCCTGCCAAGCGGATCTCGAGGGCGACAAAGTGTCCGCCCTGCGCCTCGTCGTGTTCGGCTCCGAGCCCTACCCGCGCGTCGCGCGCCGGGCGCAAGCGGCGGCTGAGGGCGCGCGCTTGGCGCCCGAGCTCGGCGCGCCAGTCGCCGAGGCGCTCGAGGGGGATCTGGAGCCGATGGCCAACGCGCAAGGCAGTGCCGCCTTCAAACGCCATCTCGCGGCCGTGCTTGCGCGCCGCGCGATCGAGCGCATGGCGGCGTGAGCGAAAGGTGACGACCATCGAGACCGAGCCCGGCGCCGAGTTCGACATCGCCTGCATGGTCAACGGTCGCGCGGTCCGGGCGCGCGTGGCGGTGCGCCAGCATCTCGTCGACTTTCTGCGCGAGCGGCTCGGCCTCGCGGGTTCGCGGCTCGGCTGCGAGCACGGGAGCTGCGGCGCCTGCACGGTGCGGGTCGATGGAGTGCCGGTGCGGGGCTGCCTGATGCTCGCGATCCAGGCCGATGGGGCGGCGATCGAGACCGTCGAGGGCCTGACCGAAAGCGGCGAGATCGCCGATCTCCAGGCCGCGTTCGTCGCGCGCAACGCGCTCCAATGCGGCTTCTGCACCGCGGGTGTCCTGGTAACCGCGAGCGAACTCCTGCGCGGGGAGATCCCTTCGACCGACGTCGCGCGCGCCGCGGTGCGCGATTTCCTCTCGGGCAATTTCTGTCGCTGCACCGGCTATCACGCGATCGTCGATGCCGTATGCATGACCCTCGAGGGACGCCGCGCCGGCGCGCGTCCCGCCGAGGGAACGGGGCTGTGTCATGCTTGACCCGGCATCCTCCGCCATTCAGTCGAAGGCGCCTTTCGGCCAAAGCGTGCCGCGCGCGAACGCGGCGCGTCTCGTCGCCGGACGCGGCCGCTTCACGGACGACGTGCTCGCGCCGCGCATGGTGCACCTCGCCTTCCTGCGCAGCCCGATCGCCCACGGACGCCTCCGCGCCCTCGATGCGGGCCGGGCCGCCGCCATGCCCGGCGTGGTGCGCGTCGTGACCGGCGCCGATCTCGCCGGGAAATTCCATCCCTTCAAGACCGTGCTCGCCCATCTGCCGCACCATCTTTCGCCGGTCCAGCCGCTCCTGGCTGCGGACGAGGTCACCTGGCAGGGCGAGCCGATTGCCGCCGTTGCCGCCGAAAGCCGCGCCCTTGCGGAGGACGCCGTCGAGGCGATCGAAATCGAGTGGGAGGCGCTGCCCGCCGTCGGCAACCCCGAGGCGGCGCTCGCGCGCGGCGCCCCCGCGGCCCATTCGACGCTCGCGAGCAATCTCGTCTTCGCGGCGCGCTTCGGCTCGGGCGACGTCGATGCGGCGAGCGCCGGCGCCGCCCACATCGTCGAGCAGCGTTTCGATTTCAGCCGCCTTGCGGGCGTGCCGCTCGAGCCGCGCTCGATTCTCGCCGATTACGATCCCGCGGCCGGCACGCTCACGGTTCATCAGTCGCACCAGTCTCCCCATCTGATGCAACTCCTGTTCGCGCGCCATCTCGGCCTTCCGGCCCACAAGGTGCGGGTGATCGCGCCGGACGTGGGCGGCGCCTTCGGCATCAAGCTTCATGCCTATGGCGACGAAATGGCGGCCGCCGCGATCTCGGTCCTGCTCGGCCGGCCGGTCAAGTACGTGGCCGACCGGCTCGAGGCGTTCCAGTCGGACTGCCACGCGCGCGAATGCATCGTCGAAGGCCGCCTCGCGGTCGACCGCGACGGGCGCTTGCTGGCGCTCTCGGCCGACGTGCTTCTCGGCATCGGTCCCTATTCGATCTACCCGCGCTCGAGCCTGGGCGACGGGCTCCACGCGGCGACGCTCCCGGGGGCTGCCTACGATCTTGCGGCCTTCCGCGGCGATCTCAGGGTCGCGGCGCAGAACAAGGTGCCGACCGGCGCTTTCCGCGGCATCGGCCAGCCACTCGCCTGCGTGGTTGCGGAGCTGCTGCTCGATCGCGCGGCGGCCGCCCTCGCGATCGATCCCGCCGAGATGCGCCGGCACAATTACCTCAAGCCCGGACAGTTCCCGGCCGTCTCGAAGGGCGGGCTCAAGATGAATTCGCTTTCCCTCGAGCCGTGCCTCGACAAGCTGCTCGCGCTCATGGATTACGAGCGCCTCCGGCACGAGCAGACCGAGCTCCGGGTGCGCGGCGTCCATCGCGGCATCGGGCTTGCGACCTTCGTCGAGCAGACCGCGCCGGGTGCCGGCCTCTATGGCCCGGGGGCGATCCCGGTCACGAGTCAGGATTGCTGCATCCTGCGCGTCGAGCCCTCGGGCGCCGTGCGCTGCGAGGTCGGCTGCACCGACCAGGGGCAAGGAACTGCGACCGGCATTGCGCAGATTGTCGCGGCCACGCTCGGCATTCCCCTCGAGGACGTGGCGGTCGCGACCGGCGACAGCGCGGGTGCGATCGGCGGCGGCGCCTGGGCGTCGCGCGGCCTTTCGATCGCCGGCGAAGCGGCCTATCGCGCCGCGACGGCGTTGCGCGCGAACCTTCTCGACCTCGCGGCGGCGCTGCTCCAGTGCCGCGCGGCCGAGCTCGATATCAGCGGCGGCGCCGTCGTCTCGGCGCCGGGCGGCGAGGCGCGCATGAGCCTCGCCGAGCTCTGCGCCACCGCCCATTTCCGTCAGGATCTGTTGCCGCCGGGGATCGAGCCGGTCCTCGTGGCGAGCGCCCATTTCACGCCGCGCCGCGATCCCTACTTCGTCGCCAACGGCATCCAAGCAAGCCATCTCGAGATCGACATCGAGACCGGCTGGATCAAGCTCCTCGGCCATTGGGTGGTCGAGGATTGCGGGCACGCGGTCAATCCCATGCTGGTCGACGAGCAGATCCGCGGCGGGGTCGTGCAGGGCCTGGGCGCCGCCCTCTTCGAGCGCTGCCTCTACGATCGCGAAGGCCAGCTTCTCACAAGCAATCTCGCCGATTATCTCGTGCCCATGGCGGCCGAGATGCCCGACATCGTCGTCGCGCACGTGACGACGCCGCAGCCCGGCACGGCGCTCGGCGTCAAGGGCGTGGGCGAGGCGGGTACCATCGGCGCCTCGGCCGCCGTCTGGTGCGCGGTGCATGACGCGCTCAGGCCCTTCGGCGCGCGCCCCGAGCGACAGCCCTTTACCCCCGACGTCATCCTCGCGGCGTTGGGTCGCGTTCCGAGCGAGGACAAATCCATCGTGACTTGAGGCTTTGCAAGGAATGGGAGAATGCACATGAAACGTTGGCTAATGACGATCGCGGCGCTCGGCGTCGGCCTGATGGCGATGTCGGCGGCGCAAGCGGCCGAACCGGTCAAGATCGGCTTCTCGATCTCCAAGACCGGCCTGTTCGCGGCCGGCACGGGTTCGCAGATGGACACCTACGAGCTTTGGAAGGACGAGGTCAACGCGGCCGGCGGGCTCGACGTGAAAGGCGTCAAGCGCCCGATCGTGTTCGACTACTACGACGACCAGTCGGACCCGAGCAAGGCGGTGCAGATCTACGAGAAGCTGATCACCCAGGACAAGGTCGACCTCCTGCTCGCACCCTGGGGCACCCCCATGCACATCGCGGTCGCGGGCATCGCCGAGCGCTACAAGTTCCCGATCGTGGGCAATTCGGCCGCCTCGGTTAAGCTGCGCGAAATCAAGTCGAACTACATGTGGTTCACGACCGCCGAGATGCCCGACCGCTTCGCGCACGCGCTCACGGCGCTCCTGAAGTCGGTCCATAAGACCAAGGTCGCGCTGATCGCGAACCAGCTGCCCTTCGCCCTCGAGGTGCGCAGCTACCTCGTGCCCGACCTCGAGAAGGCGGGCTTCAAAATCGCGGTCAACGAGGCCTATCCGCCGGGAATCAAGGACATGACCTCGCTCTTGACCGAGGTGAAGGCGGCCAAGCCCGACGCCGTGCTGGCGTTGACCTACCCCGCGGACACCAGCCTCTACATGAAGCAGGCGCGCGAGCTCGGCATCGATGCGCCGTTCCAGATGGTGTTGATCGGCGCCACCGAGTCCTGGTTTCCGAAGGAGTTCGGCGCCGCCGCCAACGGCATCGTGACCATGGCCCACTGGGCGCCGCGCAAGGAATGGCCCAAGGCCCAGGCGTTCTTCGACGCCTATGAGAAGAAGTTCCACGAGGCTCCCGATTATCTCGACTCCGCCCTCGCCTACATGTCGTGCGAGATCCTGCAGCAGGCGGTGGCGAAGGTCGGGCTCGACCGCGTGGCGATTCGGAACATGATCGCGACCCACACCTTCGAGACCATCAACGGTCCGGTCAAGTTCAAGGGCCCGGAGAACATCACCACGCCTGCCGGGATCGTGCAGATCCAGGGCAAGAACATGGAGCTGATCTGGCCGCCGAGCATCGAGACGGCGAAGTTCATGCCCAAGCCCGCCTGGCCGGCTCACTGACGCGTGACGCCGGCGCCGGAATCGTGCTCTCATCCGCGGTGCGGACGGGAGCCGGTCCCGGCGCCGGGTCGCTCGGCGGGCCGCGCTCGAAAATCGGGCGTCGGGGTTTTTCGTGCAGATCATCTTCTCCACGCAATTGCTGTTCGCGGCCCTCGTGATCGGTTCGATCTACGTGCTGGTCGCGGTCGGGCTCAACATGGTGTACGGCACCATGCGCCTCCTCAACATCGCCCATGGCGAGATGGTGATGGCGGGGGCATATACGAGCTACTGGCTGTTCACGCTCGCCGGCGTTTCGCCGCTGCTCTCCATGCTCGTCGCGGCCGTGCTTTGCGCGGGATTCGGGGCGCTGCTCTATCGCGGCCTATTTCGGCGTCTCCTCAACGACTCCAAGTTCCTCGCCCGGCTCGAGGGCAATTCGCTTTTGCTGTTCTTCGGCATTTCGATCGTGCTGCAGAATGTGGCGGCACTCCTGTTCCAGCCGACTCCGCGCGGCTATCAGTATCTTGACGGCGTGATCCAGGTCGCCGACGCATCGATCACCGAGAACAATCTTCTGGCGCTCGTCGTCGCCCTGGTGCTGTGCGGCGCCATCGTGCTGTTCCTCCGCTTCCACATCTACGGGCTCGCGATCAAGGCGTTGATTCAGCACCGCCAGGGCGCCATGGTGGTCGGCATCGACGTCGAGCGCATTCAGCTGCTGAGCTTCTGCATCGGCTTCGGCACCGCCGGCCTCGCCGGCTCGCTGCTCAGCATGATGCAGCAGATCACGCCCTTCATGGGCTTTCCCTTCACGATCGCCTCCTTCGTCGTCGTGATCCTGGGGGGACTCGGCAATCTCCTGGGCGGCATGGCGGCGGGCGTGCTGCTCGGGGTTCTCGAGACCTACGGCGTCGCCCTCACCTCGCCGAGCCTGCGCTCGGTCCTGATCTACGGCGTGTTCATTCTCGTGCTGCTGGTGCGGCCCCAGGGCCTCTTGGGCGGGCGGAGGCTCGCGCGATGAAGCTCCTGCCTGCCGGACTCGGTCTTGCGTTCCTGCTCGCCGCCATGGCGGCGGTGCCCCAGTTCGCCGACGAGTACATCGTCGGCGTCGCCCTCTCGCTCGCCATGTGGATCGCGCTCACCGAGAGCTGGGTGCTGCTGTCGGGTCTCACGGGTTACGTCTCGCTCGGCCACGTGGTGTTCTACGGCATCGGCTCCTACGTCGGCGTGCTCGTTTGGCAGCAGGTGCCGATGTGGCAGATGATCGCGCTCGCCGGTCTCTCGAGCGGGCTGTTCGCGCTCGTGGTGGGGTATCCGGTGCTGCGCGTGCGCGGGCCCTATTTCGTCATGCTCACCTTCGGCATCGCCGAGCTCGTCAAATTCGTCGTCATCGACATCGAGGCGCAGCTCGGCGAATTCAGCCGGCTCGTCCTCGGCGGTCCGTCGGTTACCGACCTCTACTACGTCATGCTCGGCATGGCGGCGGCCGCGGTCGTCCTGACCTACGCCGTCGGACGCTCGCGCGCCGGCTACGCGCTGCGCGCGATCCGCGAGAACGAGGAGGCGGCCGAAACGGTCGGCGTGCCGGTCGCGCGCTACAAGCTCGCGGTGTTCGCGCTCTCGGCCGTGATTCCGGGCATGGTGGGGGCGGTGATGGCGGTGCGCTCGTCCTATTTCGAGCCGAGCCAGGCGTTCGATCCGGTGATTTCGTTCACCATCGTGACCATGGCGATCATCGGCGGCAGCGACAACGCGCGTGGCCCGCTCGTGGGCTCGGCGTTCCTCGTCATTCTCTCCGAGCTTCTGTGGGACCGCGCCCCCCAGATGTACATGATCCTGCTCGGCCTGCTCCTGATCGCGTTCGTGCTGTTCGCGCCGGGCGGCGTGACGGCCTGGCGGCTGCCGCGCTTCGGCGGAGCGCGCCGATGAACATTCTCGAAGTCGAAGACCTCTCGATGTCGTTCGGCGGCTTGCAGGCGCTGCGCGACATCAATTTTGCGGTCCCCGCGGGCGAAATTCTGGGCATCATGGGCGCCAATGGCGCGGGAAAGACCACGCTGTTCGGCCTGATCGCGGGTCACGCCAGGCCGACCGGTGGCGCCATCCGCTTCGAGGGAGTCCGCATCGACGGGCTCAGGCCCGACAAGCTGAGCCGCGCCGGAATCGCACGCACCTTCCAGATCGTGAAGCCGTTCGCCGCCATGTCGGTGCTCGACAACGTCGTGGTCGCGGCCCTGTTCGGCGCACGCCGCGAGCGGCGCCACGCGGCAGCGGAGGCGCGCGCGCGCGAGATCCTCGCCGAGGTCGGGCTCGAGGCGCGCGCGGGCGACCTCGCCGCGTCGCTCACGCTCTCGGGCCAGAAGCGGCTCGAGATCGCGCGCGCGCTCGCGACCGAGCCGAAGCTCATCATGCTCGACGAGGTGATGGCGGGCCTCACCGCGACCGAGGTCAACGAGATGTTGGACGCGATCCGCGCGATCAAGGCGCGACGCACGCTCACGATCCTCATTGTCGAGCATGTGATGCGCGCGCTCATGCGCCTTTCGGACCGCATCCTCGTGCTGCACCATGGCGAGATGATTGCGGAGGGGCCGCCCGCCACGATCGCCGGGGACGCGCGCGTGATCGAAGCCTATCTCGGGCAGGAGGAATGATGGCGCCGCTGCTCTCCCTCGCCGACATCGTCTCGGGTTACGGCGACGTGCTGGTGCTGCACGGCGTCTCCCTCGACGTCGCGCCCGGCTCGATTACCGCGCTCCTGGGGAGCAACGGCGCGGGCAAGACGACGTTGCTCAAGACGATCGCGGGCCTGATCGTTGCGCGCGCGGGCGTCATGCGCTTCGAGGGCGCCGAGATCGGCGCGTTGCGCAGCAGCCAGCGCGTCGAGCACGGCATCGTGCTGGTGCCGGAGGGGCGCATGATCTTTCCCGACATGAGCGTCGAGGAGAATTTGCGCGTGGGCGCCTTCGCGCCCAAGGCGCGCGTCGGCACGGCACGCGGACTCGAGCGCGTCTATGCGAAGTTCCCGCGCCTCAAGGAACGGCGCAACCAGGCGGGCGGCACGCTGTCGGGCGGCGAGCAGCAGATGCTTGCGCTCGGCCGTGGCCTCATGGCCGAGCCGCGCCTCCTGCTCCTCGACGAGCCGACGCTCGGTCTAGCGCCGATCGTGACGCGCGCCATCTTCGATACCATCCAGGAGCTGCGCGGCGAGGGTTTGACCATCTTCCTGGCCGAGCAGGATGCGCGCCGCACGCTCGCGATCGCGGACCGCGCCTACGTGCTCGAGAACGGCCGCGGCGTCATGGCGGGAACCGGGGCCGAGCTCCTCGCCGACCCGCAGATCAACGCGGCTTATCTGGGCATATGATCCTTATCTTCCGCGCTGCGCGCCGGAGACGGGATGGACACATGGCGGGACCGAAGATATTTCTCGATTACGACCAGGCGGCGCTCGATGCGGCCTACGATCAGCTCGCCTACGCGCCGAACCGCGACCAGGTGCTGGCGCGCTATGCGGCGGCGAGCGAGGCGATGCGGGCGCGACTGGGCGAGCCCCAGCGTCTTGCCTATGGACCGAGCGAGGTCGAGCGCCTCGACTTCTATTCGGCGCGAACCGCGCGCGCGCCGATCGAGATTTTCCTCCACGGCGGCGCCTGGCGCCGCGGCCGCGCGCGCGATTACGGCTTCCCCGCCGAGATGTTCAATGCCCACGGCTTGCATTACGCCGCACTCGATTTCGTCGCCGTCGAGGCCGCGCCCGACGGTCTGCGCACCATGGCGGACCAGGTGCGGCGCGCGATCGCCTGGCTCCACGCCCACGCGGCCGAGTTCGGCGGGGATCCGGATCGGCTCTATCTCACGGGTCATTCCTCGGGCGCGCACCTCGCGGCCGTCCTGCTCACGACCGATTGGACGACGCAACACGGGTTGCCGCGCGATCTCGTCAAGGGCGGCCTGTGCGTGAGCGGCATGTACGACCTTCTGCCGGTGAGCCTCTCCGCGCGCAGCCGCTACGTGCCGTTCGACGACCGGGTGATCGAGAGCCTGAGCCCCCGGCGCCATGTAAGCCGTCTCGCGGCCGCCCTCGTGGTCGCGCACGGTTCCCTCGAGACGCCCGAGTTCCAGCGCCAGGCGCAGGATTTCGCGGCTGCGGTCGCGGGCGCGGGGAAGCCGGTCGAAAGCCTGCGTCTCGAGGGCTACAATCATTTCGAGATGCTCGAGACCTACGGCAGTCCCGATGGCGTCCTGGGCCGCGCGGCACTCGCGCGCGCGCACGCGCAAGCACCTTAACGCGAGTATTGCTCGTTATTGACCGCGGCGGCGCGCGTGCTAGAATGGCGCCGTCGGTCGGCGCGGCGGGACGCGACCCGCGCCGCCGTCCGGATCACCAGCGACGGGGGAGGACGAGATGCACCAGGCCGGCCTGCGCGCGCAGGAGCTCAACCCGGGCAAGCTCACGGGCTTGTTCGTGCGCCAGTTCAAGCTCTGCAACGTCAAGAAGGGCGAGACGGTCGCTTGCGTGACCGATCTTGCGACCCGGCGCGAATTCGTCGAGGCGGCCTTCGCCGCGAGCGAGGAGCTCGGCGCCGACGTCTACGAAATGTGCGTCAACCTGGTTCCCGGCTGGACCAAGGTGGGCGTGCCCACGATCGGGCGCTGCAAAGGCACGCTCGAGGCGCTCGCCAAGGCGGACATCATCGTCATCTTCCACGTGCCGCTGTTCTCGAGCTGGCTCAAGGACGTGCGCAAAGCGGGCGTGCGCGTGCTCATGATCATCGACGCGCCGGACGATCTCGAGGAGCTCATGTCGCCGCCCGGCCTCAAGGAGGCGGTACAGCACGGCCACGAGCTGTATGCGCGCACCAAGACCGCGCGCGTCACCTCGGACGCCGGCACCGATCTCCACTGGACCTGCGGCGACTTCCCGGTGATGAGCCAATACGGCTATGCCGACCTTCCGGGCCGCTTCGACCACTGGGGCGCCGGACACGTGCACACGTTCCCGAACGAGGGCACCGCCAACGGCACGGTCGTGATGCAGCCGGGCGACATCGTGATCCTGCCCTATTGCCGCTACGTCCAGGACCCGGTGCAGCTTACGATCCGCGACGGCTTCATCGTCAAGGTCGAAGGCGGGCTCGATGCGAAGCTCATGACCTCCTGGCTCGACGACAACAAGCTCGCGTCCGACGATCGCGATCCCTACGCGGTATCCCATCTCGGCTGGGGCCTCAATCCGCAAGCGCCCTGGTACTGGATGGGGCTCCAGGGCGACGTGCCCGAGCGCGCGCGCGCGGCGGCGCGCGTCTTCGCCGGAAATTTCCTGTTCTCGACCGGCCCCAACAGCGAGGGCGGCGGCAATCGACGCACGCGCGGTCATTACGACGTGCCGATGCGCGACTGCTCCTTCTTCCTCGACGGAACGATGATCATCGACAAGGGCCGCGTCGTCGATCCCAAGATGATCGTCGAGCGCGTTCGGCACTGAAATGGGCGCCGGCGCCCCGGCCCCGCGCGCGGCGCTCGTCCGACGGGGATTGCCGATGAGGACCGCCCGATGAGGATCGAAGGCGCCTTCCGGATCGCCGCCCCGCGCGCCGAGGTGTGGAAGCGCATCACCGACCCCGCGCTCATGGCCTCCTGCGTCCCCGGCTGCGAGGCGATCGAGCGGCAGTCGCCGACGCGCTACGGCGCGCGCGTCAAGCTCGCGGTCGGGCCGATCAAGGCGAGTTTCAACCTTGTCGTCGAGGTCGTGCGCGAGGAACCGCCCGAGCGCGTGCGGTCGACGACGCGCGGCGAGGAGGGAAGCCGCGCCAGCATCGTCTCGGCCGAGAACGTGGTGGCGCTCGTCGAAATCGACCCGGTGACGACCGAGGTGAGTTACAGCTCGGACGTCTCCGTGACGGGCCGGCTTGGAAAGTTCGGCCTCGGCGTCATGAGGAAAAAGGCGGAATCCATGGGGGCCGACTTCGTCGCGGCCTTTCGCGCGCGCGTCGAAGACGCCGGGGCGGCCGCCGGCGCCGCGCCGGCGGGCGCCGTCGCCGAAGGTGGCCGATGAGCGGGGTCGCGCTCGCCCGCGCGCGCAGCCTCGAGGAAGCGCTCGAGCTTCTCGCGGCCGATCCCGAGGCCAGGCCGCTCGCGGGCGGCGCCTCGCTGGTCGCGATGATGAATGCGGGCCTCGTCGCCCCCACCACACTGGTGAGCTTGCGCGACGTCGAAGCTCTCCGCGGCATCCGCCCGCGCGAAGACGGCACGGTCCGCATTGGCGCCATGACGCGCCACTGCGAGAGTGCCGCGGCGGCCGAGCTCTCGGGCACGCTGGCGACCTTGCGCGCGGCGGCGCGCCGCATCGCCAATCCGGTCGTGCGCAACATGGGTACCATCGGAGGCTCGATCGCGCTCTCCGACCCGGGCGCCGATTATCCGCCCGCCCTCGTGGCCCTCGATGCCGAGATCGAGATCGCGTCCCTTACCGGCGCCCGGCGCGTCCCGGCACGCGCGTTCTTCGTCGACTGGTACGCGACCGCGCTCGAGCCCGGCGAGCTCGTGACGGCGATCCATCTGCCGGCGCCCCGGCCCGGGATCGGGATCTACCGCAAGCTCGCGCGCGTCGCGGGCGATTTCGCGACCGTCTCGGTCGCCCTGAGCGCCGGCGAGGATGGTCGCGTCTCGGTCGCGATCGGCGGCTCTGGGCCGGCTCCGGTCGTGAGCGACGAGGCGAACGAATTGCTTTCCGAGACGCTCGACGATCCGCGCGCCGTCGCGCGCGCGGGCGAGAGCTTGGCGGCGCGATCCGATCCGGTCGACGACGTGCGCGCGAGTGCGGCGTATCGCCGGCGCGTCATCCCACGCCTTCTCGCCGAGGTCGCCCGGGCCGCGCGTCTGCAAGGCGCCGCGGCGTGAGCGCCTTCATTCTCAACGTCAACGGGTCGCAGCGCCAGGTCGAGGCCGCGGGCGACGCGACCCTGCTCACGGTGTTGCGCGACGGGCTCGAGCTCACCGGCGCGAAGCGCGGCTGCAACCAAGGTGTGTGCGGCGCCTGCACGGTGGCGCTCGACGGCGCGCCGGTGCGCGCCTGTCTTTCGATCGCGGCCAATTGCGAGGGCCAGGAGATCGTGACCGTCGAGGGCCTCGCGCGCGACCCGATCGGTGCCGCGCTCCGGAAATCCTTCGCCGAGTGTGGCGCCGTGCAGTGCGGCTTCTGCACGCCCGGCATGTTGATGGCGGCACGGCGCCTCCTCGCCGATGGCCTGCGGCCCGACACGGACCAAATCCGCGCCGGTCTTTCGGGCAACCTGTGCCGCTGCTCGGGCTATCGCAAGATCGTCGACGCGGTGCATCGCGCGGCGGAGGCGTTGGCCCCATGAGCGTCGCCGGTCTCGGCCAGCGCCTGCCGCGCCTCGAGGTCGCCGAGAAGCTCGCCGGCCGGGCACAGTACATCGCCGATCTCAGCCGGCCCGGCATGCTCCATGGCGCGATCCTCGGCTCGCCCCATGCGCATGCGCGCATCAAGGGCTACGACACCGCGGCCGCGTGCGCGATGCCGGGCGTCCACGCTGTCCTCACCGGCGCCGATTTCCCCGACGGCCGCATGGGAGCCTTCATCAAGGACGAGCACGCGATCGCGAAGGACAAGGTGCGCTATCTGGGCGAGCCGGTGGCCGCGGTCGCGGCCGAAACGGAAGCCGCGGCGCGCGCCGCGGCGCAGGCCATCATCGTCGAATACGAGGAATTGCCGTCGATTCTCACGCCCGAGGCGGCGCTCGAGCCCGGGGCAGCCGTGATCCACGAGGAGCTCGCCGGCTATTTCAAGGTGTTCGACGCGGGAAGCGAGGGGAACGTCTGCTCGCGTACTTTCTTCTCCGAGGGCGACGTGGAGGCAGCCTGGGCCGACTGCGACCTCGTGCTCGAGGACCGCTACGAGACCCCGCCCCAGGCCCATGTCGCGATCGAGCCTTGCGGTGCCCTCGCCGAAGTCGACGCCCAGGGACGCGTGACGCTCTGGTCCGCCAACCAGTCGGTGTTCCGGGTCCAGGCGAATGTCTGCGAGAGCCTGAAGCTGCCGATGACGCGCCTGCGCTCCCTGACGCCGCGTGTCGGCGGCGGGTTCGGCAACAAGATGGAGCCGCACATCCAACCCATCGCCGTGCAACTGGCGCTCGCGACCGGCCGACCGGTCAAGCTGATCCTCAGCCGCGAGGAGGATTTCGAGATCGTGCGCGCGCGCCACCCCTTCAAGCTCCGGGTCAAGACCGGCGCCAAGAAGGACGGCACCTTCGTCGCGCGCGAGGTCGAGGTGCTGCTCGACGGCGGCGCCTACGCCGACGACAGCCCGGGCGTGCTCGGCTACAGCCTCCTCATGTCGCGCGGGCCCTACCGGTTTCCGCACGCGAAGGCGCACGGCACCCTCGTCTATACCAACAAGCTGCGCTTCGGCGCCTTCCGCGGCTTCGGCCAGCCCCAGGTTCAGTTCGGCGCCGAGCAGCAGATCGACGAGATCGCGCGCTGTCTCGGCATCGACCCATTCGACATTCGGCGCATGAACGCGCTCGCACCCGGCGATCCCTGGTTCGGCGGCGCGCGCGTCGGCTCGAACGGCCTCGGCCAGTGCCTCGATGCGGTCGAGACGGCGAGCGGGTGGAAGGACCGAGCGGCGCGCAAATCGAAACCCGGCAAGCGCCGCGCCATGGGCGTGGCGGCCAGCGCGCATATTTCGGGGCTGCTCGGAACCGGTGCCATCGTCCGCATGCTCGAGGACGGCACGATCGTTCTCAATACCGGGGCCGTCGACATTGGCCAGGGGTCGGATACGGTCCTCACCCAGCTCGTGTGCGAGACGCTCAAGCTGCCGCTCGAGCGCGTCTCGATCGCGAGCCCGGACACCGACGGCTCGCCCTTCAATTGGGGCACGACCGCAAGCCGCGTCACCTTCACGACCGGCCGCTCCGTGGTCGGCGCCGCGCGCGAGGTCGAGACGCGCATTCTCGAGCACGCGGCCGAGATCTTCGAATGCGCGGCCCAGGATGTCGAGCTGCGCGACGGCGGCCGGGTCGGCATCAAGGGCGTGGCCGGGAAGGAGCTGCCCTTCGCCGCGATCGCGGCGCGCGCGCATTGGGCCAAGGGAGGCCCGATCGTGGGCACCCATAGCTGGGTCTACGACCAGAAGACCATCGACCCGAAGCGCGCGGTCGCGCGCGGCGTGCCGTTCCCGCAAATCGGTGCTTTCGCGTTCGGCGCCATTGCGGTCGAGCTCGAGGTCGACGAGGCGACCGGCGAGGTCGAGCCGCTCGAGGCCTGGTCCGCGGTCGATGTGGGAAAGGCGATCAACCCGCAGGCGGTCGAGGGTCAGATCGAGGGCGCCTTCGCCCAGGGGCTTGGCTTCGCGCTCTCGGAGGAGATGGTGTGGGACGGCGCGCGCCTCGCGAACCCGACCATGATGGACTACAAGATCCCGACCGCGCTCGACGTGCCCTATGGCATCCATTCGATCATCGTCGAAGCGCCCGATCCGGACGGTCCCTTCGGCGCCAAGGGTTGCGGCGAGATCGGCATCAACGGCGTCGCGGCCGCGGTCGCGAACGCGGTCGCGGCGGCGATCGGCAGGCGCCTCCATAGGTTGCCGCTCAAGCCCGAGCGCGTGCTCGCGGCCCTGCTCGGCGACGAGCACGGCGATGGCGCGGGCGATTGAGGCAATGCGCGAGTCCGACTACCCGCCCCAGGAGCCGCTCTCGGACTTTGCCCGTCCCTACCGGGACGCGTGCGTCGAGCGCTCCACGGGCATCTCGTTCGACGAGATCGCCTATGGCGACGATCCCTATCAGCGCGTCGCGATCTATCCCGCGCCGCGGCCGAACGGGACCGTGCTCGCCTTCGTCCATGGCGGCGGCTGGACCAGCGGATACAAGGAGTGGATGGGCTTCATGGCGCCGGCGCTCGCGACGCAAGGCGTTCTGTTCGCCTCGATCGGCTATCGCCTGGCGCCCGCGCACGTCTTTCCCACAGGCCTCGACGATGTCGCGGCGGCGATCGCGGCGATCGAAAAGTCGGCGTCGCGCTGGGGCGGCGACGGGCGACGGCTCTTCATCGGCGGCCATTCGGCGGGCGGTCATTACACGTCGCTGCTCGCGGTGCGCCGCGATTGGCAGAGCCTCCACGGCTTGCCCCACGACGCGATCCGGGGCTGTCTTCCGATCTCGGGCGTATACCGTTTCGGCGCGGGCTCGGGCCTCTCGATGCGACCGCGCTTCCTCGGGCCCGAGAGCGCGGCGCTCGAGCGCGCGGCGAGCCCGATTCTCAATATCCAGGGCACGCCGCCGCCGTTTTTGATCGCCCACGGCGACAGGGACTTCCCTCATCTCGTAACCCAGGCCGTCGAGATGGAGGCGGCGCTACGCGCGGCTGGAGGCGCGGTCGAGCGGCTCGTGCTCGCGGGCTGCGACCATCTCGGCGCGAGCCTCGCGGCGGGCGACGCGAACGGGCCGTGGGTCCCGCGCGCCGCCGACTTCATGGCGCGACATTAGGGCCGCGCGCCGTCCTTCCCGAGGATCAGGTCGCACATCGCCTCGATCGTCGCGTCGGGGCAGACGCGCTCGGGCGCGAGGTGAGCCTGCATGACGAAGCCGTCATAGGCCATCATCAGCACGTGGGCGAAACCGCTTGCTGCGAGCTTCCGATAGCGCGCGGGCGGCACCGCGTCCTTGATCATTGCCTCGATGCGCGCCTCGACCCAGGCGAGCAGCTCGGGGCGGTAGCGATCCGGCCGGCCGAGCGTGCTCAGCGCCTGCATGAGATTGTTGGTGAAGCCGTTATCCTCGCGCGGCAGGTCGCGCCAGAGCGCCTCGAGGAGGCGCCGAAGCCGCGCGCGCGGCTCGGGCACGCGCGCGACCGCGCCCTCGAGACGCGCGATGCGCGCGCGCAGCCAGGGCTCGAAGAGATGGGAGAGGATGTCGAATTTCGAGTCGAAATAATTATAGAGATTGGCCTCGGCGATGTGCGCGCCGGCCGCGACCTGGGCCGTGGTGGTCGCGACGTATCCCTTGCGCTTGAAGAGGCGATAGGCGCTCTTGAGGATCGCCTCCCGCACTTCGGTCTTCTTGGTCTGCGCCACGGGGCCCCCGTCGGCAAAAGCGAGCGGCACTCGCCGTCGGCCGCGAGATTAGCATGGCGGCGCGCACGGCGTCGCGGCGCGCAGGCGCTCAGGACGCGGGCTCGGGCTCCCAGTCGGGTGCGGTGAGCCGGCGCTTCCCGTCCGGCGTGAGGGCCATGCCCGGGCGCTTCAGGTCTTCCTTGTCCCAGAGCTGGCAGGTGACCGGCTTGTGCTTCTGGTCGAGGCCCTCGCAATAATTCGTGTATTCGCAGAGGCGGATCTCCGCGCCGCGGCCGAGGGCGAGCTTCCGGAACCAATCCGGATCGGCGAGCGTCTGGCGCGCGGCACCCACGATGTCGCACACGCCGTCGGCGAGCATGGCCTCGGCCATGTCGAAATTATGCACGCCGCCGGTGCACACCACGGGCGTCTCGAAGCCCTCCGCGCGCAGCGCCGCGCGGATCGCTTGGGTCGCGTCGCGATTGCGTCCGAAGGGCCCGCGCGCGTCGGAGATGTACTGCGGCATGCATTCGTAGCCGCTCGGGCCCGTATAGGGATAGGCGGCCCAGCCGACGGCCGGCTGCTTCGCGTCGTCGAACTTGCCGCCGCGCGAGGTCGAGAGGAAATCCATGCCCGCGCGCGCGAAGGCGACGCCGAAGAAGCGCGCATCCTCGACGTCGCTGCCGCCCGGGACGCATTCCTCGGCAAGAAAGCGGCAGCCGACCGCGAAATCGGCGCCGACCCGCGCGCGTACCGCCTGGTAGACCTCGAGCGGCAGGCGCGCACGCCGCTCCCGCGCGCCGCCGTAGCCGTCGTCGCGCGTGTTGGTGCGCGAGAGGAAGGACGCCATCGTGTAGGCATGGGCGTAATGGAGCTCGACGCCGTCGAAGCCCGCTTCCGACGCGTGCGCGGCCGCGTCGGCGAAAAGATCCGGCAGCACCGCGGGCAGCGCCCGGATATGATCGAGGTGCATGTCGGTTACGCGCTCGCGCAGTCCGTAGTCGAGCGCCTCGAGCTCGGAGGGTGAAAGCACGCGCACGAGCGCGTCGCGGCCGAGGGACGCGAGGCGCGCGCGCACGAGAGCCTCGTCGGCGCCCGCCATGCCGAGAGCCGCGCGATGCGCATCCGAAATCGCGAGGTATTGGGCGAAGAACCTCGCGGGCTCGGGCCGGCGTCGAATCGAGAGAAAGTCGATGAGCTGGATGAAGAGGCGCGTCTCGCCGCCGCTCGCAGCGCGCACCGTCTCGACCAGTCGCTTGAGGCCCGGCACGTAGCGCTCGTGCCCGATGCGCAAGAGCGGGCCGCTCTTGATGTCGCGGATGCCGGTCGCCTCGACCACGATCGCTCCCGGCCGGCCGCGCGCGAAGCGCTCGTACCAACCGACCACCTCGTCGGTGACGAAGCCGCTCTCGGTCGCGCGCCAGGGCACCATGGCCGGGACCCAGGTCCGCTGCGCGAGCGTGAGATGGCCGACGCGGATCGGCTGGAAGAGACGTGCGCGCGCGGCCTCGGCGCGTGTCGGGATGCGCCCGGCGCGGGCGGCGAATCGCATCTGCTCGGGCGGGCGCCACATGAATCGGCTCGACCTCAAAGGGGCGGCCGGCTGAGCGCGAGCCGCCCTGGCGCGACATTTTAGATGACAGTCGATTTATTTCAAATATAAAATAACTCGCGGTCGACGGATCGGCCGCGGAATCGAGCGGTCGCGGGAGCGCCGAAGCGATGGACGATCTTGCGGGACGGCATGCGCTGGTGACCGGTGGCGGGCGCGGCATCGGCCGCGCGGTCGCCAAGACGCTGAGCGCCGGCGGCGCGCGGGTGACCGTGCTCGGCCGCGGTCGCGCGGCGCTCGAGGACGCGGTTGCTTCGGGCGACGCCGCGGCCGCGACGGTCGCCGACGTGACCGACGCGGCGGCGCTCAAGGTCGCCATCGAGCGAGCGGCCGTGGCGCGCGGACCGATCGATATCCTGGTGGCCAATGCGGGAGGCGCCGAGTCGATGCCCTTCGCAAAGAGCGACGCGGAACTCTTCCGGCGCATGATCGACGTCAACTTGATGGGCGCCGTCCACTCGATCCAGTCGGTGGTCGGCGGAATGTCGGCGCGCGGCTTCGGCCGCATCGTCGCGATCGCCTCGACGGCCGGGCTCAAGGGCTACGCCTATGTCTCTGCCTATTGCGCGGCGAAGCACGCGGTGGTGGGGCTGGTGCGCGCGCTCGCGCTCGAGACCGCGGCCTCCGGCGTGACCGTGAACGCGGTCTGCCCCGGCTTCACCGACACGGACCTCGTGCGCGCAAGCGTCGAGAAGATCGTGCGCAAGACCGGCCGCACGGCGGCCGACACGGTTGCCGAGCTGGTCGAGAACAACGCCCTCGGCCGGCTCATAGCCCCCGGGGAAGTGGCCGCCGCGGTCGCGTTCCTGTGCTCGTCCGGCGCGAGCGGGGTCACGGGATCGGTACTCACCGTCGCGGGCGGCGAGATCTGAGGACGGCCGCCGGAGAAAAACGAGCCATGGAGGGAACCTTGTCGCTTCCGCTGGACGCCGAGACGCGCGTGATCGAACGGCCGCGCGACCACAAGAACGAGTTGCGCCTATGGCTGCGCCTGTTCAGCTGCAAGACCCTGGTCGAGAGCGAGATCCGGCGTCGGTTGCGCGAAGAGTTCGAGATGACCCTGCCGCGCTTCGATCTCATGGCCCAACTCGACAAGGCGCAAGCGGGCATGAAGCTGAGCGAGCTGTCCCAGCGCCTCATGGTCTCGAACGGCAACGTCACGGGCCTCGTCGACCGGCTGGTCGAGCAGGGCAGCCTCGAGCGCAAGGTGGCCCCCGATGACGGGCGTGCCCAGCTGGTGACGCTCACCGCCGAGGGCCGGCGCCAGTTCCGGATCATGGCCGCGGCCCATGCGGAATGGATCGCGGCGCTGTTCGCGGATCTCGCGGCGGACGAGATCGAGACGCTCATGAATCTGCTGGGCAAGGCGAAGAGCTCGGCGCGCGCCGCGATCGCCGCGGGAGGGACGCGATGAGCGCCGCCAACCCCGTGACGCTCCCGCTCGCCGCCTACCGCGCGCGGCATCTCAAGATGTCGGTCGCGGGCAAGCTCCTCACGCTCACCCTCGACCGGCCCGAGCGCAAGAACCCGCTCACTTTCGAAAGCTATGCCGAGCTTACCGACATCTTCCTCGCCGCGGCCAAGGACGAGGCCGTAAAGGCGATCGTGGTGACCGGGGCGGGCGGAAACTTCTCCTCGGGCGGGGACGTGCACGAGATCATCGGCCCGCTCGTCGCAATGGACGCGACCGCGCTCTTGGGCTTTACGCGCATGACCGGTTCGCTCGTGAAGGCGATGCGCGCGGCCCCCCAGCCGATCGTCGCCGCGATCGACGGCGTGTGCGCCGGCGCGGGAGCCATCGTCGCGATGGCGTCCGACATCCGCATCGGCACCGCACGCAGCAAGATCGCGTTCCTCTTCAATCGGGTCGGGCTCGCGGGCTGCGACATGGGGGCCTGCGCGATCCTGCCGCGGATCGTGGGGCAAGGGCGCGCGGCCGAGCTGCTCTTCACGGGCCGCGCCCTCGGCGGCGAGGACGCGGAGCGTTGGGGCTTCCTCAATCGGCTCGCGCCGGTCGAGACGGTGCTCGAGGAGGCGACGAAACTCGCGACCGAGCTCGCCCATGGGCCGACCTTCGCCAATGCCATGACCAAGCGCATGCTCGAGACCGAATGGGCCATGTCGGTCGAGGCGGCGATCGACGCCGAGGCGGTGGCGCAAGCGCTGTGCATGAAGACGGAGGATTTCGCGCGCGCCTATCGCGCCTTCGCGGCCAAGCAAAAGCCCGTCTTCGAGGGGAACTGATGGCACTCGACCCGACCCTCGCCGAGACGCTTTGCTGGCCGTTTCTCGACGCCGAGCATCGCCGCTTCGCAGAGCGTCTTTGGGATTGGGCCGAGGCGACGCTGCCGACGCTTCCTCACGACGACGTGGATGCCGCCTGCCGCGCGCGCGTGGGCGCGCTCGGGGCGGCGGGCTTTCTCAAGGCCGCCGTACCCGGAAGCCATGGCGGCCTGCGCGCGGCGCTCGACGTGCGCACGCTCTGCCTCGCGCGCGAGATTCTGGCCTATCACGACGGGCTTGCCGATTTCGCCTTCGCGATGCAGGGTCTCGGCACCGGCTCGATCACCCTCTACGGCACGCCCGAGCTCAAGGCGCGTTATCTCCCAGGCGTGCGCGACGGCAAATCGATCGCGGCCTTCGCCCTTTCGGAGCCCGAGGCCGGCTCGGACGTGGCGGCGCTTGCCATGACCGCGCGTGCCGACGGCAACGACTTTTACCGCCTCGACGGCGTCAAGACCTGGATCTCGAACGGCGGCATCGCCGACCATTACGTCGTCTTCGCGCGCACCGGCGAGGCGCCCGGGGCCCGCGGCCTCTCCGCCTTCGTGGTGGACGCGGACACGGCCGGCCTGACGGTCGCCGAACGCATCGAGGTGATCGCACCCCATCCGCTCGCGACACTCAGATTCGAGGGCGTACGCGTGCCCGCAGATCGACGGCTCGGGGCCCCCGGCGATGGATTCAAGGTCGCGATGGCGACGCTCGATATTTTCCGCTCGACCGTGGGCGCGGCGGCCCTCGGCTTCGCGCGTCGCGCCCTCGCGGAAACGGTCCGGCGCGCGTCGACGCGCCGGCTTTTCGGCGCCGCACTCGGGGCGCTCCAGCTGGTCCAGGCCGCGATCGCCGAAAGCGCGACCGAGGTCGACGCCGCGGCGCTTCTGATCTATCGGGCGGCGGCGGCGAAGGACGGCGGTGCCGCGCGCGTCACGCGCGAGGCCTCGATGGCGAAGATGTTCGCGACCGAGGTGGGACAGAAGGTGATCGACCGCGCGGTGCAGATCCATGGTGGCCTCGGCGTCACCAAGGGCGTCAAGGTCGAGGCCCTTTATCGCGAAATCCGGGCGCTCCGCATCTACGAAGGGGCGACCGAGGTGCAGAAGGTCGTGATCGCGCGCGAGACGCTCAAGGCGGCGGCGGAAGATTCCGGGACAGGAGGCCGCCGATCATGATTCGCTCGGCTCATCTCGATACGTTTACGCGCGACAACTTGCCTTCCGAAAGCGAGTGGCCCGACTTCCGCTTCGAGCTCCCGGAGCTCGCCTATCCCGAGCGCCTCAATTGCGCGACGGCGTTCGTCGACCGCTGGGTCGCGGCCGGCCGCGGCGACCGGCCCTGCCTCATCGCGCCCACTGAGACCCTGAGCTACGCGGCGCTCGCCGAGCGCGTCAACCGCATCGCGAACGTGCTGACGCGCGATCTCGGCATGGTGCCCGGAAACCGCGTGCTGCTGCGCTCGGCCAACAATCCGATGATGGTCGCGGCCTATTTCGCCGTGATCAAGGCGGGCGGCGTGGTGGTCGCGACCATGCCGCTTCTGCGCGCGAAGGAGCTCGGCTACGCGCTCGACAAGGCGCGCATCGGGCTTGCGCTCTGCGACCGCCGCCTCGACGACGAGATGGAGAAGGCCCGGGCCGCGGCACCCGGCCTCGACCGCATCGTCTATTGGGGCGATAGCGGGACCGAGAGCCTCGAGCGCCTCATGGCGCAGCCGGACTACGAGCGGTTCGAGGCCTGCGACACCGCGATCGACGACGTGTGCCTCATCGGCTTCACCTCGGGCACCACGGGCGAGCCCAAGGGCACCATGCATTTCCACCGCGACATGCTCGCGATCTGCGACACCTACGGCCGTTACGTGCTGCGCGCCGACGCGGACGATCGCTTCATCGGCTCGCCGCCGCTCGCTTTCACCTTCGGCCTCGGCGGGCTGGTGCTGTTCCCGCTTCATGTGGGGGCGAGCACCGTGCTGCTCGAGCGCGCCTCGCCCGACGATCTCCTGCCGGCGATCGCGAAATACCGCGCGACCGTGTGCTTCACGGCGCCGACCGCCTATCGCGCCATGCTCGGCAAGCTCGCGGGCGTCGACATCTCGTCGCTGCGGAAATCGGTCTCGGCGGGCGAGACGCTGCCCAAGGCGACCTTCGAGGCCTGGCGCGACGCGACCGGGATAGCCATGCAGGACGGGCTGGGCTCGACCGAGATGCTGCACATCTTCGTCTGCGCGCGCGAGGAGGAGATGCGCGCCGGCCTCACCGGGAAGGCGGTGCCCGGCTACGAGGTGCGCGTGATCGACGATGCGGGCGACGAAGTCCCTCCCGGAACGGCAGGGCGTCTCGCGGTGCGCGGGCCGACCGGCTGCCGCTATCTCGCCGATGCGCGCCAGCGGCAGTACGTCCAACGCGGCTGGAACGTGACCGGCGATACCTATGTCATGGACCGGGACGGCTATTTCCGCTACCAGGCGCGCTCGGACGACATGATCATCTCGGCCGGCTACAACATTGCGGGCCCCGAGGTCGAGGCGGCTCTGATGACCCATCCCGCGGTCGCGGAATGCGGCGTCGTGGGCGCGCCCGACGAGGAGCGCGGCCAGATCGTCAAGGCCTATGTCGTTCTGCGCCCGGGCCAGGCCGGCGACGGCGCGCAAGCGCAGGCACTTCAGGACCATGTCAAGCGGTCGATCGCGCCCTTCAAATATCCGCGCGCGATCGAGTTCGTCGAGAGCCTGCCGCGCACCGAGAGCGGTAAGCTGAAGCGCTTCGAGCTGCGTCGCATGGCGTTGGTGTCGGCCGAGCGCCGCGCTGCATCGTAGGGAGGGATCGTGTCGGAACAGAGCATGGGCAAACGAGCCGCGACACGCGCCGGCCACGAAGCGATCCTGCCCGCGGGCTGGCCGCGGCCGCGCGGCTACGCAAACGGCATTCGCGCGCGCGGCGAGATGGTATTCGTCGGCGGCATGGTGGGTTGGGACGCGGCTGGACGCTTCGCCGACGGGCTCGCGGCGCAGACGCGCCAGGCGCTCGCCAACATCCTCGCCGTCTTGAAGGAATGCGACGCCGGCCCCGAGACGATCGTGCGCATGACCTGGTACGTGACCGACATGGCGCTCTATCGCTCGAGCCTCGCGGAGATCGGCGCCGCCTACCGCGACGTCATGGGACGAAGCTACCCCGCGATGGCATTGGTCGAGGTCAAGAGCCTGGTCGAGCCCAAGGCGCTGGTCGAGATCGAAGCGACCGCCGTGCTCCCGGAAGCCTGACGCGCCACCGACGCTCAGGCGCGGCCGCCCGGGGTTTGCGCCGCGGCGCGCTCGAGGTTGGCCTCGTATGGCGCCTTGCCCGAATGATACTGGCGCGGCCAGGGGATCGACTTGAACCCGATCTTCGCCGCCTCGTGAAGCGTCCAGGCCGGATCCGCGAGATGGGGCCGTGCGAGCGCGCAAAGATCGGCGCGCCCCGCCGCGATGATCGAATTCGCATGGTCCGCCTCGGAAATGGCGCCGACCGCGATCGTCGCGATGCCGACCTCGTTGCGGATCTTGTCCGCGAACGGCGTCTGGAACAGGCGGCCGTAGACCGGCTTCTCCTCCCTGACCACCTGGCCCGACGAGCAGTCGATGAGGTCGGCGCCCGCCTCCTTGAAGAGGCGCGCGAAGATCGCCGCGTCCTCGGGCGTGTTGCCGCCATCGAACCAGTCGTGGCACGAGAGCCGCACCGAGATCGGGCGTTCCTCGGGCCACACGGCGCGGATCGCGGCGAAAACCTCGAGCGGATAGCGCGCGCGGTTCTCGTGGCGGCCACCGTAGAGATCCTCGCGCCGGTTGGTGAGCGGCGAGAGGAAGCTCGAGAGCAGATAGCCGTGGGCGCAATGGAGCTCGAGCACGTCGAAGCCCGAGGCAGCGCCGCGCTCGGCGGCGGCGGCGAAGTCGGCCTTGACCCGCGCCATGTCGCCCAAGGACATCGCGCGCGGAATGCCGCCATGCGGGAGATACGAGGTCGCCGACGGCGCGAGCAGCTGCCAATTTCCATCCGCCAGCGGCTGGTCGATCCCCTCCCAGGCGACCCGGGTCGAGCCCTTGCGCCCCGCATGGCCAATCTGAAGCCCGACCTTGGCGGCGGAGTGGCCGTGAATGAAGTCGACGATGCGGCGCCACGCGGCGGCCTGCTCGTCGTTCCACAGGCCGAGGCAGCCGGGCGTGATGCGCGCATTGGGCGAGACGCAGGTCATCTCGCCGAACACGAGGCCGGCGCCACCGAGCGCGCGGCTTCCCAGATGAACCAGATGGAAGTCGTTCGGAACGCCGTCCTTGGCCGAATACATCGCCATGGGCGACATCACGATCCGGTTCGGCAGCGTGACGCCGCGCACGCGGTAGGGCGTGAACATGGGCGGCGTCGGGCGGCTTCCGGGATCGGCATTGAGCCCGCCGCGGCGCGCGAACCAGCGCTCGTAGCCCTCGAGCCAGACGGGGTCGCGGAGCCGGAGGTTCTCGTGGCTGATGCGCTGGGAGCGCGTCAAGAGCGAGTACATGAACTGCTCGGGCTCGAGCGTATCGGCGTATCGGCTTCCCACCACCTCGAACCATTCCATCGCGTTGCGTGCCGCGTTCTGGATGCGCGCGACGTCGACCCGGCGCACCTCCTCGTAGGCCGCGAGCACGTCCGGAATGAGTGCCGGCGCGTCGCCCAGGCGCTCGAACTGCCGCGCGAGCTCGATCGCGTCCTCGAGCGCGAGCTTGGTGCCCGATCCGATCGCGAAATGCGCAGTGTGCGCGGCGTCGCCCATGAGGACGACATGGCTCTTGCCATTGAAGTGATTCCACTTGCCGCACACCAGGCGGCTGAAATTGAGCCAGGCGGAGCCGCGCAGGTGGCGCGAGTTGGTGAGGAGCGGAGCGCCCTCGAGAACGTCTGCGAACAGGGTCTGGCAGAATGCGACCGATTCGTCCTGGCCCGCGCGGTCGAGGCCGTGGGCGCGTAGCGTCTCCTCGGTGGTCTCGACGATGAACGTCGAGGTCTTCTCGTCGAACTTGTAGATGTGCGCCTGAAACCAGCCGTGCTCGGTGCGCCGGAAATCGAAGGTGAACGCGTCGAAGCTCTTCTCCGTGCCGAGCCAGATGTAGCGGTTGGGGCGTACCGAGAGGTCGGGCTCGAACGTGGCCGCATAGCGATTGCGCAGCTTCGAGTTGACGCCGTCGCAAGCGACGACGAGGTCCGCCTCGGGGAACTCGATGTCGCTCTCGACCTCGCGATCGAAGACGAGCTCGACACCGAGCGCCTGGCAGCGCGCTTGAAGGATGTTGAGCAGGCGCTTGCGGCCGATGCCGACGAAGCCGTGGCCGGTCGTCCGCATGCGGCGGCCCTTGATCAGGACTTCGATGTCGTCCCAATGATTGAACGCGTCCTCGATCTCGCGCGCGGTCTCGGCATCGCACGCGCGCATGTTCTCCATCGTCGCATCGGAGAACACCACCCCCCAGCCGAAGGTATCGTAGGGCCGGTTGCGCTCGACCACCGTGATTCGGTGGGCCGGGTTCGCCTTCTTCATCAGGAGGCCGAAATAGAGCCCCGCCGGGCCGCCGCCGATGCAGACGATACGCATGGGCCGATTCCTGTTCTGTCCGGGTGCCTGCGAGTGTCGGGCGATAATACTTTATATATAAAATAATTAGACCGGCCGGCGCCGAATGTCAAGAAGACCGCGGGCCAAGGCGCGCGGAATCTCCGCCTCGTCCCGACCCACGCATGAGCCGCGGGGTTAGAAGCCGCCGGGCAGCAAGCGATGCGCTCGGCGTATTTGCGACGGACGCCTCCACGCCCTCTTTGACACTCGTGCAACTTCCGAATCCTATGCACTCGACAAGATCGGCCACGGACTGCACCGCCAAGCCTTGACTGAAATCCTGCGCCACAGAGCGGGGATGCACCGTGGGCTCCGCCACGATCTCTTCAGTCTTGTAACTCCTCCTCGGCATGAGGGTCCTCCTCGATGCCAAAACCATATATGAGGGTGGTCCACTTCGCTGGGGGTGGATCAGCGCGCGGATGGACGATGCGCATCGAGCCGACTCGCGCGATGGTCATTACGACGCGGGACGAGACCGGGAAAGATTGAGCGCCGCCCGCTGCCTCGCAATTCGCGTCGGAACCCCGGCACCTGCTTCCCGGCGCGACCCGAGTCCTCGAGGGAAACGGTGGGCACGGCAAGGACCGAACTTGCGACCCCTTGACGTGCATCGCGTGTGTCACGGCTCGGTGCCCCATCGCTGGGCTCGGAATTCGGCGCCGCGGCGCCCTGGCAGGTCGATGCGGCCCACCCGCGTGGCACGGCCGTGTGGCCCAAATGACCACGCGCGGGCCGGATTCCGGCCGTTGCGTTCGACGACGCGCGGGCGTCGGACGCGCCGGCGTCGGACGCGCGGGGGTCGGACAAAGACGTCGGCCGCGCGCATGGCTGGGGCGCCAGGATTCGAACCTGGGATGACGGGACCAAAGCCCGTTGCCTTACCGCTTGGCTACGCCCCAATCAGGCC